>JAUIJH010000028.1 GCA_030431335.1 Alphaproteobacteria bacterium
CATCGAAATCAGAAACACCGGCCGCGCCAATTCCATCTGCAACCACACGGTGCGGATGATGGACGACAGCGGCCTCTATGGCTTCGAGGACATCGCCGCCTTCCGCCGCGCGCGCGATCCGGGCGACGTGGCCCGCACGCTGACGCGGGTGGAGATCCACGCCTTGAGCCCGCAGATCGCGGTGGCGACCGCGCAATACCAGCGGACCAATTCGGGCCGGAAAGGGTGCCAGAGCCAGGTCTGGCAACTGGGCCCGGCCGGCTGGAAGGTGGCCGCCGCGCACGTGTCGCTGGGCGCGTGAGGCGCAACCTCGCGGGCGCCGCCGGTGTCGCCGGCTTCGCTCGGGCTGGGATCGGGCGGGGGCATCCTCGTCCATGCGGCCTCGCGGTGTTGTTGCCCGATGCGGCATGAAAGTGTCGGGCCAATCCGGGGCCGCCGGTGAAATTCGCGCGCGCCGCGCGAAAGCCGCCTTTGGCGAGGCCGCCGTCAGGACACCTGCCGCCGGTCCTGTCTTCGTGCGGGAAAATTACAATTCGGATGGACTCTGCGAGTATTCGTTTAATTCCACGCGGTGATGAATATTTAAAAACTGTCGGGAAGTCATGGTGATTTCCTCTGAAGAGAAAAATGAGGGTTGGTGATGACTGAGGATCAATATCCGACTTTTTCGTGTGTCGCGCGGGACGGGATGGCGCTCGTGGTTGCGGGTCAAGCCGAAGGCGGCGGGGCCGCGGCCCATCGGTCTCACGATGTGGAGCCGGCCGAGCCGAGGGGCGAGCCCGTGCCGCTCCAGCCGGACGGCGCGCGCTGAGACCGAGCCCGGCGTGTCCGGCTGCGCCCTGGCAAAGGGGCGGCCGGCCGCACCGGGCGGCACTCCGGCACATTGGCGTCGGCCGTGCCATGTGTTGAAGTCGCGCCAACTCCAACGGCGACGGGACACCCGATGACGATTTCCTCCAACGTGCTCGTGTTTTGCGGCAGCTTGCGCAAAGGCTCCTTCAACCGCGCCATCGTCGAGACGCTGCCGGCGCTGGCACCGGAGGGGATGCGCTTTGCCCATGCCCCGTCCTTCGCCGATCTGCCGATCTACGACGCCGACATCCAGGCGGAGGGGTTTCCGCCGGCCGTGGAGGCCATGGGGGCGGCCGTGCGCGCGGCGGACGGGGTGATCATCGTGTCGCCGGAGTACAATTTTTCGGTGCCGGGCGGGCTGAAGAACGCCATCGACTGGATCTCGCGGTTGCCGGGCCAGCCGTTCGCCGGCAAGCCGGTGGCGCTGCAATCGGCCTCGGGCGGGATGCTGGGCGGCTCGCGCATGCAGTATCACCTGCGCCAGGTGATGGTGTTCCTGGACGGGCGGGTGATGAACAAGCCCGAGGTGTTCGTGGGATCGGCCGGCGCGAAGATCGGCGAGGACGGCAAGATCGCCGACGAGGCCACGCGCAAGGCCATCACGGGCCAGCTTGCCGCCTTCGCCGCCTTCATCGCCGCCGCGAAAGCCGGCGCGGCGGCCGCATAGACCCAGCTAACGCGCGGCGGCCGTGTCGGGCTTGCGCGCCATCCGGCCCTCGGCGCACAGGTGGTCGAACCAGGCCGCCTCCGCGTTCCAGGGGTGGCCGTGCCAGGCCCCCTCGTGGGTGAAGCCGAACGCCTTGATGTGCGCTTGCGGGCTCCCGGCGAGAAGGAATTGCGCGACGATGGCGCCGGTGCTGGGGCTGGTGCCTTGCTTGGCCCCGAAATCGGCGAGCGTGGCGGTGGTGTTTCGCGTCGTATCGGCGGGCAGGAAGAACACGCCCGGCAGCGCGCCGACAGATTTGTGCAGCGCTTCGGTGTGGTCCTGCATGTAGGCGTCGCGCGCCGGATTCTCGCCGTGCTTTTCGATCTGCTTGGCCCGGGCCATGGCAAGCCATTTCGGGCGGAACACGAACCACAGCGCCGGGCGCGCGGCGATCGCCTGCTCGCTGACGCGCCAGGATTTGGCCATCAACGCGCCCTTCGGGCCGATGTTCATCAGTGCCAGCACGTCGGTGCGCGTGCCCGCCTTGCCGCAATGCTTGGCGCGGTTGAGCCGCACGACCACATCGCAGGCGTCGATCTCTTCGGCATAGTCGCACGCGTTGGGGGCTTCACCCACGAGGGCGACCGTCCCCACGAGCGGATCGGGAGCGACGTGGCGGAAATCGGACAATGTAACTCGCCTTGCTAGGCCGGCTGCGGCATCCCGCGATGGGCCACCGTTGCGGACGTCGCGGCAGGTTAGAGCGAGTTTCGCCCGAACGGAAGCCGGGCTCCGCCTCGGCGGGCGGCGACCGTCAGATCGCCATCTTGCGGAGCTGCTGGGACAGGAGGTCGGTGATGGTCACCGTCACGATGACGACGATGATGATGGCCGACGCCTGCGGGTAGTAGAAGCCGCGGATCGATTCGAACAGCACCTGGCCGATGCCGCCCGCGCCGATCAGCCCCAGCACCGTCGCCGAGCGCACGTTGGATTCGAACCGGTAGAGCGAAAACGACAGCCACAGCGGCAGCACCTGCGGGATGACGCCGTACACCACCTCCTGGACCACGTTGGCGCCGGTGGCGCGGATGCCCTCCTGCGGGCGCGGGTCGATCGCCTCGACGGCCTCGGAGAAGAGCTTGGCGAGGATGCCGGTGGTGTGCACGAAGAGCGCCATCACCCCCGCGAACGGGCCGAGCCCCACGGCCACGACGAACAGCACCGCGAAGACGATCTCGTGGATGGCGCGGAAGGCGTCCATCAGCCGGCGAACCGGCTGGTTTACCCACCAGGGCGTCATGTTGGAGGAGGCGAGGATGCCCAGCGGCACCGATACCACCACGGCGAGAAAGGTGCCCCACAGCGCGATCTGCACCGTGACCACCATCTCGCGCACATAGTAGCGCCAGTCGCCGAAGTCCGGGGACATGAAGTCGGTCGCGAAGACGCGCATGTTTTTGGCGTCGGAGATCAGGAAGGTCCAGCGGTCCATCTCCGCCGGGTACCAGCTCCACGCAAGCGCGACGGCGAGAGCGCCCCACATGCCGAAATTGCTCAGCGTCTGGGCCCAGTTGCGCTTCAGCGTGTAGTTCTGCGCGGGGTCCGGGCGCGGGCCGGCGCGATCGGGGCGCGGTTGGGCGGTCTCGGTCAAGCGCGGCTCCTGTGGCGCGAAAAGAAACGGCGGCGGGCCACAGCAAGGCAGCCCGCCGCCGATGTCGTATGGGTCAGCCCTGCGTCTGCGCCGCGATGGCGGCTTCGTGCTCGGCCTTCTCGGCCTTCAGCGGCTCGGTCTTGGCGGCCTTGTCCTCGGCGGAGAGGGCGTCGTCGGCCTCGATCTGGGCGATCTGCTTGCTCAGTTCCATCACGCGGATGGGCAGCAGCTGATCGTTGGAGGAGGTGCGGAAGGGCGCCCAAACGAGAGCCTCGAGAACCTTCAGCTCGGCAGCCTGGTCGCCGGCCGTCTCGCTGGTGCCATAGGTGAGGAAGAAGTTCTTGATCTTGTCCTTGGTTTCCTGCGGCAGGTCCTTGCGCCACACGATCGGGTCGGCCGGGATCAGCGGGCTCTTCCAGATGATCTTGATCTTCTTGAAGGCCTCGGGATTGTTCTGCTCGATCCGGGCAAGGTTCTCGGTGTTGTTGGTCGCCGCGTCGACCTGGCCGTTGGCAACCGCGAGGGCATTGGTCTCGTGGTTGGCGTTGCGCACCGTCTTGAAGCATTCCTTCGGGTCGATGCCGTTGGCGGCGAACACGAAGGTGGTGGGCACCAGGAAGCCGGAGGTGGAGTTCGGATCGCCGATGCCGAAATTCAGCGTGCCGTCGCACTTGAGGAGGTCTTCGACCGAGGTGAGCGGCGAGTCGGCCGGCGCCAGGATCAGCGACCAGTAGCCGGGGTTGCCCGAGCCGTCGACGGTCTGCACGAAGATCTCGCCCTCGGCCCGGTCGACCGCTTCCATCGCCGACTTGTTGCCGAACCAGGCGACCTGCACCTTGTCGAAGCGCATGCCCTCGATGACGCCGGCATAGTCGGAGGCGAAGAACGGGTTCACCTTGGCGCCGGTGGCCGCTTCCATGTCGGCCAGGAACGGCTCCCACTGCTGACGCAGGTTCTGCTGCGACTCGGTGGAGATGATGCCGAAATTGATCTCCGTCGGCGCGTCCTGGGCCAGCGCGGGCGTCGCGATGGCGAAGCCGAGCGCCAGCGCCTTGAGGGCGTTGAGGGGTTTCATGAATGTCTCCCGGGTTGACCTGGGCCCAAGGCTCAGGCGTTGGCCAATGCGGCGCCGGCGGGTGCCGGCGCGCGGTCCGTCACGGGTGCGTCGGGCAGGATGAGTTCCTCCGCCGCATCGCCGTAGAGTTCTGTGAGGAAGGCGTTGGTGAGGGCGCTGGAGGGGCCGTCATAGGCCACCTTGCCGCCCGCCAGCGCGATGGTGCGCGCGCAGTAGTGCCGCGCATATTCCACCTGGTGCAGCGACACGACGATGGTGATCCCGTCATCGCGGTTGATGGTGCGCAGCGTCTCCATGATGCGGCGCGCCGAGGCCGGATCGAGCGAGGCGATGGGCTCGTCGGCGAGGATCACGTCGGCCTGCTGTACCAGGGCGCGCGCGATGGCGGCCCGCTGCTGCTGGCCGCCGGACAGCGTGGAGGCCGCGCGGTGGGCGGTGTGGCGGATGCCGACGCGCTCCAGCGCCGCGAGCGCCACGTGCCGCTCCTGTGCGTTGAACAGCCCGAGCGTGCCGCGCCAGGCGGGTATGCGCCCGAGCACGCCCACCAAGACGTTGGTCATCACCGACAGGCGTCCCACGAGATTGTATTGTTGAAAGATGACGCCGACGCGGCGCCGCATCGACTTGGCGTTGCGGACGAGGCGGCCGCCTTCCTGGATCACGCGGTCGTCGACCGTCACGCGCGACGGTGACTTCGGATCGGCCGCCAGGAGGCCGGCCATGTGGCGGATCAGCGTCGACTTGCCGGAGCCGGAGGCGCCGATCAGCGCCACCATCTCGCCCGATTCGACAGTCAGCGACACGTTCGACAGCGCTGCCTCGCTGCCGAATTTTTTCGAGAGAGCCTCAACGCGGATAGTGGCCATGGATCCCCCGCTCGCCATGGGTCACGGCTGTAGCGGGGTTCCTCGACAGTTATGTGTCGGTCGCGTGAAGCTTCGCTGACGGTCCGGGCCGCGAGGGGCGCACTGGCGTCACTTGGCCTCGTAGTATGCGGTGGGGATCTCGGTGGTGAACTTCATCTCTTCCATGGCGATGGAGGCGCTGACGTCGAGGAATTCCACCTGCTCGATCAGCCGCTGATAGACCCGGTCGTAGGCATCCACGTCCGGCAGCACCAGCTTGATGAGATAATCGTCCCGCCCGGTGAGGCGCCACGCCTCCACCACCTCGGTGATGGGCGAGATGGCGCGGCGGAAGCCGTCGAGCCATTCGGCGGAATGGCGCGCGGTGCGCAGCGTCACGAACACCGTCAGCGGGACGTTGGCCTTGCGCCGGTCGAGCAATGCGATGCGGCGGGTAATATAGCCCTCCTGCTCCAGCTTGCGGATGCGACGCCAGCATTGCGCCTGGCTGATGCCGACGCGCTCTGCGATGGCCGAAACCGGCTCCGTAGCGTCCCGCTGCAGGGTGCGCAGAAGCGCGCGGTCGATCGAATCGATGCTCATGGTGCTCCCGCCCGCCGGCGTTCGATGAAAGATAGTGACGCCTGTCGGCGCTTGAGCGAATAAATCGCGCAGATTCGGCCGGAATCATATCGCAATATGCAGAATGCAGGCCGCGCCGCACGGGTATGCTCGCACGACACGGAAATCTACGGAGTTGGGATGCGCACCATCGGGCTAATCGGCGGGATGAGCTGGGAGAGCACCGCTGTCTATTATCGCCGGATCAACGAGCAGGTTCGCGACCGCTGCGGGTCGCTGCACTCGGCCGAGGTGATCGTCCATTCGGTCGATTTCGCGCGCATCGTGGCGATGCAGACGGCGGGGGCCTGGGACGAGGCGGCGCGCGCCCTTTGCGACATCGCATGCAAGCTCGAGCGGGCCGGCGCGGCGTGCGTCCTGATCTGCACCAACACCATGCACAAGCTCGCGCCCGAGGTGACCGGCGCCATCGGCGTGCCGCTGCTGCACATCACCGACGTGACCGGCGAGGCGGTGCGGGGGCAGGGCTCCAAGCGTCCGCTGCTCCTGGCGACCAAGTACACCATGGAGCAGGACTTCTACACCGAACGCATGCGCCAGCGGTGGGACCTCGAACCCATCGTGCCCGAGGCGGCGGACCGCCAGGTGGTGCACGACGTGATCTTCCAGGAACTGTGCTGCGGCATGGTGCGGCCGCAATCGCGCGCGGCCTATCTCGACATTATCGCGCGTGGCAAGGCGAAGGGGGCCGACAGCGTAATCCTCGGTTGCACCGAGATCGGGCTCCTGATCGGCGCCGGGGATGTGGACCTGCCGACGCTCGATTCCACGCTGCTGCATGCGGATGCGGCGGTCGACTACGCGCTGGCGCCAGCGTGATTGCATTGTGCGGCGCGACATGCTGGTGTGCGGCGATCGGCTGCACCGCGCCTGCCCGCCCGGGACTTGGCGCAGCGGCCATGCCCGCGCCGCTCTGCGGCCCTTGCGAAGCGGGCAATGCCGACGAAGGCCACGCGAACGGACGACGATGACTGACAAAGCCAACCTGTCGCTCGCCATCTGCGAGTACGACCACGTGCGTGACATCATGGATGGCAGCGTGCGCCCCGAAGGCATCGCGCTGAACGTCCAGAACCTGCCGGTTCCGGAAATCTTTGCCCGGTTCACCCGGTTTCGCGAGTGGGACGTGTCGGAGATGTCGCTGGGCATGTACGTCTCGCTGCTGTCGCAGGGCGACACCTCGCTGACGGCGATCCCGGTCTTCCCCTCGCGCATGTTCCGCCAGTCCGCCTTCTTCGTGCGGCGCGGCGGACCCGTGCGCTCGGCGGACGACCTCAAAGGCGCGCGCATCGGCTTCCCCGACTGGGCGCATACGGCCGGCATCTACGCGCGCGGCTTCCTCGCCCACACCTGCGGCGTGCCGCTGGGGGGCATCGATTGGGTGCATGCGGGCGTCAACGCGCCGGGCCACACCTCGTCGGTCAAGGTGAAGTGGCCGGACGGCTTCAAGGTGACGGCGGAGCCCGACCGCTCGCTCAACGAGATGCTGCTGGCGGGCGATCTCGACGCCATCATCTCCTCCCATCTGCCGCACGGGGCGGCCGGCGAGGAGGCCCCGCTGGTGCGCCTGTTCGGCGGCGGCATGGAGGCCGACAGCGCCTACTATCGCGAGACGGGCATCTACCCGATCATGCACGTGATCGCGATCCGCGCGGACGTCCATGCGCGCTTCCCCTACGCGGCGCTCAACCTGTGCACGGCGTTCCAGACGGCCAAGTTGCGCAGCCTGGCGCGCATGGCCGACAGCATGGTCTCCCGCTACCCCTATCCCTGGATGTACGAGCAGGCGGAGCGGATGCGCGCCTTGTTCGGTGCCGACTACTGGCCCTACGGCGTGGAACGCAACCGTACGACGCTTGAGGCCTTCCTGGCATTTTGCTTGGAACAGGGCATCGCGCACCGCAAAGTCGCGCTCGAGGAGCTGTTCGCCCCGCAGACGGCCATGTTCAAGTCTTGAATCCATCCTGTCGACGACACTCGAACCAACGGACAGAGCTTATGAAAATCAAAAATATCGGATTGACGCGCCGGGGGCTCGCACGATCGCTGGTGGTGCCGTTTGCCGTGCTCGCGCTTGGCCCGCTCGCCACGGCGCATGCCGAGCCGGTGCACGGCGGCTCGATGACCATGAGCCTCGACCCGCAGCCCTCGATCCTGGTGTCGGCGCTCAACAGCTCCTCGCCGGTCTACGTCGTGTCGTCCAAGATCTTCGATGGTCTCGTCTCCTATGACGAGAACTTCAACCTGATCCCGCGCCTTGCCGAGTCTTGGGAGGTGTCGGACGACGGTCTCACCATCACCTTCCACCTGCGCGAGGGCGTGACCTTCCACGACGGCGAGCCGATGACCTCCGAGGACGTCGCCTATACGTTCATGGAGATCCTCAAGCAGCGCCATCCGCGCGGCAAGTCCACCTTCCAGTTCCTGGAGGCGGTGGAGACGCCGGACGATCTCACGGCCGTCTTCAAGTTTTCCACGGCGAGCCCGTACGTGATGCGCGCGCTCGCCGGCGCCGAGTCGCCGATCATGCCCAAGCACGTCTACGACGGCACGGACGTGATGAAGAACCCGGCCAACACCGCGCCCATCGGCACCGGCCCGTTCAAGTTCGGCGAGTACGAGCGCGGCAGCCACATCATCCTGACGCGCAACGAGAATTATTGGGATGGCGACAAGCCCTATCTCGACCAGCTCGTCATCCGCCTCATCTCCGACAGCGCCTCGCGCGCGGCGGCGCTGGAGAGCGGCGAAGTCCAGTACGGCGCGCAATACGTCATCCCGCTGAGCGACGTGGCGCGCATGGACGCCAACCCGCAGCTCGAGGTGTCGACCGACGGCTGGGGCTACAACACCTCCGTCAACTACATGGACTTCAACCTGCGCCGCGATCAGTGGCAGGATGTGCGCGTGCGCCAGGCCATCGTGCACGCCATCGACAAGGACTTCCTGGTCGACAACGTCTGGCACGGCTTCGCCACCCCCGCCGACGGGCCGATCACCAACCGCCAGGCCGACTTCCACACCACGGACGTGCCGCACTACGATTTCGACCTCGACAAGGCGGCGGCGCTGCTCGACGAGGCCGGCTATCCGGTCAAGGAAGACGGCAAGCGCTTCTCGATGACCATCGACTACTCGCCGAGCGGCGACACCTACTCGCAGACGGCGGAAATCCTGAAGCAGAACCTCGCCAAGATCGGCGTCGAAGCCACGCTGCGCGCTGCGGACGGGCCGACCTATGTGCGCCGCATCTGGACCGACAACGATTTCGACGTGAACATCTTCGCCGCGTCCAACATCGCCGACCCGGTGATCGGTCTGCACCGCTTCTACTGGAGCGACAACATCAAGAAGGGCGTCGCCTATTCCAACGGTGCGGGCTACGCCAGCGAGGAGATGGACGAGATCCTCGAGGCCGCGCAGGTCGAGGTGAACCTCGAAAAACGCAAGGAGCTGTACAAGAAGATGCAGCAGCTCGCGATGACCGACCTGTCCACCTACCCGATCGTCTACATCAACTGGTTCTCGGTGTACGATAAGTCGGTGAAGGGCCTCAACCAGACGGCGCTCGGCGTCTACGAGAACTTCGCCAACGTCTATCTCGAAGACTAGGCGTCATCGGTCCCCGGCCGTTCGCGCGGCCGGGGACCACCCGAAGGCACGACCCGGCCCGCGATGCCGTGCGCGACGGTGCTGCCCGACATAGACGGATCGCGCGACAAATGAAGAACCTCGCTCCCTATCTCGCCAGGCGCATCGGCCAGGGCCTCATCACGATCGCGGCGATCATCGTCCTCAATTTCATGATCCTGCACCTGGCGCCGGGCGACACGGTGGACCTGCTCGCGGGCGAGTTCGGGGCCGGCGACCCGGAATACCTGGCACAGCTGCGGGCCGAATTCGGGCTCGACCAGCCGCTCTACGTGCAGCTCGGCCAATACTTCCTCAACATCGCGCAGTTCGACCTCGGCTACTCCTACCGCAACGCGACGCCGGTGCTCGACCTCATCCTCGACCGGCTGCCCGCGACGCTGATCCTGATGCTGACGACGATCCTGATCGCCTTCACCTCCGGCCTGCTTCTGGGCGTGGTCGCGGCGCGGCGCGTCAACACGTGGACGGACGATCTCATCTCCGTCCTCGCGCTCCTTTGCTACGCGACGCCGCTGTTCTGGCTCGGGCTGATGGGCATCGTGCTGTTCAGCGTGAAGCTGGGGCTACTGCCGACGGGCGGCATGTACACCATCGGCGGGCGCTTCAACGTCTGGCAGAGCACGCTCGACGTCATGTGGCACCTGATCCTGCCAGCCTGCACCCTCGCGGTCTACCACATGGCGATCTACACCCGCCTGATGCGCGCCTCGATGCTGGAGGTCTACAATCTCGACTTCATCCGCACCGCACGGTCCAAGGGGCTGCGGCGCGGCCGCATCGCGTTCGGCCATGTGCTGCCCAACGCGATCTTGCCGATGGTCACCATGCTCGGCGTCCAGGTGGGCACGCTGCTCGGCGGCGCGGTGATGGTGGAGACCGTGTTCAACTGGCCCGGCCTCGGCCGCCTCGCCTTCGACGCCGTGTTCCAGCGCGACTACAACCTGCTGCTCGGCACGGTGATCTTCGCCTCGGCGCTGGTGGTGCTGATCAACATCGCCACGGACCTCTTCTATGCGGTGCTCGATCCGCGCATCGAGGTCGCCTGAGATGGAAGCCCTGTCCGACTTCTGGCGCCGGTTCCGCCGCCGCCGCACGGCCGTCTTCGGCCTCGCCCTGATGGCGGTGATCGTCCTCCTCGCCGCGCTCGGCCCCATGGTGGTGCCGGGCAGCCCGTGGGAGATCGTCGGCACGCCGTTCACCTTCCCGTTCGTCGACCCGGCCCATCCGCTCGGCACCGACGTGCTCGGCCGCGACATCCTGCGCGGCATCCTGAACGGGGCGCGCGTCTCGCTGCTGGTGGGCCTGTCGGCGGCGGCGGCGGCGCTCACCATCGGTATCGTCATCGGCGCGTGTGCCGGCTACTTCCGCGGCTGGCTCGACGACCTTCTGATGCGCTTCACCGACGTCTTCCAGACGATCCCGAACTTCCTGTTCGCCTTCGTGCTGGTGGCCATGTTCGGCACCTCGCTCGTCAACGTGGTGATTGCCATCGCGCTGGTCTCCTGGCCGCCCATCGCACGGCTGGTGCGGGCCGAGACGCTGTCCCTGCGCGAGCGCGAGTTCGTGCAGTCCTGCATCGTCATCGGCATGGGGGAGGGCAGCATCATCTTCCGCCAGATCCTGCCCAACGCCATGCCGCCGGTCATCGTGATGAGCTCGATCATGGTGGCGACGGCGATCCTCACCGAGGCGGGGCTCTCGTTCCTCGGCCTCGGCGATCCCAACGTGATGAGCTGGGGCACCATGATCGGGATCGGCCGGTCGGCGCTGCGCACGGCCTGGTACATGGCGGCCATTCCGGGCGTGTGCATCCTCCTCACGGTGCTCGCCCTCAACCTCGTGGGCGAGGGGCTGAACGATGCCCTCAACCCGCACCTCAAGAACCGTTAGCCGCCCGTGCCCCCAGTCCTCGAAATCAAGGGTCTCAGGACCCGGTTCCAGACCGCCGACGGCAAGGTGGAGGTGCTGCGCGGCATCGACCTGTCCGTCGAAGCCGGCGAGACTCTGGCGGTGGTCGGCGAATCGGGCAGCGGCAAGTCCGTCACCGCGCTGTCGGTGATGCGGCTGCTGCCCGAAACCAGCGCCGAGATCGCCGCCGGCGAGATCCTGCTCGACGGGCGCAACCTGGTACCGCTGTCGGAAGCGGAAATGTGCGACGTGCGCGGCAACGAGATCTCGATGATCTTCCAGGAGCCGATGACATCGCTCAACCCGGTGATGACCATCGGCACCCAGCTCGTGGAGGTGCTGCGCCAGCATCGCTCCATTTCGCGGCGCGAGGCGCGGCGGCTCGCGGTGAAGCTGCTGGAGCGCGTGCGCATCGCGGACGCGGCTGCGCGGCTCAACGAATATCCGCACCGCCTGTCGGGCGGCATGCGCCAGCGCGTGATGATCGCGATGGCGCTCGCCTGCCAGCCGAAGCTCCTCATCGCCGACGAGCCCACCACCGCGCTCGACGTGACGATCCAGGCGCAGATCCTGACGCTGCTGGCGCAATTGCAGGACGAGTCCGACACCGCCGTCGTGCTGATCACGCACAATCTCGGCGTGGTCGCCGAGGTCGCCGACCAGGTGGCGGTGATGTACGCCGGCACCGTGGTGGAAAAATCCGACGTGACGCGTCTCTTCGCCGATCCGCTGCACCCCTACACGTTGGGCCTCCTCGGCGCGACGCCCAACGCCGACGATGCCGACGACGACGACGACCCGGACCGCCGCCTCACCGAGATCCCGGGCATGGTGCCGCCCATCGGCAAGCTGCCGGCCGGCTGCGCCTTCGCGCCGCGCTGCCCGCGCGCCATCGACGTGTGCCGCGCGATCGACCCGCCCCGCACCGCGCTGGCGGACGGGCGCGAGGTCGCCTGCCACGTCGCCGTCGCGGAGCGCACGGCATGAGCGCGCTCCTCGATGTGGCGGGCCTCAAGGTCCATTTCGCCACTCGCAAGGGCACGGTCTTTGCCGTCGATGGGGTGAGCTTCACCATCGGCAAGGAGGAGACGCTGGGCCTCGTCGGCGAATCGGGTTGCGGCAAGTCCACGCTCGGCAAGGCCATCGTCGGCCTCAGCCCGATCACCGACGGCAAGGTGGTGCTGGAGGGCCAGACGATCTCGGGCCTCACGCGCCGCCAGATGCGCCCCTTGCGTCCGCGCGTGCAGATGATTTTCCAGGACCCGTTCGCCTCGCTCAATCCGCGCCTCACGGTGGGGCGGATCCTGGAAGAGCCGCTGATGGTGCACCGCCGCGGCAACAAGGCCGAGCGGCGTGCGCGGGTGGCGGAGCTGATGCGCATCGTGGGCCTGCCGCCGGAAGCGGCCAAGCGCCACCCGCACGAGTTCTCCGGCGGTCAGCGCCAGCGCATCGGCATCGCCCGCGCGCTGGCGCTCAACCCCTCGCTCATCGTCTGCGACGAGGCGGTTTCGGCGCTCGACGTGTCGATCCAGGCCCAGGTGGTGAACCTCCTGCGCGACCTGCAGAAGCAGTACGGCCTGTCGTACTTCTTCATCTCGCACGACCTGTCGGTGGTGCGGCACATCGCCGACCGCGTGATGGTCATGTATCTCGGCCAGGTGGTGGAGATCGCCGACCGCCGTTCGCTGTGGCAACGCCCGCTCCACCCCTACACCCGCGCGCTGATCGCGGCGGCGCCGCGGCCCTCGCCCCAGGCGGCGCGCGGAAAGAAGCGCGAGCTGGTGGAGGGTGAGATTCCGAGCCCGTCGAACCCGCCCTCGGGCTGCCGCTTCCGCACCCGGTGCCCCTTCGCCGAGCCGATCTGCGCCGCCGAGGTGCCGCCGCTGCGCGCCACCGGCACGGGCCACCTGACGGCCTGCCACTTCGTGCACGAGACGCCGGAGGGTGCCTTCGCCGGGCCCGGAGAATGAGACAGACCGCTTTGCCAAGGACGACCCCATGAGCCGCTTCGGCGGACACGGCCACACCGGCCGCGTCGAGGATGCCCGCTTCATCACCGGCACGGGCCGCTATGTCGACGACATCAAGCCCGCCGGCGCGTTGCACATGAAGGTGGTGCGCGCGCCGTACGGGCACGCCCGCCTGGGTGCCATCGACGGTGCGGCGGCCAGCGCCGTGCCGGGCGTGGTGGCGATCCTCACCGGCGCCGACCTTGCCGCCGACGGGGTGGGCGCCATCCCCTGCGTCAGCCTGCCGAGGCGCGCCGATTTCTCGGTCCAGAAGGTGATCGAGCCGCCCCACCGCGCCATGGCGGTGGACACGGTGCGCATGGTGGGCGAAGCCGTCGCCATCGTCCTCGCCGAGACGGCCGAGGGCGCTCGCGATGCGGCCGACACGGTGGAGGTCGAGTACGACCCGCTGCCGGCCGTCGTCTCCCCCGCACGGGCCGTTGCGGAGGGCGCGCCGGTCCTGTGGCCGCGGGAGGCGCCGGGCAACGTCTCCTTCCGCTACGAGCTGGGCGATGCGGAGCGCTGGCGCGCGGCGGAGGCCGCCGCCGCGCACATGACGCGGGTCAGCCTTTCGATCAACCGCGTCTCGGCCAATCCGATGGAGCCGCGCATCGCCATCGGCGAGTACGACCGCGGCACCCGACGCATGACACTCACCGTCGGCCACCAGATGCCGCACCAGATCCGCAACGTGCTGGCGCGGCGGATCTTCGACGTGCCGGAAGCGGCCGTGCGCGTGGTGTCGCCGGACGTGGGCGGCGGCTTCGGCCTCAAGGGCGGGCTGTTCGCCGAGGATATCCTGGTGCTGTGGGCGGCGCGGCGGCTCGGCCGGCCGGTGAAGTGGCTGTGCGAGCGCTCGGAAGCCTTCATCAGTGACGACCACGCCCGCGAGACGCTGGTGGAGGCCGCCCTCGCGCTCGATGCCGAGGGCCGCTTCCTTGGCATTCGATACGATGCGCTGGCCAACCTGGGCGCCTGCGTCTCGCTGCGCGGCGCTCACCCACCCACCAACAATCTCGGCTCGCTGTCCGGCCCCTACACCACGCCGGCGATCCGTGCGGACGTGCGCGGCGTCTTCACCAACACGCGCCCCACCTCGTCCTATCGCGGCGCCGGGCGGCCGGAGGCGACGTACGTGCTGGAGCGCCTCATCAGCGCCGCCGCCGCCGAAACGGGCGTCGACGCGTTCGACCTGCGCCGCAAAAACGTCATCCCCCCGGAGGCGATGCCCTACGATACGGGCTTCCTGTTCGTCTACGACAGCGGCGATTTCGGCCGCAACATGGACACCGCGCGCGCCCTGGTGGACTGGGACGGTTTCCCCGCCCGCCGCGCCGAGGCGGCGGCCAGGGGCAAGCGGCGGGGTCTCGGCATCGCCAACGCCATCGAGCAGGCGGGCGGGCCGGTGGGCAATCCCTGGGAGGAGCGGGCCGAACTGCGCTTCGATCCCTCCGGCGGCGTCGCGGCGCTGGTGGGCACCATGTCCAACGGGCAGGGGCACGAGAGTGTGTTCGCCCGCCTCGTCGCGGGCCGGCTCGGCATCGACCCGGCGCGCGTCACGGTGCGCCAGGGCGATACCGATGTCTCGCCGTTCGGGCGCGGCAGCTTCGGCTCGCGCTCCATGATGACGGGAGGCTCGGCGCTGGAGCGCGCCTGCGACAAGGTCATCGCCAAGGGGTGCCGCATCGCTGCCGCGCTGCTGCAGGCACCGGCCGACGCGGTTCGCTTCGATGCCGGCACCTTCGCGGCGGAAGGGGCCGCGGGCACCCTCACCATCGACGAGGTGATCCGCGCCGCCTTCAACGTCAACGGCCTGCCGCCGGACCTCGAAGGCGGTCTCGACGAGATCGCCACCTTCACGCCGCCCGCGCCGACCTATCCCAACGCCTGCCACATCTGCGAGCTGGAGGTGGACCCGGACACTGGCGCTGTCGAGATCGTGCGCTACGTGATCGTGGACGATGTCGGCGCGGTGATCGACCATGCCGGGATGGAAGGCCAGATCCAGGGCGGGTTCGCGCAGGGGCTCGGCCAGTGCCTCAGCGAGAGCGTCGTCTACGACGAGGACGGGCAGATCCTCACCGGCTCCTTCATGGACTACGCCATGCCGCGCGCCGACGACGTGCCCGCCACCGAGCTCGTCACCCAGGGCACGCCCACCGCCAACAACCCGCTCGGCGCCAAGGGGGCGGGCGAGGCGGGCACCATCGGCGCGCTGCCTGCTATCATGAACGCCATCATCGACGCGCTGGCGCCGCTGGGCGTGACCCACATCGACATGCCCGCGACGCCCTCCCGCATCTGGGAGGCCATCCAGAGCGCCAAGAACACCGGGCGCGACGTCGCCCCAACGAGGTAGTAACAGTGGCCCGCGAGATCGAAAAACCCGTGCCCTCCGGCAACACCGCCATCGCCTGGACCAGCGACGTGATGGCCGAGATGGTGCGCCGGCTCGACCTCAAATACGTCGCCATGAATCCGGGCGCGAGCTATCGCGGTTTCCACGACAGCCTCGTCAATTATCTCGGCAATCGCGACCCGCAGATGCTGCTGTGCCTCAACGAGGACCACGCGGTGGCGATCGCGCACGGCTATGCGCGGGTGACGGGCGAGCCCATGGGCTGCATCCTCCACTCCAATGTCGGCCTGATGCACGGGCTGATGCAGATCTTCAACGCGTGGTGCGCGCGGGTGCCGATGGTGGTGATCGGCGCGACGGGACCGATGGCGGCCGACGAGCGCCGCCCGTGGGTCGACTGGGTGCACACCGCCCGCGACCAGGGCGCGCTCCTGCGCAACTACACCAAGTGGGACGACCAGCCCACCTCCACGGCCGCGGTGGTGGAATCGTTCCTGCGCGCCAACCAGATCGCCCGCACCGCCCCCAAGGGGCCGGTCTACGTGTGCCTCGAGGCGGACCTCCAGGAAAAGCCCATCGACCCCGAGACGCTCGCCGCGCTGCCGACAACCGAGCGCTACCAGCCCGGCCCGAGCCCGGCACCGTCGGCCACCACCTGCGCCGAGATCGCCAACCTGCTGCGCAACGCCGAGCGGCCCATCATCCTGGCGGGCCGCGTCGGGCGCGAGCGCGCGGCGTGGGACAAGCGCGTGCGGCTCGCGGAGGCCTGCGGCGCGCGCGTCCTGTCCGACCTTCGCACCGGCGCGTCCTTTCCCACCGAGCATTCGCTGCACGGGCCGGCGCCGCAAAGCCACTATCCCGCCGAGGCGGCGGAGCTGGTGCGTCAGGCCGATGTCATCCTCGTGTTCGAATCCATCGATCTGGCGGGGGCGTTGTCGCTGGTGGAAGCGGGCGGGCCTATCGTCGGCACCATCATCAACTGCACCGCCGATCCCTACGTGCACAACGGCTGGAGCATGGACTACCAGGCGCTGCCGCCGGCGGATCTGCGCGTCCTCGCCGAGCCCGATGCGCTGGTCGACGCGCTGCTGCCGCTGATGGAAGCGGCCCCGCGGCTCGCCAACGCCTGGTCCCACCCGGCCCAGAAGAACACGCCCGAGGCCCCGGACTTTTCCGATCCCGAGCGTCCCATCGGCCAGGACGACCTGTCCTTCCTCCTCAACGAGCGCCGCGCGGATCGTCTCTTCACGCTGATGCGCGTCGGCCTCGGCTTCTCCTCCGAGCACTACCCGTTCAACGATCCGCTCGACTATCTCGGCTATGACGGCGGCGGCGGGCTGGGTGCGGGGCCGGGCATGGCCATCGGCGTCGGCCTCGCGCTCAAGGGCACCGGCCGTCTCGCGATGTCGATCATCGGCGACGGCGATTTCCTGCAAGGGGCCACCGCGCTCTGGACCGCGGCGCACTACGAGATCCCCGTCCTCATCATCGTCGCCAACAACCGCTCCAACTTCAACGACGAGATCCACCAGGAGGTGGTGGCGCTGGAGCGCGGCCGGCCGGTGGAGAACAAGTGGATCGGCATGCGCCTCACCGACCCCGTGGTCGACATCAGCGCCATGTCGCGCGCCCAGGGCGTGGAGGCGGAGACGGTCGCCACCATCGGCCAGCTCCCGGCGGCGCTCGACCGGGCCATCGCCACCGTGGAGGCGGGCAAGCCCTACCTCCTCGACATCCTCATTCAGCCGTCCACCCGCGGCCCGCTTGTGAAACGCGGCCATGCCAAGGCCGAAGTGGACGCCGCGGCCGACGAAGCCGTCGGCGGATAGCGCGATGGCCAATCCGACCTATCTGCGCTTCATCGACAACGAGCCGGAGGCGGCGGACGCTTTCCGCGCGCTGGTGGCGAAAACCACAGGCGCGGGCGCGCTCGACGAAAAGACCAAGCAGCTCATCTTCCTCGCCTGCGTGGCGATGACCGGCTACGGCGACGGGATGATGGCGCACATCGACAAAATCCTCGCGGCGGGCGGGACGGCGGCCGAAATCCGCGAGGCGCTGCTCGTCACCGTGCCGGTCGGCGGTATCATGAACGTGCTCAAGGTCTACGACGCGGTGGAGGATCATCTGGCCAAAGTCGCCCCCGCCGGTTGACGGGGCGCATTTTCGGCTGACATCCACCGATGGCACGAGAACACCCGGAACGGATCCGCGCATGACGCACTACACGGCCTCGCACTGGGGGATCTACCGCGTCCGCAACGACGGCGCCGCGCCCCGCCTCGACCCCTACGAGGGCGACCCCGATCCGTCGCCCATCGGCGCGCACCAGGTGGCGCTGAACGATGCGCCGCTGCGGATCCGCCGCCCGGCCGTGCGCAAGAGCTGGCTCGAACAGGGGCCCGGCGCGGCGCCGCACCTGCGCGGGCGCGAGCCGTTCGTCGAGCTCGAATGGGACGAGGCGCTCGACCTGGCCGCCGCCGAGATCGCGCGGGTGCGCACCGCGCACGGCAACGAGGCGATCTTCGGCGGTTCCTACGGCTGGTCCAGCGCGGGCCGTTTCCACCATGCGCAGAGCCAGGTGCACCGCTTCCTCAACATGCTGGGCGGTTATGTGCGCTCGGTCGACACCTATAGCCTCGGCGCGGGCATGGTGATCCTGCCGCACATCCTCGCTTCGGTGCGCGAGACCAATGCCGGCCACACCTCGTGGGACGTGCTGGCCGCGCACACCGAGCTGTTCGTCGCCTTCGGCGGCGTGCCGCACAAGAACACGCAGATCTCCTCCGGCGGGGCGGCCGACCACCGCGCCCGTGCCGGCCTCGCCGGGCTGGCGGCGGCCGGTGTCGAGATGGTCAACATCGGCCCGGTGCGCGACAATCTGGAAACCGGCGGCGACGTGCGCTGGATCCCGCTGCGCCCCAACACCGATACCGCGATGATGCTGGCGTTGTGCGAGACGCTGCGCGCCGAGGGCCTGGGCGACGCGGACTTCCTGGCGCGCTACACGGTCGGCTTCGACCGCTTCGCCGCCTACCTCGACGGCTCGGCCGACGGCGTGCGCAAAACCCCCGAATGGGCCGAGGCGATCACCGGGGTCCCGGCCGAGACGACGCGCGCGCTCGCCCGCCGGATGGCCGCGCGGCGCACCATGGTCAACGTGACGTGGTCGTTGCAGCGCGCGGCGCATGGCGAGCAGCCGTTCTGGGCCGTGGTGGCGCTGACGGCGATTCTGGGGCAGATCGGCCTGCCGGGCGGCGGTGTCGGCCTCGGCTACGGCGCCATGAACGCGCTGGGCAGCGCCCATCCCTCTTTCCCCGGTCCGACGCTGCCGCAGGGGAGGAACGGCGTGTCAGCCTTCATCCCCGTCGCGCGCATCGCCGACATGCTGCTGAAGCCGGGCGAGCCGTTCACCTACAACGGCAAGACGCACCGTTATCCCGACATCCGGCTGGTCTACTGGGCCGGCGGCAACCCGTTCCACCACCACCAGGACCTCGGCCGCCTGCGCAAGGCGTGGGAAGCGCCCGACACCATCCTCACCAACGAGCAGGTGTGGAACGCCGCCGCCCGCCACGCGGACATCGTGTTCCCGGCCACCACCACGCTGGAGCGCGACGACATCGGCGCCGCGGTGCGCGAAGGCCACGTCATCGCCATGAAAAAGGTACTGGAGCCGGTCGGCGAGGCGCGCGACGACTACCGCATCTTCTGCGATCTCTCGCGCCGCCTCGGCACGCTGGACGCGTTCAGCGAGGGGCTCGACGAGATGGGCTGGCTGCGCCGGCTCTACGGCGAATCGGCCGCCGCCGCCGGTGCGCTGGGGCTCGACCTGCCGGCGTTCGAGACGTTCTGGCAGGACGGCATCGTGTCGCTCGCCGGGCAGGACAAGCCGGTGACGATGCTGGCCGATTTCCGAACCGCGCCAGAGGATGCGCCCCTGAAGACGCCCTCCGGCAAGATCGAGATCTTCTCCGAGACGATCGATGGCTTCGGCCTTGAAGATTGCCCGGGGCACCCGGCCTGGTTCGAGCCGTTCGAGTGGCTCGGCGCGGAGGCTGTCGCCGCGTATCCGCTGCACCTCCTGTCCGATCAGCCGGTGCGGCGTCTGCACAGCCAGCTCGATCACAGCCCGCACAGCCAGGATGGCAAGATCGGCGGCCGCGAGCCCGTCTATATCAGCGAGGCGGATGCCGCCGCGCGCGGCATCGCGCATGGCGACACGGTGGAGCTGTTCAACGACCGCGGTCGCTGCCTCGCCGCCGCGATCCCGACGGCGGACCTGATGCCCGGCGTCGTCCGTCTCGCCACCGGCGCCTGGTACGCCCCGGACGAGACGGGACAGGACCAGGGCGGCAATCCCAACGCGCTGACGCTGGACCGAGGCGCCTCGGGCCTCTCGCAGGGTTGCGCGGCGCAGACGTGCCTGGTGGAGATCCGCCGCGCGCCGGATGCCCCGCCGCACCCCCTCGCGACCCCGCCCCCCTTCGTGGCTCGCGGCTAATCCAGCCGCGTCAGGACGCGAGAGGGCCGCTCGCCGAAGTCCGCCAGCAATTTCGGCGTATCCGTCACCGCCATCATGTCGGAGCCGAACGGGCTTACCGCGACAACACCCGGTCGGCCCAGGCGAACAGGCGCTCTGCGGCCGAGCCATCGGCCTCCACCGGCGGTTCGGCGGGGGCGGCGCGCGCGCTTGCCGTCACGGATGCCGGTTTGCGCGGCGGCAGATATTTGTTGACCGGCTTGTAGCCGAACTCCGGCAACAGATCGAAGCCGCCGCGGGCGGCCACCTTCTGCGACACGGCGCTGTCCGGATCGCCGAGGTCGCCGAACGAGCGGGCGCCGGTGGGGCAGGCGCGCACGCATGCCGGCACGCGGTCCTCCTCGGGGATGGTCTCGTTGTAGATGCGGTCCACGCACAGCGTGCATTTCTTCATCACGCCGTCATCGTAATCGTACTCGCGCGCGCCGTAGGGGCAGGCCCAGGAGCACAGCTTGCAGCCGATGCAGGTGTCCGGGTTGACGAGCACGATCCCGTCCTCGACGCGCTTGAAGCTCGCCCCGGTCGGGCAGACGGTGACGCAGTCCGGCTCCTCGCAGTGCAGGCACGAGCGCGGGAAGTGGACGGTGCGCGAGCCGGCCCCTTCGCCGACCTCGTAGCTATGGATGCGGTTGAGCCAGGCGCCGTGCGGGTCGGCGCCATAGGGGTCCTGGTCGGTGAGGGGGGCGGAGTAGCCGCCGGTGTTCCATTCCTTGCAACTCGTCGCGCAGGCGTGACAGCCGACGCAGGTGTCGAGGTCGATGACGAGGCCGAGCTTCTTGTCCGTGGTGGCGGGCAGCGTCGTCATCGCGGGGTCCTGAATTGTTTGCCGAAGGCAAGTTTGTCGGGTGCCGGCGGCAGGTCGGCCGTGCCGGTGGGCTCGAAGCGCGGGACGGTCTCGTAGGCGCCGTCCGCCTTCTCGATGGCGACACGCAGGTCGAACCAGGCGGCCTGGCCGGTGATCGGATCGGAGTTGGAATAGCGGTAGCCGCCACCCCCTTCCGGGAGAAGCTCGGAGATCAGGTGGTTGAGCAGGAATCCTTGTTTGGATTCGGGCGCATCGTCGTCGAGCGCCCATGCGCCGCGCCGCTTGCCGATGGCGTTCCACGTCCACACCGTATGCGGGTTGACCCCGTCCATCAGCTTGACCTGGCATTTGACCCGGCCCTGATGGGAGGTGAGCCAGACCCAGTCGTCATCCTTGGCGCCGATGCGCTTGCCCACCGACGTGTGGATATAGAGCCGGTTGGCGGTGGTGATCTGGCGCAGCCAGGCGTTCTGGCTGCCCCACGAATGGTACATGTGCATCGGCCGCTGGGTGATCGCGTGCAGCGGGAAGCGCGCCGTGTCCACCATCTGGCCCTCGAAGGGCTCGTACCAGAAGGGCAGCGGGTCGAAATAGGTGGCGATGCGCTTGCGTGCGCGCTCGGGCGGCTGGTGCTTGCCATGGCCCTCGGCGGCGAGGCGGAACGCCTGCAGCGGCTCGCAATAGAGCTGGAAGATGGTGGGGCTCGTCTCGCCGCGAAAGCCCATGGTTTTGGCCCATTCCAGATAGGCCTTGTTGGCGTGCTTGAAGTAGGCGGCCTCGGGCGGGATGTGGGTGGCGAAGAAGGCGCCGTTCGCCTTGTAGCGTTCGAGCTGGTCGGGGTTGGGCTCGCCGATGCCGGTCTTGTCGCCGTCCGCCCCGCGCCAGCCGGCGAGCGGGCCGATGCCCGGCTGGCGCTCGTGGTTGACCATGTAGTCCGGATAGCCGCCGGGGTATTTGGGCGCGCCCTTGTCGTCGACGAAGCCGGGCAGGCCGAGCCGCCCGGCGAGGTCGATCAGCACGCTCTGGAAGCCGCGCACGTCCCGGTCCGGCTCCACGACCGGCCAGCGGATCGAATCGGCGGCGACATCGGCCTCCGAGATCGGCCGGTCGAGCAGCGAGATGCAGTCCCAGCGCTCCAGATAGGTGGTGTCGGGCAGGATCAGGTCGGCGTAGGGCACCATCTCGGAATAGTAGGCGTCCGAGTAGATGATCTTCGGGATCCTGTAGTTGCCGGCCTCGTCCTTGGTGGTGAGATTGTCGAGGGTGCCCGGCACGTTCATGGACGAATTCCAGGCCATGTTGGCCATGTACATGAACAGGACTTCGATGCCGTAGGGGTCGGCCTTCGCCGCATTGTTGATGACCATGTGCATCAACCCATGGGCGGACATCGGCGCGTCCCAGGAGAAGCCCTTGTCGAGGCGGCTCGGCTGGTCGCCGTCGAGGAGGAGGTGCTCCGGGCCGAGCGGGAAGCCGAGGTGCGGCCCGCCGAGCGGCTCCTGCGGGCGCACGTCGCACAGCGCGCCGTGCGGCAGGAGCCAGGGCGGGGCCTGCTTGGGGTAGGGGGGCTTGTAGCGGAAGCCGCCGGGGCAATCGATGGAGCCGAGCAGGATCTGCAGGATGTGGATCATCCGGCAGGTCTGGAAGCCGTTGGAGTGGGCCGAGATGCCGCGCATGGCGTGCATCGAGATCGGGCGGCCGATCATCGTCTCGTGGCGGCGGCCGGTCCAGTCCGTCCACGGCTGGTCGAGGACGATCTCTTCCTCGAAGGCGACGCGGGCGAGCTCGGCGGCGATGCGGCGGATCGCGCCTGCCTCCAGCCCGATCCGGTCGGCAACGGCTTCGGGGCTGTACTGCGCGTCGAGGAAACGCTCCGCGAGCAGCATGAAAACGGGGCGGGCGGTCCGTCCGTCCGCCAGCGTGCGCACGCCGGTGAGGGCGGCGCTGGTGCCCCCGGCGAGGGCGCTCGCCAGCGTGCCGGAGTCCTGGTCGTAAAGGAGGGGGTCGCCGTCCGCGCCGCGCGCGAACAGGCCGTGGTCGGGTGCGCCGGGGTCGTCGATGATTAGCCAGGGCGCGTTGGTGTAGCGGACCAGATAGTCGAGATCGACGGTCTGGTTGCGGAACAATTCGTGGATCAGGGCGCCGACGAACAGGCCATCGGTGCCAGGGCGGATGCCCACCCACTCGTCGGCGATGGCGTTGTAGCCGGTGCGCACCGGGTTGATGCCGACGACCTTGGCGCCGCGCTCCTTCAGCTTGCCGATGCCGATCTTGATGGGATTGGAGGCGTGATCCTCGGCCACGCCGAAGAGCATGAAATATTTGGTGCGGTCCCAGTCGGGTTGGCCGAATTCCCAGAATGCGCCGCCGAACGTGTAGAGCCCGCCGGCCGCCATGTTGACGGAGCAGAACCCGCCGTGGGCGGCGAAATTGGGGGTGCCGTATTTCATGGCCCAGAAGCCGGTGAGGGCCTGGCTCTGGTCGCGGCCGGTGAAGAAGGCGAGGCGCTTGGGGTCGCTCTTGCGCACGGTGCCGAGCCACTCGGTGGCCAGCGACAGCGCTTCGTCCCAGGAGATTTCCTCGAACTCGCCCGAGCCACGCGGACCGGTGCGGCGCAGCGGCGCCCTCAGGCGCGCCGGCGAGTAGTGCTGCATGATCCCGGCGGAACCCTTGCCGCAGAGCACGCCCTTGTTCACCGGGTGGTCGCGGTTGCCCTCGATGTAGCGCACGACGGGTTTGCCGTCGGGCCCGTCCCGCAGGTGCACGTTGATGCCGCAGCGACAGGCGCACATGTAGCAGGTCGTCTGCGCCACGCGGTCGCCCACGGGCACGTTGAGATCGATCGCTGGTTCCCGGCCCATTCGCCCCCCGTGCAAGACAATGCGGGACGAAGGCCACGGGCGGCAGCGCCGCTCGTACGAGCCTTCATCGCCGCATCAGTCTAGCCGGCGCGGGGCGCTTGCACAGGGGGCGCTGCCGACAAATCGGCGTCGCGCACCTGTCGTTCGAGCCTTAGAGGCCCTCGTTGACCACCTTCTCGGCGTAGGTCGGGATGTCCGAGCGGGTGATGCCGAGCTGCTTCAGCTCCGCGTCGGACAGGCTGCAAAGCGCCTGCATGGCCTTCGCGTACTGGATGCTGGACGCGAGCGTCTGGAAGAACTCGCCGATCCGCTGGAAGATGTTGGGGGTGTGGGGCGCGTGGGAGGCGGAACCCTGCATGACTGCCATGATAAATCTCCGTCGATTCGGGTTTTCGATGCTGCAATGCACAATATGCAGCGGCGTCACCCCGATTACCTCCCCCAGGAGCGCATACCTGCTGCACCCAACGCACGCTTCGCGCTGCAGCATGGCCGGCGGCGGAGCGGCCGGGCTAGCGCGTGGGCGGGGAGCGGCCGGGCCAGAAGCGCACGCCGGGACGGGCATGGCCGCCGGCGAGCGCGGCCACCGTGCCGTCCGCTCGCCAGCAGGCGGTGCCCGTCACCGTGCCGTCGTCGGCGAAGCCCACCGCGTTCATGCCGCCGCCGATGTGGGGCACCGTCTTCACCCGGTGCCCGCGCTGGCGCAGCGCCGCGGCAGCGGCCTCGCCATAGCCGTTTTCCACCTCCAGCTCGGAACCGTCGGTCCAGATCCGCGGGGCCTCCACCGCTTCCTGCAGGCTCATCCGGTGGTCGATGAGGTTGACGATGGACTGGAAGGCGGAGGTGAAGATGCGGATGCCGCCGGGAAGGCCGAGCGCGAAGACGGGCCTGCCCTCGCGCCGCACGATCATCGGCGCCATCGAGGAGGGCACCCGCTTGCCTGGTGCCACCGACAGCGCGCGGCCGGGGTGCGGGTCGAAATTCATCATGTAGTTGTTGGGGATGAAGCCAGCCTCCGGCACCATGAAGCGCGCGCCGAAGATGCCGTTGATGGTGTGCGTCGCGCTGACGACGAGGCCGTCGCGGTCGGCGACGGTGACGTGGGTCGTGTCGGCCGACTCGTGGGGCGCCGTGCCGACCGGGCCGCGCGCCGCACCGATCCGCGCGAAGCAGGCCGCGCCGTATTCCTTGGAGGTGTAGCGGGCGACCGGCACGTCGACGAAGGCGGGATCGCCGCTGGCGGCGGCGCGGTCGGCCATGGCGATGGCGATGGTGTTGGCGAGCATGTCGAGCGTTTCGTCCGCGCCGAACCCGGCCCCGCGCACGTCGAAATGCTCCAGGATATTGAGCATCTGCGTGATGTGGACGCCCGATGACGCCGGCGGCGGCGGCCCCACGATTTCGTAGCCGCGATAGGTGCCGACGATGGGCTCGCGCAGCGCCGCGCGGTAGCCGTTGAGATCGTCGCGGCGGAGGTAGCCGTCCGTGTCCCGGCCCTCGTGGATGCGTGCCACCAGCGCGTCGCCGAGCGGGCCACCGTGCAGCGCCGCCGCGCCCTCGCGCGCGATGAGGCGCAGGCTCTCGGCATATTGCGGCTGGCGCACCCGCTCACCCACCGCGATGGGCGCGCCGTCCGGCAGGTATACGGCCGCCATCGCAGCGTCGGCGGCCAAGTCCTGGGCGCATTCGCCCACCGCGCCGGCGAGGTAGTTGGTGGCGGCGAAACCGCGCTCGGCGAGGCCGATAGCGGGGGCGAGAAGGTCGGCGAAGGGCAGCTTGCCGAAGCGTTCGTGAAGCTGGCACCAGCCGACGAGGTTGCCGGGCACGGCGACGGCGCTCGGGCCGTAGGCGCTGCGCCGGCCGACCGTATCCATGCGCATGGCGGGCTCGTCCGACACGGGCTCGAACACCGTTTCGTGGGTGGCGGCCGGGGCCGTGCTCATGGCGTCGACGATGTGGTGGGTGCCGTCGGCGAGCCGCACGTGGGAGATGCCGCCGCCGGCGATACCCACCATCATGGGCTCCACCACGGTGAGCGCGAACAGCGCGGCGATGGCCGCGTCCACGGCATTGCCGCCGCCGGCCAGCATCTCCATCCCCGCGGCCGTGCCGAGCGGATGGTTGGTGACCACCACGGCGCGCCCCGAGGCGGGCGATTTCTCGCAATCGAAGCCTACCGCGGCGCGCTGCCGCCAGCTCTCGTCGCTCCCCACGCGGCGCCCTCCCAAAACTGTCACCCAAGTGGCGGGATGCACCATTTGGGCCCCCGGCTCAATGGGATAGGGCCGGCGCCTCATGCCGAGGGTGGCTCGATTCTTGCCGGTGCTTCCCCGAAACGGCCGCGCACGAAGCTTGTCACATTCGGTTGACGCCAACCGATCGTCTGCCTCTAGTTGTCGGCCTAGGAATGGAAGGAGCCTGCAATGACGTCGAAACAAGGGACGATCGCTCTCGCCTCTCTTCTGGCCCTCGGCCTGATGGCCGGTGCCGCCCACGCCGAGACCTGGCGCATGGCCACAAAGCAGCCGGCCGACAGTCCGGAGGGCAAGGTGTTCCAGTATTTCGCCGACAAGGTGGAAGAGTATTCCGGCGGCGACCTCACCGTCCGGGTCTACCCGAACGAACAACTCGGTAAGACCGACGCGGTGATGGAGCAGCTCCAGCAAGGCACCGTGCACATCTACGCCGAAGGCTCCACCTACATGGACAAGTGGGTGCCGGACATCAGCTGGGTGAGCGCCGCCTTCATCTTCGACGACCGCGAGCACTGGGCCCGCTTCGTCGGCTCCGACCTGGTGAAGGGCTGGTACGCCGAAGCCGCCGAGAAGGCCGGCGTGGGCGTGCTGGGCGATTCCACCGCCATCATGCGCGGCCCCTACCGGGTGATGGTCGCCAACAAGGACGTGCAGTCCTTCGAGGACATCGACGGGCTGAAGCTCCGGATGCACCCGGACAAGCTCGCCCACGCGCTGTGGACGCACCTTGGCGCCGACGTGAAGACGCTCGCCTGGACCGACGTCTACCAGTCCATCGACAAGGGCATCGTCGATGCGGTCAACAGCCCCATCGCGCTGGTGGAATCGATGCGCTTCCAGGAGGTTGCCCCGCACGTCATCCGGCACGACGAGTACTACCAGTCGGTCGCGCTGATGGTGAACCAGGCGAAGTTCGACGCGCTGCCGGAGAAGGAGAAGGAGGCGCTGCTCAAGGCGCTGGAGGACGCGGGCACCTATTCGGAGGAGCTGATGACCAGCGCCGCCGACGAATCCATCGCCCGTATGA
This sequence comes from Alphaproteobacteria bacterium, assembly GCA_030431335.1. Taxonomy (GTDB): domain Bacteria; phylum Pseudomonadota; class Alphaproteobacteria; order Rhizobiales; family Amorphaceae; genus Acuticoccus. Next base: position 27,136 of record JAUIJH010000028.1, read on the forward strand.
AGGAAGACGGCGTGACCTTCGTCGACATCGACCGCGAGCCGTTCGTCGCCGCGATGAAGGAATTCTACACCGAGCTGCAGGAGACCGGCGAGTTGCCGGAAGGCTATCTGGAGGCGGTGGAAGCCACCCGCGCCGGCAGCTAGTCAGGCCCCTGTGGACACCATATCGGACGGGCCGCTGCTGCGGCTCGTCATCCGCCTCGATGCCGTCCTCGGCGCTCTCGCGCGCGTGTTCCTGTGGGCGGCCAACATCTGCCTCTTTCTGATGCTGCTCGCCACCGCGGCCACCATCGTGCTGCGGCCGTTCGGCATCTCGTACTACTGGCTGTGGCCGTGGTCGATGCAGGTATTCGTGTGGATGTCGTTCATCGGCTTCTTCGTGATCTACCGGCTGCACAAGGACATCGCCGTCGACTTCGTGATGCGCAAGCTGGGGCGCTGGGCGATGGTGGCGAGCCGCTACTTCGTCGCCCTGGTGGTGATCGCGGTGATGGTGGTCATCCTGCGCGAGGCGCCGCTGGTGCTCGGCCAGCAGGTGGGCGTGATCGACGGCGTGATCATGCCGGGCGGCTGGGAGCTGGAGCGCTACACGCTCTCGGTGCCCCTGTTCGCCTCGTGCGCGCTGATCCTCCTCAACGCCGTGCTCGATCTCGTCAAGGCGATGATCGGCATTCCGGAGCCCGAGCCGGACCATCTGGTGGGCGATGAATAGCGCACTTCTTCCCGCGACCCCGGAGGCATATCGGCCATGATGGCGACGGTCCTGTTTGTCGGCTTCATCCTGATGATCCTCCTCAGGGTGCCGATCTCCATGGCAATCGGTGCGGCCGTGGTCGCCGCCTTCGCCACCTCCGAGTTCTCCACCGACCTCTACATCATCCCCCAGCAGGTGCTGGACGGGGTGGACAAGCCCTCCCTCGCGGCGGTCCCCTTCTTCATCATGGCCGGCAACCTGATGAACGCGGTGGGCATGACCGACCGCATCTTCGCCTTCGCCTCCGCGCTGGTGGGCCATTTCCGCGCCGGCCTCGCGCAGGTCAACGTCCTGTCCTCGATGATCTTCGCCGGCGTCTCCGGCGCCGCGGTGGCCGACGCGGCGGGCCTCGGCACCATCGAGATCAAGGCGATGAAGGAGCGCGGCTATCGCCCCGAGTTCGCCGCCGCCGTCACGGTCTGCTCCTCGGTGGTGGGGCCGCTGATCCCGCCGTCCATCGGGCTCGTGATCTACGCGTTCCTGTCGCAGCAATCGGTGGAGCGCATGTTCCTCGCCGGACTCGTGCCGGGCGTCCTCGTCGGCCTGTCGCTGATGGCCTTCAACCGCTTCCTGGCCATCCGCGAGAACTTCCCCACCCAGCCCAAGGCGACGCGGGCGGAGGTGAAGTCCCACGCGCTCGACGGCTTCCTGGCGCTGGTGGCGCCCGCCATCATCCTGGGGTCGATCCTGTTCGGCATCGTCACGGCGACGGAGGCGGGGGTGCTGGCGTGCCTCTACTCCATCGGGCTCGGCATCGCCTACCGCTCGCTCACCTTCAAGACGTTCTGGAAGGCGCTGACGGACACCATGCTGATGACCACCGTCATCATGATCATCATCGGCTTTTCCATCGCCATGGGCTGGCTGCTCGCGATCCAGCAGGTGCCGCAACAGCTTGGTGACGCGTTGTTCTCGCTGACCGACAACAAGCAGGTGTTCCTGGCGCTGATGATGATCTTCATCCTCCTCATCGGCTGCGTGGTGGAGGGGGTGCCGGCCAAACTGATGCTGGTGCCGATGCTGTTGCCCGTCATCGACGCCTACGGGGTCGACCGGGTGCATTTCGGCATCATCTTGCAGCTGGGCCTGTTGATCGGCATCGTGACGCCGCCGATGGGGATCGGCCTCTACATCATGGTGGAGGTGGGCAAGGTGCCGTTCGAGAAGGTGGCGGTGGCGTGCCTGCCCTTCCTGGTGCCGCTGCTGACAGTCTGGGTGGCGCTCACCTTCGTGCCCGGGCTCAGCCTCTGGCTGCCCAACCTCATACTCGGGCCTCAATAAAAGGAGAAACGATGAGCCTCGTGATCCGCGTCCTCGGGGCGCGTTCCGAGTGGTGGCGCGAACACATGCAGTCCCTTCTGCCTGAGTTCGAATGCCGCCTCTGGGAGGACCCCGGCCCTCTGGAAGCGGTGGAGTATGCCATCGTGTGGCGGCCGCCGGCGGGCGGCCTCAAGCAGTTCCCAAACCTCAAGGCGATCGTTTCGATCGGCGCCGGCATCGACCACATCCTCGCCGATCCGGAATTACCCCGGGGCGTGCCGATCATCCGCACCACAGGCAGCGACCTCACCGAGCGGATGCGCGAGTACGTGTGCCTGCACGTCCTGCGGTTCCACCGGCGCCTGCCGGAGCACGAGGAGGCGCAGTCGCTGCACGAATGGCGCCCGGGCATCAATCCGCCCGCCTCCGAGCGCAAGGTGGGGATCATGGGGCTCGGAAACCTGGGCGCCGACGCGGCCAGAACGCTGGCGATGATCGGCTTCGACGTCGCCGGCTGGTCGCGCGGCGAGAAAACCATCGAGGGTGTCGCCACCTATGCGGGCGAGGCCGGGTTCGACGCCTTCCTCGCGCGCAGCGAGATCCTCGTCTGCCTGCTGCCGCTGACGGAGGCGACGCGCGGCATCCTCGACGCGGCGCTGTTCGCCAAGTTGCCCAAGGGCGCCTTTCTCATCAACTGCGCGCGCGGCCAGCACGTGGTCGATGCCGATCTGCTGGCGGCGCTCGACAGCGGGCAGATCGCCGGGGCGACGCTCGATGTCTTCCATCAGGAGCCGTTGCCGGCGGACAATCCGTTCTGGAGCCATCCGAAGGTGCTCGTCACGCCGCACGTCGCCTCGCTGATCGATCCGGTGACGGGCGGCAAGATGATCGCCGCGAACCTGCGCCGCTTTATCGCCGGGCAAGACGTGCCCGACCTCGTGGACCTTTCGAAGGGGTATTGAACAGTGACCTACCAGATCAACGACATGCCCCCGCAGGTCGCGGACGGCGTTTTGGAAAAGGCTCGCCGCGTCGAGACGGCGACCATCGGCCACCGCCGCTTCCTGGGCTTCGCCGACCCGATGATCCAGGCGATCCTGCCCGGCCGGCGCGTCGCCGGCACGGCGGTGACCCTGGCGCTGCCGGGGCAGGATTCGACGCTGCTGCACCATGTGATCGGGATGCTCAGGCCCGGCGACGTGCTGGTGATCGACCGGCTCGGCGACATGAAGCACGCATGCCTGGGCGGCGGCGTCGCCTGCGCGATCAAGGCGCGCGGCGTGGTGGGCGTCGTCATCGACGGGACCTGCACGGACGTGCCGGAGATCGAGCAGTACGACCTGCCGGTGTGGTGCCGCGGCCCGTCGCCGATCACGACGCGCATCTACGATATCGGCGGTGCCTTCAACGTCGACGTCTCCATCGGCGGGGCGGTCGTGCATCCGGGCGACGTGGTGGTGTGCGACGGCTCGGGCGTGCTGGCGATGCCGCCCGCCGAGGCGGAGGCGGACATCGACTGGGCGCTGGGCAAGCAGGCGGCCGAGCCCGCGGCGCACAAATTGTTCATGGAAGGCACGCTGCTCGGCGACAAATCCGGCGCCAGCGCCAAGGTCAAGGCGCGCCTCGGGTGAAGGACGGCGCGCCCCGCCGGGGCGCGCGTCCGCCTCAGTCGATGAGGTAGGGCAGGGTCAGCGAGATCGCCGGCACGAAGGTGGTGAGCATCAGGGCGATCAGGATCGCGAGATAGAACGGCCAGATCGTCAGCACCGCCTTCTCGATCGGCACCTTGCCGATCGCGCAGCCGACGAACAGGCACGCCCCCACCGGCGGCGTGCATAGCCCGAGCCCCAGGTTCATCATCAAGATCATGCCGAACTGCAGCGGGTCCATGCCGAGCGCGACGACCACCGGCAGGAAGATCGGCGTGCAGATCAGGATCAGCGCCGCCATGTCCATGATCATGCCGAGGATCAGGAGCATCAGGTTGATCATCAGCAAGATCGCGATGGGGTTTTCCGAGATCCCCGTCATGAAGGAGATCATGCGCGAGGGCACCTGGTAGAAGGTGAGCATGTAGGCGAAGGCGGCCGCGCAGGCGACGAGGATCATCACCATCGAGGTGGTGCGCACCGCCCGCACCACGGCGACCCTGAAGCTCGACCACGTCAGCCCGCGATAGACGAGCACCGTGACAACGGCCGCGTAGATCGCGCCGAAGGCACCCGACTCCGTCACCGTGAAGACGCCCGACAGCACGCCGCCGACGATGATCACGGCCGTGAACAGCCCCGGCAGCGCCATGACGAACGACACGAACAGCGACCGCCACCCGGCGAACGGCTCGGCCGGATAGTTGCGTCGCACGGCGATGATGTAGGCCGCCGCCGCAAGGCACAGGCACATCAGCACGCCCGGCACGACGCCCGCGAGGAACAGCCGCGAGATCGAGATGCCGCCGCCGGCCGCGACCGCGAACAGGATCATGTTGTGGCTCGGCGGGATCAGGATGCCGGCGATGGAGGAGGTGACGGTGACGTTGACCGAATAGTCGTCGTCGTAGCCCTTGTCCTTCATCACCGGGATGAGGATCGAGCCCAGCGCCGAGGTGTCGGCGACGGCCGAGCCCGAGATGCCGCCGAACAGCATCGAGGACAGGACGTTGACGACGCCGAGCCCGCCGCGCACCCGCCCCACCGCGGCGGAGGCGAAGCGCACCAGCCGCAGCGCGATGCCGCCGTGGAACATCAATTCGCCGGCGAAGATGAAGAACGGGATCGCCAGCAGCGAGAAGACGTTGACGCCCGAAATGATGCGCTGGAAGCCGATCAGCAGCGGCAACCCCTCGTACCAGAAGGCGCTGAGGGCCGCGATGCCGAGCACGAAGGCGACCGGCAGGCCGATGATCACTCCGACGGCGAAGATGCCGAGCAAGAGAGCAAGTCCCATGGGGCGTGTTCCGGTCGATCTAGGGGTTGTCGGAGGGGACGAGGTCTTCGTCGTAGCCGCGGGCGAGGGCGAGGAGATTGCCGATCGAGAACACGATCATCAGCGCGCCGCAGACCGAGATGGGGATGGCGCGCACCCCTTCGGGCACGTCGATGAGGGGGATCAGCGAGCCCCACTTGAAGATGGCGAGCTTGGCACTCTGCCACATCATCACCGCGCCGAAGATGCCGAGCACCACATGGCAGAGGGCGATCACCAGCCGCCGCAGCGGTCGCGGCAGGATCACGCGGAAGAAGGTGACCGACAGGTGCGTGCCTTCGTGCACCCCCACCGCCGCGCCGATGAAGGTGATCAGCATGACGAGGAGCAGCGAAACCTGCTCGACCCAGGTGGGCGTGGCGTTGAGCACGTAGCGGCCGTAGACGAGCCAGCCGAAGATCAGCGTCAGCACCACGAGGCCGGTGCCGGTGATGAGCTTGCAAAGCCAGGCGATGGCGTCGAGCACGCGGTCCAGGGCGGTGTCTCGCCGGACGTGCGGCGCGGCCATTCCTTCGCGCGCCAGAGTGTTGGCGACGTTCGTGCTCATCGCGAGATCTTCCGGCTCCGACGCCATCGCGCGCTCCTTGTTGACGCTTTGTCGCTCGCGCGGGTCTCGGCGGGCGGGTCGCTCACGCATCGGCGCCCGGGGAGACCGCAAGGGCCGGCCCCGGGGCCCGTTCTTGTGCGGGCGCCCCCCGCGTTGGGGGGCGCCCGACGGCGCATTATTGCGTGTTCTGGATCAGCTCGACCAGCGGCTTGATGTCCGGATTTTCGGCCAGATACTTGTCGTACACCGGCTTCATCGCCTCCTGGAACGGGGCCTTGTCGGTGATGTCGTTGTACTTGACGCCGGCGGCGATCACCTTCTCGCGGCTGGTCTTCTCACGCTCGGCCCAGAGCTCGCGCTGCAGCTCGGCCGATTCGCGCGCAGCTTCCTTCACCGCTTCCTGGTCTTCCGGCGACAGCGAGTTCCACAGGTCCGCGTTGATGCACACGCACTCGGGGATGATGAGGTGCTGCGAGTTGGAGTAGAAGCCCGCAACCTCGAAGTGGCCGGTGGATTCGTAGGACGGCCAGTTGTTCTCGGCACCGTCGACGACGCCCGTCTTCAGCGACTGGTAGACCTCGGAGAAGGCCATCGGCGAGGGGTTGCCGCCCAGCTCGGCGATCATGCCCGAATAGAGGTCGTTGTTCATCACGCGGACCTTCATGCCCTTGACGTCCTCGGGCTTCTCGATCGGCTTTTGCGTGTTGTAGAAGGAGCGGGCGCCCGAATCGTACCAGGCGAGCGCGATGAGCCCCTTTTCGGCCATGCCCTCGGAGATCTTGTCGCCGGCCTCGCCGTCGAGCGCGGTGTGCATGTGGTCGATGTCGCGGAACACGAAGGGCAGCGACACCACGTTGGCCGCCGGGGCGATCGGCCCGATCGGCCCGAGGTTGAAGTTGCCGACCTGCAGCGCGCCGACGCGCACCTGCTCGATGGCGTCGGGCTGGCTGCCGAGCACGCCGCCGTGGAAGTTCTTCACCGTGACGCGCCCGTCGGTCTTCTCCGCGACGAGCTCGGCGAACTTGTCCATCGCCACCGTGTTGGGATAGCCGTCCACGTGGATGTTCCAGGCACGCCATTCGGCGGCCGCCACGGGGCCGGCGGCGAGCGCGCCGGCAATGGCCACAGCCGCCAACGCGGCCGTGCGGACGCGTGCAATCTTGCCGTTTGTCATATCGATCTCTCCCCAGTCATCGCGCGCATTTTCCGCGCGTCATGGCGGCACAGTGAACATAGGTTGTATGACAAATCAAGCCTCGTCAGCGCGGCCTTTGGTGTGTGATAGTGAGCCTCGCCTTGCCGGTCGGTCGGCCGGCAAGGGGCAACAACGACAACAATCGCCGCGATGGCGGCGGGGGATGGATGGGGCGATGGCCCAGGACGCGGCGCGCGTGCGCAAGAACCTCGCCGAGCGGGTCGCGCAGCAACTTCGCGCACGATTGCATTCGGGCGAATTGCGGGCCGGCGACCGCCTGCCCACCGAGCACGAGCTGGTGCGCCAGCACGGCGTCAGCCGCACCGTGGTGCGCGAGGCGCTGGCGGGCCTCCGGGCCGACGGGCTGGTGGTGGCGCGCCAGGGGTCGGGCGTTTTCGTCACGGAACGGCCCGCGGCCCAGCCCACGCTGAGCCTCTTGTCGATGGAGCCGGACCGGATCTCCTCCATCATCGAGACGCTGGAGATGCGCGCGGCCGTCGAGAGCGAGGGCGCCGCGCTCGCGGCGGAGCGCCGTTCGCCGGGCGAACTGGCCAAGATCAAGGAATCCCACCGGGCGATGGCCGATGCGGTCGCCGCCGGCGACCAGGCCGAGGGGCAGGACTACGCGTTCCACCTCGCCATCGCCGAATCGACGCACAATCGGCACTTCGTGGAGTTTTTCCGCCTGCTCGGCGCACGCACCATCCCGCGCGCGCAGGCGGGCGACAGCGCCGCCAGCCGCCTCTACCTCGCCCGTATCCGCGACGAGCACGCCCTCATCGTCGATGCCATCGCGCGGGGCGATGCCACCGGCGCGCACGACGCGATGCGCGCCCACCTCAAGGGAAGCCAGGAGCGCTATCAGGGGCTCGTCGATTCGGCTTTGGACTGAACCTATTTGTCTGACAAATATTGACACATCGCGGGGCTCGGTTCACACCAAGCGGGCCGCCGCACGGCACACGCACAGGCTGAGGGATTGCAATGACGAAAGAGGAACTCAAGGCGCGCATCGGCGGGGGTCTCCTATCCTTCCCGGTCACCCCGTTCGATCGGGCCGGCTCGCTGGATGAGGCGGCTTTCAAGAGCCATATCGCGTGGCTGTCGGGCTACGACGCGGCGGCGCTGTTCGTCGCCGGCGGCACCGGCGAGTTCTTTTCGCTCACCCCGGCGGAAGTCTGCCGCACCACCGCGCTCGCCAAACAGGTGTGCGGCGACATGCCGATCATCGCCGGCTGCGGCTACGGCACCCGCCTCGCCATCGAGATCGCGCAGGGCGTGGAAGCGGCCGGTGCCGACGCCATCCTGCTCTTGCCGCACTACCTCATCGGCGCGACGCAGGAGGGCCTCGCCGCCCACATCAAGGCGGTGTGCGACGCCACCTCGCTCGGCGTCATCGTCTACAACCGCGCCAACAGCCAGCTGAAGGCGTCGACGCTCGCGCGCCTCGCCGAGACGTGCCCCAACCTCATCGGCTTCAAGGACGGCACGGGCGACATCGCCAACGTGCGCCAGGTGTGCGCGCAGCTCGGCGAGCGACTGGTCTATATCGGCGGCATGCCGACGCACGAGATGTACGCCGAGGCCTACAACGGCGCCGGCGTGTCGACCTATTCCTCGGCCGTGTTCAACTTCGTGCCCGAGCTCGCGCTCGACTTCTATGGCGCGCTGCGGGCCGGCGACAAAGCCAGGATGGAGCGCCACCTCACCGAGTTCTTCATCCCCTTCTGCGAGATCCGCGACCGGGCGCCCGGCTATGCGGTGTCCATCGTCAAGGCCGGCCTGCGCCTGGTGGGGCGCGACTGCGGTTTCGTGCGCTCGCCGCTGACCGACCTCACCGAAGCGGAGCACGCGCTGCTGGCGCCGCTCCTGGCGGCCGTTACCGGGCAAGCCGCGGCCGCTTGAGGCTGCGGACGCCCGTTTCGCTTGGATGAGCCCGCGGTGTCGGGCACATTCGGCCGCCCGGCAACCGGAACCCCTCCCATGGCGCACCTCGAGCCCCGCCTGATCAAGATCCACCCGGACGACGACGTCGCGGTGGTCGCCAACGACGGCGGCCTCAAGGCCGGAACGGCGGTTGGCGGCGTGGTGCTGACGGGCCCGGTGCCGCAGGCCCACAAGGTCGCCCTGCACGCATTGGCCGCCGGCGCTCCCGTCCGCCGCTACGGGGTGGTGATCGGCCACGTCCGCGAGGTCATCGCGGCCGGCGGCTGGGTCAACGAGGACAATCTGGCGATGCCCGAGCCGCCGGGCCTCGAAGACTTGCCCATCGCCAACGCCGCGCCGGTCGATGCGTCCCCGCTGGCCGGTCACACCTTCGAGGGCTACCGCAACGCGGACGGCTCGGTCGGCACCCGCAACATTTTGGGCATCACCACCACGGTGCAGTGCGTCGCCGGCGTGGTCGACCACGCGGTGGCACGCATCAAGGCCGAGCTGCTGCCGCGCTATGGCAATGTCGACGACGTGGTGGCGCTGGAACACACCTACGGCTGCGGCGTCGCCATCGACGCGCCCGCGGCGGCCATCCCCATCGAGACCGTGCGCAACATCGCGCGCAACCCCAACTTCGCGGGCTCCACCATGGTGGTGAGCCTCGGCTGCGAGAAGATGCAGCCCTCGCGCCTGTTTCCCGAGATGTTCGCGCCCGGAATCACGGCGGCCGGGGAGGGCGACATCGTCACCCTGCAGGACGAGCGCCACGGCGGCTTCGAGGCGATGATCGCCTCCATCATGGAAACCGCCGAGCGGCATCTGCGTGACCTCGACCGCAGGCGCCGCGTCACCTGTCCGGCCTCCGACCTGATGGTCGGCCTGCAATGCGGCGGCAGCGACGCGCTCTCCGGCATCACCGCCAACCCGGCGCTCGGCTACGCGGCCGACCTCTTGGTGCGGGCGGGCGCGACGGTGCTCTTCTCGGAGGTGACGGAGGTGCGCGACGGGATCGCCCAGCTCACCCGCCGCGCCGCGACGCCCCAGGTCGCCGCCGATTTGGTACGGGAAATGGCCTGGTACGACGACTATCTTGCCCAAGGCATGGTCGACCGCAGCGCCAACACCACGCCGGGCAACAAGAAGGGCGGCCTCTCCAACATCGTCGAGAAGGCGATGGGCTCCATCGTCAAGTCGGGCTCGATGCCGATCGCCGGGGTCGTCCCGCCCGGGCAGCGCGCGCGCGAAAAGGGGCTCCTGTTTGCCGCTACCCCGGCGTCGGATTTCATCTGCGGCACCTTGCAGTTGGCGGCGGGCATGAACGTCCACGTCTTCACCACCGGGCGCGGCACGCCCTACGGCCTCGCCGAAGTGCCGGTGATCAAGGTCGCAACGCGCACCGATCTCGCACGGCGCTGGCACGATCTGATGGACGTCGACGCGGGGCGCATCGTTTCGGCCGGCGTCGGCATCGAGGAGATGGGCTGGGAGATGTTCCGCCTCATCCTCGCCGTGGCGAGCGGGCGGAAGACGGCGGCCGAAAGGCTCCGGCTGTGCAATTCGCTGGCGCTGTTCAACCCCGGCCCGGTGACGTAGGCCGTTCTCGTCCGGCCTGATCGGCGAACGTCAGCGCCGTCAGATCCTGCCTCAGCCCCCCGGTGTCGCTATCGGCGACCAAGGCGTCCACCTCGTCGTGCGTCCGCCGCCAGATCGGGACCGCCTGAACCAGAATATCGCGTCCCGCGTCCGTCAGCGCGAGACGGCGGCTGCGTCGGTCCTTCGGGTCGGGCGCGATCACCACGAGGCCGCGCCGCTCGAGCGGCTTGAGGTTGGCCGTCAGCGTCGTCCGGTCCATGGCGAGGAACTCGGCCACGTCCCCCATCTTCGGCGGTTGCGGGCGGTTGAGCGACACCAGCAGCGAATATTGCTGATGCGATAGCCCGACAGGGCGCAATGCCTCGTCGAACCGGCGGCCGATGGCCCGCGCGGCCCGCTGCAAATGCAGGCAAAGGCAGCGATCGCGCACCTCATGCGTGACGGTCAGGGGGAGGTCGTCTCTCATATCGAATTATACGTTGACATCAACGTATTTGTCAAAGATCCTCGCGTCGTCGTCCACAGGACGTGTCTAGGTCGAGGATTTTTTGAGAATGAATATCTACGTCAATCTGGCCGTGGCGGACCTGGACCGCTCGCGCCGGTTCTACGCGGCGCTCGGCTTCTCGTTCGACGAGCGGTTCAGCGACCACACAGCGGCGGCGATGATCCTCAGCGACAAGGCGGGGATCATGCTGTTGACGCGCGAGAAGTTTCAGAGCTTCACCCCGCGCGCCATCGCCGACACCGCGACCACCTGCCAGACCCTGCTGGCGCTTCAGCTCGACAGTCGCGAGGCGGTCGACGCGATGGTCGCCACGGCGCTGTCCCATGGCGGCGAGAGCGTGCGGGAGGTGCAGGATCTGGACTTCATGTACCACCACGCCTTCGCCGATCCGGACGGGCACATCTTCGAGCCCTTCTTCATGGACATGGCGGCGATCCAGCCGGCGGAGGCAGCGCAATGAGCGATGTGAAAACGCCGATGGGCCGGCTCATGCAGGGGGTGATCCCCTATCTCGCGGTGCCGAGCGCCGACGACGCGATCGCCTTCTATCGGCACGCCTTCGGGGCGACGGTGCGGGGCGACGTCTATCGCGACGAGCGCGGGCGCGTCCTCAATGCCACGCTGGAGATCAACGGCGGCGCCCTGATGCTGCTCGACCATATGGCCGAGCTCGGCGAAGAGCCGGCACGCGGCAGCCACAGCTTCACCCTGCAACTGGTGAGCGATGAGGGCGAGGCCTGCTGGAACCGCGCCGTCGCGGCCGGCTGCACCGTGACGGTGCCGTTCGACACCCAGTTCTGGGGGGACCGCTACGGCCGCCTGGAAGACCCCTTCGGGCTGGCGTGGGCGATCAACGAGCCCTCCGCCGCGAACATCGAAATCCATCGCTGAAAACCAACGCAAATGGGAGGAATCGCGATGAACGCGACCATTTCCGCTTTCCAGTCCGTGCCCGATTTTGCCAAGGGCTTCGTCAAGGATCTGCGCGTCCGCTGGGCGTTCGAGGAGGCAGGGCTGCCCTACGGGCAGAGCCTGATCGGCGCCGAAACCAAGGATAGCGCCGAATACAGGGCGTGGCAGCCGTTCGGCCAGGTGCCGGCCTATCGCGACGAGACGGTGAGCCTCTTCGAGTCGGGCGCCATCGTCCTGCACATCGCCGAAAGCAGCGAGGCCCTAGCCCCGCGCGATCCGCAGGGGCGAGCGCGCACGACCATGTGGGTCTTCGCGGCGCTCAACTCGGTCGAGCCTTACGTCGATGCGGTGGCATTGGCCAACTTCGTCTTCGCCGACGCGCCCTGGTCCACGGAGTACCGCGCCAAAGTGGTCCCGCTGCGCGATGGCCGCCTCTCGGCGCTCGCCGCCTGGCTCGACGGCAAGGACTATCTGGAAGGCCGCTTCACCGCCGGCGACCTCATCATGGCCACGGTGCTGCGCAACGTGCCGGACCATGAGCTGGCGTCGTTTCCGGCGGTCGCGGCGTATCGGGCGCGGTGCCTCGCACGGCCGGCGTTCGGCCGCGCGATCAAGGCCCAGCTCGACGCCTTCGAGACGCAGCAGGCCGCCTGATCGCGGTCAACCGAGGCCGAGGGCCGCCTCGGTGCGGTCGATGATGAGGGGGACGACGATGTCTTCCTCGTCATCGAGGTGCCGGGTGAGGACGGTCAACGTCGCATCGAGGCGCTCGCCGAGGCGGGCGCCGGCGCCGGGCAGATCACCGCCGCCGCGGATCGCCGCCTCCAGCGCGGCCCCGGATTCGGCCAACTCGTGGATGAAGCGGTCGATGGTCACGTGGTCGGCGTCGAGGATGTCGAAGCCGCGGGCGAGGCGCGCGTCGGCGGCGCGGAAGCGCGGGAAGTAGTGGTGATCCTCGACGTTGTGGTGCATGTGCAATTCGCTGAGGAAGAAGTTGAAGCGCGGTGCCAGCCACTGGATGAACGGCTTGGCCGCGATCTCGTTCTCGCGGAAGCTCGCCGAGCCGTCCGCCATCGCAGCGCCCAGCTCGCGAAACATGCCGTGCCGTTCCAGCCAGAAGCGCGCCATCTCGCCGAGATTGCGATGGCCCTGCCAGGTTTCGCGCGGGTAGCGCGCGGCGAGGACGAGGAGATCCTCCGGCAGACCGGTGCGTTTGGTGAGGTCTTCGCCCGGGATCGGCTGGCTCTTGGTCGACGCCAATGTCCATCTCCCCTTCGGCGCTGCCGGCGGCGCCGTGATCCGTGTCGGCTACCACCACCTAGTGTGCCGAGGCTGCACTCTTCATTCGGCGAAGTGTCGCGGGAACGCGCCCCCGGACGCCGACGTTTTTCGATCATCGCACCAAGGATTGAATTTGGAGTGAACCATGCCCGCGAAGTCGAAAGCGCAGCAGATGGCGGCCGGGGCCGCGCTCGCAGCCAAACGGGGCGAGACCAAGAAGTCCGATCTCAAGGGCGCCTCGCGCGAAATGTACGATTCCATGAGCGAAAAACAGCTCGAGGAGCTTGCGGAGACCAAGCGCAAAGGCAAACCCGACAAGGTGTCGGATTGAGCCGTGGCCGCGCCGGTCCAAGCCAATCTGGTTTCCAGACGGTTAACGGACCGGCGCGGCAAGAAGGAACGCCCTTTCCACTAAGGCGTTGGTTGCCTAACGGAAAAGGAAACCAAGATGGCTCGCTGTAACCACCAAATGCTGGTGGTCGAATATGCGCGTATCGGCTCGTTTGAGCCGAATTGCTTTGGCGGAGATGGCGGGCCTGGGTCCTGCCCGGCCGCTTTCACGCGCATCGTCGGCGCCAGCCATCGGGGCGGGGGTGACAATGGCGCTTGACGCTGATCACGCTTCGACCTTCCGGCGGCTGAGATCCGCCAGCACCGGTCCGTCGCAAAAAGCCGTGCCGATCACGGTAATTTGCACGGCTATCCTGACGATGATCGGCGCTGGCCTCGCCGTCGCCGTGGGGCCGCGCGGCTTGGCCTACACCTCGGCCGAGCCGTTCTCGCCGCTGCGGGAGGCGGCACTGCGCGTCGCCGGAGGCAGCCGCAAGGCGGGGGCGGCCGCGATCCGCGCCAATGGGTGCGGCGACTGCCACGCGATCCCGGGTATCTCGCGCAGTGAGCGCTATCCGTCGGGGCCGTCGCTGGCAAACTACGCCAATCGTCCGCTGATTGCCGGCGCGCTGCAGAACCGGCCGGAAAATCTCGTCATCTGGCTACAGGAGCCGACCCGCTTCACGTCGGACACTCACGAGGCGAGCCTCGACCTCGACAGCCGCACGGCGTCCAACATTGCGGCCTATCTCTATCGCAATTGATGACGGACGGACGATGTTTCCGCCCGCCATCTGATCGGTCGGCGAAAAGTCGCCTCAGGCGAGGCTGGCGTCCAGCTCGATATCCGCCTTGAACAGCTTCGACACCGGGCAGTTCTCCTTCGCCTTCGTCGCGAGCTCCTTGAAGGTCGCCTCGTCGGTGCCCGGGATGGAGGCGACAAGCGTCAGCTTGATCGCGGGGATGGAGAA
>JAUIJH010000231.1 GCA_030431335.1 Alphaproteobacteria bacterium
CAGGATGTTCATGTCCTTCGGGCGGGTGATGAGCGTGCCCTCGGCGTTGATGATCCAGGCGGTCGAGGAGGAGCCCTCCGTCACCATGCCGTTGCCGTCCACCATCCAGGCTTCCTTGGCGCCGGCGCGCATGGCGGTTTCCTTGGCGAGGACCTGGGCGGTCATCCCGGTGGTCTTGATGTCGACGCGCTGCCAGCGGATGTCCGGCGTGGTGATGACGCGGATGCCGCTCTCGCCGGTCTTGGCGAACTGCTTGCGGGGGATGGACCGGCTCGTCACCACCAGCGTCGGCAAGGTGCCGGGCTTGGGGAAGTTGAAGTCGCGCCGCGCCGCCCCGCGCGTCACCTGCAGGTAGACGAGGCCGCTGTGCACGCGGTTGCGGGCCACCACCTCGCGCATGATCGCCTCCAGGGCGCTGCGCTCCACCGGCCAGGCGATGGACAGCTCCGCCAGCGATCGCTTCAGCCGGTCGAGATGGCGCGTCATGTCGACGATCTCGTCGCCCCACACCTCGCACACCTCGTAGACGCTGTCGGCGAATTGAAAGCCGCGGTCCTCGATGTGAACCGAGGCTTGCGCGTGGGGCAGGTAACGACCGTTGACGTAGGCGATGCGGCTCATTGACTTTCCGTGTTCAGAAAAACTCCAGGCTGACCCGGAACATTTGTTCGACCTGATGCACTTTGTCGGCCAAGGCGAACATGATCACGCGGTCTTTAGCCAGGATCTGGGTGTTACCATTGATTTCAAGGGCGTGGCCGCGGCGATAGACCGCGCCGATGCGTGTTCCCGCCGGCAGGTCGAGGTCGCGCAGGTTGCGTCCCACCAGCGGCGAGGTCTCCAGTGCCTCCGCCTCGATCACTTCCGCCTGCCCGTTCTGGAGCGAGTGCACGCTTTCGATGCGCCCGCGCCGCACGTGGCGCAGGACGCGGCTGATGGTGACCGCGCGCGGGTTGACGTAGGCGTCGATGCCGAGCGCGTTGGCGAGCGCGGGGTAGGAGACGTTGTTGATCAGCGTCAGGTTGCGCCCGCAGCCGAGCGTCTTCGCCATCACGCAGGCGATGATGTTGGCCTGGTCGTCGTTGGTGAGGGCGACCATGGTGTCGGCCTCCTCGATGTCCGCCTCGCGCAACAGATCCTGGTCCAGCGCCGAGCCGTGCAGCACCACGGCGCGGTGCAGCTGGTCGGCGATCTCGAGGGCGCGCTGGCGCGAGGCTTCGATGATCTTCACCCGCGTGCCGGGCTCGCGCTTTTCCAGCTCCTGCGCCACGTAGAAGCCGATATTGCCGCCGCCCGCGATGACGACGCGCGCCGCCTTCGGCTCCTCGTGGCCGAAGATGACGAGGGTGCGGCGCACCTGCTCGCGCGGGGCCACCACGTAGACGAGATCGCCCACGCGCAGCATGTCCTCCGAGCCGGGCACGAACAGGCGCCCGCCGCGGAAGGCCCCCACCACCACGGCGCCGAGGTTGGGGAAGAGCTCGGTGAGCTGGCGCAGCGGCGTGTCGACCACGGGACAGTCTTCCGCGCACATGATGCCGACCACCACCACGTTGTCGTCGGCAAAGCGCACCGTCTCCACCGCGCCGGGCAGCGCGAGGCGGCGCATCACCATCTCGCCCACCTCGATCTCCGGCGAGATCACCACGTCGATGGGCATCTGGTTGCGGGCGAAGAAGTGCTTGTAGACGGGCGACAGGTAGCTTTGGGCGCGCACGCGGGCGATCTTGGTGGGCACCTGGAACAGCGTGTGGGCCACCTGCGCGGCGACCATGTTGACCTCGTCGGCCTGGGTCACCGCGATCAGGAGGTCCGCGTCAGCCGCGCCGGCGGACGCGAGAACGTCCGGGTGCGAGCCGTGGCCGACGACGCCGCGCACGTCGAGCTGGTCGCGCACGTTGGCGATGAGCCGGTGCGACACGTCGATGACCGACACGTCGTGCCCCTCCACGGCAAGCCGCTCGGCGATGCCGAAGCCGA
Organism: Alphaproteobacteria bacterium; assembly: GCA_030431335.1. GTDB lineage: Bacteria > Pseudomonadota > Alphaproteobacteria > Rhizobiales > Amorphaceae > Acuticoccus. Next base: position 1,981 of record JAUIJH010000231.1, read on the forward strand.
CCTGCCCCGCGCCGCAAATCAGGACGCGCATCGGTCCTCGCCATCGATTGTCACGACCCGCCTATCGCCTGAAGTCATCATTGGGCCATCGACCGCCTGTGTCCCCCAGCTTGGAATATGGTGCGCTGGCAAGATGCCTCCAGTCGGCGCCCCGGACCGATCCGCTCGCGGTTCCCGCTCACGGCTTCGGCCAACGGGCGCCATCGTGCACGACAGCTACGCGATCCCCAGCGTCTTGAGCTTCCTGTGCAGCGCCGAGCGCTCCATTCCCACGAACTCCGCCGTGCGCGACACGTTGCCCGAGAAGCGGTTGATCTGCGCCTTGAGATAGTCGCGCTCGAAGATTTCGCGGGCGTCGCGCAGAGGCAGCGCCATGATGTGCTCGCCGCCGGTCTGGGAAGACAAAGGCGGCACGATGGCGCCGATCTCGTTGGGCAGGAAGTCGGCCGAGATCGGCTCGTTGGGGTCGCCGTCGCGCGTCAGGATCAGCAGGCGCTCCACGTTGTTCTTGAGCTGGCGCACGTTGCCGGGCCAGTCGTGCGCCTGCAGCACCGCCATCGCGTCCTCGCCGACGATGCGCCGCGGCAGGCCCTGGTTCTCGGCCGTCTGCTTGACGAAATAGTCGATCAGCATGGGCACGTCCTCGCGCCGCGAGGCGAGCGCGGGCACGCGGATCGGCACCACCGAGAGGCGGTGGAACAGGTCCTCGCGCACGTTGCCGGCCGCGATCTCCTCCTGCAGGTCGCGCGCGGAGGAGGAGATGATGCGCACATCCACCTTCACCTTCTGCGAGCCGCCGACGCGGTTGAACTCCTGCGCCACCAGCACGCGCAAGATGCGGCTCTGCGTCTCCATCGGCATGTCGCCGATCTCGTCGAGATAGAGCGTGCCGCCGTGCGCCTCCTCCAGCGCGCCGACGGACGGCTCGTGGCCCGGGCGCGCCTCGGCGCCGAACAGCGCCTCCTCGAACCGGTCGGGCGTGATGGTGGCCGAGGACAGCACCACGAAGGGGCCCTCGCGGCGGTTGCTTTTTCTGTGGATCGTGCGGGCGACCAGCTCCTTGCCGGAGCCGGAGGGACCCATGATCATGATGCGCGAGTTGGTGGGCGCCACTTTTTCGATGGTGGAGCGCAGCTGATTCATCACCACCGAGTTGCCGATGATGTCCTGGAACTCGCCCGTCTTGGTGCCGAGCCGCTCCACCTCGCGCCGCAGCTTGGACGCCTCCAGCGCCCGCTCGGCGGTCAGCACCAGCCGGTCGGCCTTCAGCGGCTTCTCGATATATTCGTAGGCGCCGCGCTTGATCGCCGACACGGCCGTCTCGATGTTGCCGTGGCCCGAAATGATCACGATCGGCATGGTGGTGTGCTGCGCCCGGATCGTGTCCAGCAGCGCCAACCCGTCCATCTTCGAGCCCTGGAGCCAGATGTCGAGAAAGATCAGCTGCGGCCGGCGCGCCCCGACGGCGGCCAAGGCCTCGTCGCTGTCCGCGGCCGTGCGCACATCGTAGCCTTCGTCTTCCAAAATGCCGGCGATAAGATTGCGGATGTCGATCTCATCGTCGACGACCAGAATATCCGACGCCATCCTAACTCCATTTCCCGGCCCGTGCGCACCGGCACCGAGCCCTTTCGTCGCGCGCTGCCTCGCAATCGTCAAGCGGCGCCATCACTCTCCCTTGACCGGCGGCAACACGAAGCGGATGCAAGCCCCGCGCGTATTGTCGCTCACCGCGGCCGCATCGATCAGTTCGATGTGCCCGCCCTGCTCCTCGGCGATCTTGTTCACGATGGCGAGACCGAGGCCCGTCCCCTTCGCCCGCGTGGTCATGTACGGCTCCAGCAGACGCTCCCGGCCCTCGGCCGGAAATCCGATGCCGTTGTCGATGATGTCGACCACCACCTCGTCCTCGTCGTTGCGCCAGACCCTGACGAAAATGTGGCCGGGCCCGCCGCGCTCCTCCTCGGTGGTCTGCTCGATGGCCTCGGCGGCATTCTTCACGAGGTTGGAAAAGGCCTGCGCCACCAGGCGGCGGTCGAAGTTGGCCACCACCGGCTCGTCCGGCATCTCGGTGTCCTTTACCACGCTCTCGTGCACGATGCCTTGCAGGAATACCGCCTCGCGCACCGCTTCGCGGATGTCGCCGTGCTCCATCGCCGGGGCGGGCATGCGGGCGAAGTTGGAAAACTCGTTGACCATGCGCCCGATGTCGTCGACCTGGCGGATGATGGTGTCGACGCACTGGTCGAACACCTCGCGGTCGTCCTCCACGCGCTTGCCGTAGCGCCGCTTGATGCGCTCGGCGCTGAGCTGGATCGGCGTCAGCGGGTTCTTGATCTCGTGGGCGATGCGGCGCGCGACGTCCGCCCAGGCGGAGGTGCGCTGCGCCGTCACGAGGTCGGTGATGTCGTCGAGCGTCAGCACGTAGCCCGGACGCGTCACGTCGGCCCGGTCCGTGGTGGCGCGCACGGTAATGATGCGGTCGCGCCCGTTGCGCGACAGCGTGATCTGCTCCGGCTTGTAGCGCAGGCGTTGCAGGCCGCCCTCCCCGTTCACCACCTGGTCGAGCTCGGGCACCGCTTCGGTCACCGACTTGCCCACGATCCCTGTCTGATCGAGGTGCAGCATGTTGCGTGCCGAGGAGTTGGCGAGCGAGATGCGCGCTTCCGCGTCGAGCCCGATGACGCCGGCCGACACGCCCCCCAGCACCGCCTCGGTGAAGCGGCTGCGCCGGTCGAGCTGGTCGTTGGCGGCGATGAGGTCGTCGCGCTGGCTCTTCAGCCGGCTCGTCATGGCGTTGAAGGTCTCGCCGAGGTGGGCGATGTCGCCGTCGTAGAAGCGCACCGGCACCTCCACGCTGAGATCGCCCTTGGCCACCGCGTCGGACGCGCCGATCAGCTCGCGGATCGGCGCCACGAGGCGGTTGGCGAAGCCGAATCCGAGATAGATGGCGCACACAAGGAGCACCAGCGTGACGCCGGCATAGACGAGGCCGAACGCCATCGAGACGCCCAGGCGCGAGTTTTCCAGCTGGATGTATTCCTGCGCGTTCGCCTTGGTGAGGCGCAGGAAGCCGTTCACTCGCGGGTCCATCAGCCGGGCGATGTAGAGGTAGGTGTCGGTGTAGTTGTCGAGCTTCATGATGCCGCCCACCTGGTCGGCCTCGCCCGGCGCGATCAGCACGGGTTCCCCCTTGAGCGCCTCGCGCATGGCGTCGGGCGGGGGCATCCTGAGCTCGATCTCGGGCGCCACCACGGCGCGCGTCAGCACCTGGCCGGCCCCGTTGAGGAGGAAGGCGGAGGGCAGCTGGCGCAGCTGCGCCTGGGTGCGGAACAGCGCGTCGAAGCGGGAGGGCTCGTAATCGTAGACCTGTTTGGCGGCGTTGATGTCGTTGGCCATCGCCACCAGGTCGGAGCGCAGCACCGAGGCGTGCTCGCCCACGTAGGCGTCGGCGACGGCGACCGAATTGGCCACGATCGCCTGGGTGCGCTCCTCGAACCAGCGGTCGAGCCCGCGCGACAGGGTGAGCGTCGCCACCACCGCCACCAGCGCCGCCGGCAGCACCGCCATCACCGAGAACAGCGCCACGATGCGCACGTGCAGCCGCGCCCCGGCCCGCCGCGCCGAGCGCGCCCGCCACAACTTCAGCGCCTCGTAGGCGACGCCGGCGATCAGCGTGCTCACCAGCAGCCCATTGATGAGCAGCGCCACGGCGATCACCTGCCGCGTCGGCTCCAGCGGCGTCAGCCCGGTCAGAATCAGGAACGTCGCGGTGACCGCGATCAGCGCGAGCGCGATCACGACCACGCCAAGGCTGCGCACGGGCGAATCGAATGGGGGTCTGTAGGGAACAGCCGCGTCGGCCATGGACGCACCTCACGCATGCCTAGTACATAAAGAGCGTATGTGACCCACGGCCCCGGCGGTCAAGCTCCGCGGCGCCGTGATGCCCAGCCGTCACGGCTCGCACGGGCACAATCTGAAGGGGCCGACCGATTTGACGAGCGCGCACGGCAAAGGCCCGCGGATCGTGTTCGTCGGGGCGGGACATGCGAGCCTCCTCGCCCTCACCGGCCTCGGCGCGCTGCCGGGCGCCGACATCACCCTCGTCTCCGACGGCCCGCAGGCGCACTATTCGGGCATGGTGCCCGGCTGGATCGAGGGCCTCTACGGCCTCGGCGAAATGTCCATCCCGCTCGCGCCGCTGGCCGCGCGGGTGGGCGCGCGCTTCCTCGATGCCCGCCTCCTGGGCGCAAGCGAGCGCACCGTGACGCTCGCCACCCGTTCCGCCGGCACGGGCGCCACCGTCACGCTCGACTACGACATCCTCGTCCTCAATATCGGCGCGGAGGTGGCGCCGCTCGCGGGCGGGTCGCCCCATATCGTTCCGGCAAAGCCCTTTCCGCGCCTGATCGCCGGGCTGACCCCGCGGATCGACAGCGCGGCAAGCTTCGCCATCGCCGGCGCGGGCGCGGCGGGCACGGAGGTGGCGCTCGCCATCCGCCGGCGCCGGCCGGACGCCGCCATCACGCTGGTGGAGCGCGGTCCCGCGATCCTCGCCGGCTTCCCGGACGGTTTCCGCCGCCGCGTCCGGCGCCACCTGGAGGCGGCCCGCATCGCCATCGTCGAGGGCGCGCAGATCGTCGAGGCCGGCCCCGCGAGCCTCGCCCTCGCGGACGGCCGCGCGATCGAGAGCGCCTGCACGCTCGCCTTCACCGGCGCGGCGCCGCCTGCGGTGCTGGACGCCACCCCCTTCGCGCGCGCCGCCGACGGGTTCGTCGCCACCGGCGCGGATCTTTGCGTCCTGTCGCACCCCAACGTGCTCGCGGTCGGCGACGTCGCGACCCACGCGGCCGACCCGCGGCCCAAGGCGGGGGTGTTCGCGGTGCGCGCGGGCGCGGCGCTGGCGCGGGCGGTGGCGGCGCTCGCGGCGGGGCGGCGTCCGAGCCCGGTGCGGCTGCAGCGCCGCGCGCTGGTGCTGCTGGCCACGGGCGGGCGCCGCGCCATCGGG
>JAUIJH010000232.1 GCA_030431335.1 Alphaproteobacteria bacterium
CCAGCGGATCAACGAAAATCAGCTCGCGTGCCTGTTCGGGACCAGCCGGGGGCCGCTGCGGGAGGCGACGAGCAGCCTTCAGGCCAAGGGGTTCCTGCAGGCGATCCGCCACCGCGGCGTGTTCGTGCGGCGGCTGTCGCTGGAGGAAGTTCTCGAAGTCTATGACATGCGGGCCGCGCTGTTCGGTCTCGCCGGGCGGCTGGCCTGCGTCCACCGCAACGCGGCGGTGTTGAGCAATTTGTCCCGTCTCGTGGGCGAAATGGACGAGGCGGTCGCCTCGGACGACCGCGAAGCCTACTATCCGCTCAATCTGGAATTCCACGACCGGCTGGTGGCGGCCACCGGCAACCGCCTGCTGGTGGCCGAGTATCGCCGCTTCGTCACCAAGATCCACCTGTTCCATCGGCGCGGGCTGGTGCAGCCGGCCACCTTGGCGCAGTCCAACCGCGAGCACCGGGCGATCCTCGACGCGCTCGCGTCCGGCGATCCGCAGCGCACGCACGACGCCACGTTCGACCATGTGGCCGGTGCGCGCTCGCGCCTGCTGGCGCGACTGGCGAACGAGGAAGAGGCGGCCGCGCGGCCGCCGTCACGTCATCCGGTGGTGTAGGTCGATCATGATCCACAGGCTGCCGCCCACCATCAGGAAGATGAGCACGCCGGCAAAGCCGAGGAAGAAGAGGTTCTCTCCCGGCGTCGACTTGAGGTCGATGTGCAGGAAGAAGACGAGGTGCACCACCACCTGCACCACGGCGCACACCGCGATCACCACGTAGATGGCGAAGCCGGTGATGGCGCCGGTCATGACCGCGATGAAGGGGATCGCCGTGAGCACCACGGCGAGGGCAAAGCCGTTGAGGTAGGTGCCGAGGCGGCGTTCGCTGGGATGGTTCATGCCGCGCTCCTACATCACGCTGGGAAGGTAGACGACCGAGAAGATCCCGATCCACACGATGTCGAGGAAGTGCCAGAAGAGGCCGAGCCGGGTCAGGCGCGAGGCCACCGGCTTGGTCAGCCCCTTGGTCATCACCTGGCCGATCATCACCAAAATGCCGATGGAGCCGAAGGTGACGTGCAGGCCGTGCGTGCCGACGAGGGTGAAGAAGGCCGACAGGAAGCCGCTCTCCTGGGGGCTCGCGCCCTCGGCGATCATGCCGGCGAATTCCATCACCTCCATCGCCAGGAAGCCGAGCCCCAGCGCCAGCGAGACCAGGAGCCACAGGACGACGCGCTGCGGCCGGCCCTCGCCGAGCGCGATGGTGGCGACGCCGAAGGTGAGGCTCGACAAGAGCAGCAGCGCCGTCTCGATGGCGGCGTGGTTGATGTCGAACACCGCCTTGCCCGCCGGACCGGCGGCGATGTTGTCCACCATCACCACATAGGTGGCGAACAACAGCGCGAAGATGATCGCGTCCGTCATCAGATAGACCCAGAAGCCGAACTCGCGGGCTTCCAGCGATTTCTCCTCCTCTTCGGCGAGGAGGGCGTGATCGAGTTCGCTGACAGACATCGTTCGTCCTATGCGCGGCCGGGCAGCGGAACGCCGCCGGCGGAGGTCACGGGATCGCTGACGTCGTGCAGGTCTGCCGACGCGATCTTGGCCAGGCGGGCGGTCTCGATCGCCTCCACCTCGGCGGCGGGGAGCACATAGTCACTGTCGTCGTCGCAGGCGCGGACCGCGACCACCGCCAGCGAGGCGACGAAGGCGAGCGCCGCCAGCCACCAGATGTACCAGACCACCGCGAAGCCGAGCACGAACGAGAGACCGCCCAGGACGAGCCCCAGCGGCGTGCTCTTGGGCATCACGATGTCCTCGTAGCCGTCGGGCTTGCGATAGGCCTCGTGGCGCTGCTTGGCGGCGTAGAAGGAATCGATCTCCTTCACCTCCGGCACGGTAGCGAAGTTGTAGGCGGCCGGCGGCGAGGCGGTCGCCCATTCCAGCGTGCGCCCGTTCCAGGGATCGCCGGTCGCGTCCACGAGGGCGACGCGGTTCTTGAAGCTGACATAGAACTGCATCGCGATGCAGCCGATGCCGATCAGGATCGAGATCGCCCCCAGCGCCGCCACGATCAGGTAGGGCTGGAAGGCGGGATTGTCGTAGTGCTCCATGCGGCGCGACATGCCGAGGAAGCCCAGAAGATAGAGCGGCATGAAGGCCAGATAGAACCCGACGATCCAGAACCAGAACGAGCGCACGCCCCACTTGGTGTCGAGCTTGAAGCCGAACGCCTTGGGGAACCAGTAGTTCATGCCGGCGAAGTAGCCGAACAGCGCGCCGGGGATCAGCATGTTGTGGAAGTGGGCGACCAGGAAGGTCGAGTTGTGCATCAGGTAGTCGGCCGGGGGCAGGGCGAGGAGAACGCCCGTCACGCCGCCGATGACGAAGGTCACGATGAAGCCGATGGTGAACAGCATCGAGGTGTGGAACTCGATCCGGCCGCGATACATGGTGAACAGCCAGTCGAAGATCTTCACCCCCGTCGGCACCGCGATGATCATGGTGGCGATGCCGAACACGGCATTGACGTTGGCCGACGAGCCCATCGTGAAGAAGTGGTGCAGCCACACGGTGAAGGACAGCAGCGCGATCACCGCCGTCGCGTAGACCAGCGAGGCGTAGCCGAACAGGCGCTTGCGCGAGAAGGTCGCCACCACCTCGGAGTAGATGCCGAAGGCGGGCAGGATGAGGATGTAGACCTCCGGATGGCCCCAGATCCACAGGAGGTTGGGGAACATCATCATGTTGCCGCCGCAACAGTTGGTGAAGAAGTGGAAGGCGAGCACGCGGTCGAGCTCGAGCAGGATCGCCACCACGGTGAGGGCGGGGAAGGCGAAGGCGATCAGGATCGACACGCACAGCGCCGTCCACGTGAACAGCGGCATGCGCATGTAGATCATGCCCGGACAGCGGTTCTTGACGATGGTGACGATGAAGTTGATGCCCGTCATCGTGGTGCCGACGCCCGAGACGAGGAGCGCCCACAGCCAGTAGTCGACGCCGACGCCGGGGCCGTATTCGGCGCCTGAAAGCGGCGGATAGCCGGTCCAGCCGGCCTGCGAGAACTTGCCCAGCACCAGCGAGATGAGGACGAGGCCGGCGCCCGAGGCCGTCATCCACAGGCTCACCGAGTTGAGGAAGGGGAAGGCGACGTCCCGCGCGCCGATCTGCTGCGGCACGACGATGTTGATCAGCCCGGTGAGGAACGGCATCGCCACGAAGAAGATCATGATGGTGCCGTGCGAGGAGAAGATCTGGTCGAAATGCTCCGGCGGCAGATAGCCCTCGCCGTTGACGGCGATGGCCTGCTGCGCGCGCATCATGAGGGCGTCGACGAAGCCGCGCACCAGCATGATCAGCGCGATGATCACGTACATGATGCCGATGCGCTTGTGGTCGACGCTGGTGAGCCATTCGCTCCACAGCACCTTCCAGGCGCGCAGGTAGGTGACGAGGACGAGCGCGCCGAGGCCGCCGGCCACGGTGACGGCCGCGCCGCCGAACGCGACCCAGCTATAAAGCGGCAGGGCTTCGAGTGTGAGGCGTCCGAGCATCAGGCAGTCCCCCCGCAGATGATGGCGACCGCTTCGCTCTCGTAGGGGCCGGGGTTCGGCGCGTATTTGCGAAGGATGATGTCGAACAGGTTGGGTTCGTAGGTGGAATAGTAGGTCACGGGGTTGGCTTGGCTCGGTTTGGCGAGTTCCACGTAGGCGCGCGCGTCGAGCGCATTGTCGGCCGCCTTCACCTTTTCCTGCCAGGCGGCGAAATCGTCGGCCGTCAGGGCGCGGGCGGTGAAGTGCTGGTCGGAGAAGCCGTCGCCGCTATACATGGTGTTGCGGCCGCGGAAGGCGCCGGGCTCGCTGGCGAGGAGGTTGAGCTCGGAGCGCATCCCGGCCATGGCGTAGATCTGGCCGCCGAGGGCGGGCACCCAGAACGAGTTCATCACCGTGTCGGAGGTGATCTTGAGTTTCAGCGGCCGGTCCTGCGGGAAGGCCAGCTCGTTGACCGAGGCGGCGCCGAGCTCGGGATAGATGAACAGCCACTTCCAGTCCTGCGCCACCACCTCCACCTCGAAGGGGGTGCCGTGGCCCTCGATCTCGGCGTAGGGGTCGAGATCGTGCGTCTTGTCCCACACCATGGTGCCCAGGATGATGACGATGATCAGCGGGATGATCCAGATCACCGTCTCGACCGCCGCCGACCCATCCCAGTCCGGACGATACTTGCCGTTGCCGCTCCGCCGGTAGCGGAAGCAGAACAGCGCCACCATCACGTAGACCGGGATGGCGACGATCATCATCAGCGCGAACGCGGTGAAGAGGAGATTGCGTTCCGCCAGCGCGATGGGGCCCTTGGGGCTGATGACGGGCCCATCGGCGAGACCGCATCCCGCCAGCAGCGCAACCGCGATCAGTGTCCCCGCGATCTGCGCGCAGCGGCGCAATCGGCCGGCTCCGTCCGGTTCGTGTTTCACCGCGCCACCTCTTGCGACAGCATCGGCAGACGCCCGGGAGCGCTGCAGACGCATCGATATCCTTGTTTCGTCCAGCAAACCATTTCCAGAACTCGATGACAAATGATTGCGGACACTGGGAATTTCCTATCCACCGCGAGAGGCAGCGCTTTTCCCTTTGGGCGCAATTGACTAGGCTCGCAAGTCAAACGAGCCCCACCGATCGGTAACAGACCATGAGCGAGCCCTATCCCCGCGACATGATCGGCTATGGCGCCAGCCCGCCCCATCCGCAATGGCCGGGCGGCGCGCGCATCGCCGTGAGCTTCGTCCTCAACTACGAGGAGGGGGGCGAGCGCAACGTGCTGCACGGCGACCGCACCTCGGAGAGCTATCTGACCGAGGTGGTGGGCGCGCAGCCGCGCATCGGCGCGCGCGATTTCTCCATCGAGAGCACCTACGAATACGGCAGCCGTGCCGGCTTCTGGCGCCTCCACCGCCTGTTCACCCAGCGCGAGCTGCCGATCACCGTCTACGGCGTGACCATGGCGATGGCGCGCAACCCCCAGGCGGTGGCGGCGATGGTGGACGCGGGGTGGGACATCGCCAGCCACGCGCTGCGCTGGATCGACTATGACGGGATGCCCGAGGCGGAGGAGCGCCGCCAGATGCAGGAGGCGATCGAGACCCACACGGCGCTGACCGGCAGCCGCCCGGTGGGCTGGTATTGCGGGCGCCATTCGGCCAACACGCGCCGCCTGGTGGTGGAGGACGGCGGCTTCCTCTACGACAGCGACGACTATTCGGACGACCTGCCGTTCTGGAACACCGAGCACGGCAAGCCGCAGCTCATCATCCCCTATACGCTCGACAACAACGACATGCGTTTCGGCCTGCCGCAGGGTTTCAACAGCGGCGACCAGTTCTACGCCTATCTGCGCGACGCCTTCGACACGCTCTATGCGGAGGGCGAGAGCGCGCCGAAGATGATGTCGGTGGGGCTGCACTGCCGCACGGTGGGCCGGCCCGGCCGGGCCGCCGCGCTGGCCCGCTTCGTGGACTACGTGCGCTCGCACGACAAAGTGTGGATCTGCCGCCGCCGCGACATCGCCGAGCATTGGATCGAGCGTTTTCCGCCCGAAGCGCCCGCCGGCTGAAAGGGACCCGCGATGCCGTTGCCCGAATTTCACATGGTGGAGGGGGCGCCGCAGCCCGTCGCCACCTTCAGCCATGCGGCCGAGGTCGACGGCTGGGTCTACCTCACCGGCCAGATGCCGACCTTTCCCGGCGAGCCGGACCGGCCGCTGCCCGAGGGCGTCGAGGCGCAGACCCGCCGGGTGATGGACAACCTCGCGATCGTCCTCGGCGGGCTCGGCCTGTCGCTCGCCAACGTGGTGCAGGCGCGGGTCTATCTCACAGAGTTCGAGCGCGACTATCAGGCGATGAACGCGACCTATCAGAGCTATTTCGCGCCGGGCAAGCTGCCGGCACGCACCTGTGTCGGGGTGACGGCGCTCGCCGTCGGCGCGCTGGTGGAGATCGACCTGGTGGCCCGCCGGCCTTAGCGCCGGCAAGCCGAAGGATCAGAACGCGACCTGGTCGCCGCCCTTGAGGTCGAGCATCTGGCGGGCCTCGGCGGGGGTCGCCACGGTGAGGCCGAGCTCCTCGACGATGTGGCGGATCTTCGACACCTGCTGGGCGTTGCTGGTGGCGAGCTCGCCCTTGTTGATCCACAGCGAGTCTTCCAGCCCCACGCGCACGTTGCCGCCCATCATCGCGGCCTGCGTGGCAAAGCCCATCTGGTGTCGCCCCGCCGCCAGCACCGACCAGCGATAGTCGTCGCCGAACAGGCGATCCGCCACATCCTTCATGTACATGAGGTTGCGCATGTCGGTGCCGATGCCGCCGAGGATGCCGAAGATCATCTGGATGAAGAAGGGCGGCTTCACCATCCCCCGGTCCACGAAGTGGGCGAGGTTGTAGAGGTGGCCGACATCGTAGCATTCGTGCTCGAAGCGGGTGCCGCAGCCCTCGCCGAGCTCCCGCAGAATGTGGTCGATATCGCGGAAGGTGTTGCGGAAGATGTGCTCGTCCGTGCGCCTCAGGTAGGGCTCCTCCCAGGGGTGCTTCCATTCCTTGTAGCGCTGGGCGAGGGGGAAGATCGCAAAGTTGATCGATCCCATGTTGAGCGAGCACATCTCGGGCTTGGCCTGGAGCGGAGCGGCCAGGCGCTCCTCCAGCGTCATCTTGAGGCCGCCGCCGGTGGTGATGTTGATCACCGCGTCGCTCGCCTGCTTGATGCGCGGCAGGAACTGCATGAAGACGGTCGGGTCGGGCGTCGGCTCGCCGGTCTCGGGGTCACGGGCGTGCAAGTGCAGCACCGACGCGCCCGCCTCGGCCGCCGCGATGGCGTCCCTTGCGATCTCGTCGGGCGTGATCGGCAGGTGTTCCGACATGGTCGGTGTGTGGATCGCACCCGTCACCGCGC
>JAUIJH010000029.1 GCA_030431335.1 Alphaproteobacteria bacterium
CTTCGACACCGTGGTCGTCGAGGGTGCCGAGACGGCCGGCGACGCGTTCGAGATCAGCTCCAGCCCCAACGGCGTCTTCTTCGAGCGCACCAACCTCGGCCGCTTCTCGCTCGACATCCGCAACAGCGAACTCCTGACCGTCGACGGCCTCGGCGGCGACGACACCATCGATGCGAGCGGCCTCGACGCCGGCAAGATCGCGCTCGAGCTTTCCGGCGGCGACGGTGACGACTTCATCATCGGCAGCGCGGGAAACGACGTTCTCTTCGGCAACGCGGGCAACGACACGCTCGAAGGTGAGAAGGGCGACGACACCATGAAAGGCGGCGCCGGCGACGACGTCATGGAGTGGGACAACGGCGACGGGACCGACCTGATGGACGGTGGCTCCGGTTTCGACACCGTGGTCGTCGAGGGTGCCGAGACGGCGGGCGACGCGTTCGAGATCAGCTCCAGCCCCAATGGCGTGTTCTTCGAGCGCACCAACCTCGGCCGCTTCTCGCTCGACATCCGCAACAGCGAGCTTCTCACCGTGGACGGCCTCGGCGGCGACGACACCATCGATGCAAGCGGTATCGATGCCGGCAAGATCGCGCTCGAGCTCTCGGGCGGCGACGGCGACGACTTCATCATCGGCAGCGCCGGCGACGACGTCCTCTTCGGCGATGCGGGCGACGATACGCTCGAAGGCGGCGCGGGCGACGACATCTTCACCGGCGGCGATGGCGCGGACGTGTTCAACTACGTCGGCGGCAATGACGTCATCACGGACTTCGAGGTCGGGATCGACAGTCTGCAATTCGTTGGCGAAAATTCCGTGACCGGCGTTATCCAGGAGGGTGACGATGTCCTTGTCGTCTTCGACGAAGGATCGCTGACGATCGAGAACCATCTGGTCGCCGAGATATTATGACGCTTCCGCCCGACTTGCGCGGAGCGCAGAGCCGTTGATGCCTTCATCTGCCGCGGACGTCTCGGTCGCGAGACGGCCGCGGCAGATGCGTCACCGTCTCGTCCGCAGTCCGGCGACTTACGGGCAATGCCCCGCGGCCCAAAGGATGCCGGCGCCGAAGACGTCGTCGCGCCCGGCATCGCCGACGTCCCGCGCATCGGCTTCAAGACGGCCGACGACCCCGGACGCACCTTTGGCGTCCACCAGCCGGGGGTCGGCCGCGAGGAGCGCCGTGACGTAGGGAACGGCCACCGAGGTGCCGCTCATGAAGCGCGTCCGTTCGCCCGCCTGCACCACGACGTCGACGCCGGGGGCCGCAAGGTCGACGTGCGGCCCCCGCACGGCGTTCTCGTAGACATGATCGTCGGCGTCGACGGCGGTCACGGCGACCGCCTCCTCGAACGCCGCCGGATAACGCGGGGCCGCGTCCGGCCCGTCGTTTCCAACGGCCGCGACAATGACGAGCCCGCGCGCGGCCGCGCTTTGAACGCCAAGGTCCAGAAGCTTGTTGTAGGGGCCCGCCAGGCTCACGTTTGCGACCCGAACCCCCTGGCTCACCAGCCAATCGAGCGCGCGCAACAAGCTGTCCACGCCGGCGGCGTCGGCCGGCGCGGTTTCGTCGCCCACCACGACGGCATTGAAAATTTCCGGCGCGATAAGACGGCCGCTGCCGGCGAGGAGTTCGGCCAGGCCGGTGCCATGATCCGTCGTGCCCTGCCGGACCGGATCGCGCCGGAAGTCCGCCGTTTCGATGTGCGCGCCCAGCGTCGCGGCGACGGCGGGGTCGATCGCCGTATCGATGAGCCCGATCCGCGTCTTCGCGGCGCAACCGCCGGACGGCCAGCCGATCATCGCCTCGGCGTACTGGAAGCGCGCCAGCGCCTCTGAAGACCGAGGGAGGCTGTAGGCATGATTGACGCCGGCGGTCGCCCGCAAATCGAGTGCTTCGATTTCGGCGATGGCCGCCGCGCCAGTGCGGCCTTCCGGGATGCGCAGGACGAAGAGGACCTGGCCAAGCGACGCGAGCGCGGTGCGGTCGACGACCGCGTAGCCGAGCGCTTCGGCGCGCGCGATGACCGCGTCCGCGGCCGGGTCGTCCGGAACGAGCACGACGAGTTCGGAGGCGTCGACGACATTGGCCGCGTCCGCGACGATCCATTGTTTCGGCGGCAGCCGCAGCGCCGTTCGACCGAATGACGGCGCGATGTCCCTCTCCACGGCAGGCATGGGCTTGCGAGCCGGCAACGGTGAAGCGCCGTCCGCGAACGCCCCGCCCGCGCCGAGTACCGCGCACGCACAGGCAGCGAGAAGAGATCGCATCATTCGAATCCAAGTGGCCAGGAGCTGTCGTCGCACTATAGCGCGAATGTGGCATTGCAATGCCCTCGCAGCACAGGGTTGCGCGCCGGCTGCCGATGGACAAAGTATTTTTGAACCCTCAACGATCGAAACGCGACTTGTGATCGACAGGCTGCTCCCGCAGGAGGTGGGTCATGGTCAGTGAACAGGACGACCGAGGCGAGGAGATCCTCGACCTCCTCCACGGCCGCCTTTCGGACGAAGAGGCCGCCCGCCTTTCCGAGGCCATCGCGGCCGATCCCATGCTCGAGGCCGAACATCGGCTGATCGCGGCCCTGGGCGAGACGGACACCGCACGGCACGCGTTTCCGGGCGAACTCGGGTTTGCCCGCCTGTCGAAGGCCATCGACCGGGAAACGCAACGCGGCCGCGAGCCGGTGCGGGTCTGGCGGCGCGCGATTCCTGCGTGGCAGGCCGTGGCCGGCATCGTCTTCGCGATCTTCGCCTGGCAGCTCGTCGCCACCTCGTTGCTCGTCGATCGCAGCGAGCCGCCGCAGCGTTACACCACGGCGACGGGACCGGCCGGGCCTCGCGATGGCGGCGCACGCGCGCGCGTCGCATTCGTGCCCGAGGCGAGCGAAGCATCCGTCCGCGCGCTGCTCCGAGAGGCCGGGGCACGCATCGTCGACGGCCCCAACGCTCTCGGTTTTTACGTCCTCGCCTTCGATGACACGGACGCGCGCGACGCGGCCCTCCGGCATTTCGCCGACGCCCGCGAGACCGTCGCACTCATCGAGGTGGAGGACAAAGCTGACGCTGAGATCAAGTGAGCTGGTTCGCGGCCTGACAACTGCAATCAAGATCGAAATCTGCATGCCATACTATGTCTCCGCCGGATGACTTGACGTTCCTTCTCGGCCGCGTGGCAGCGGGCGACAAGCGTGCGATGCGGGCGATCTACATGTCGCTCGGGCCGCAGCTGCATGCGTTCATCCAGACGAGGGTGAAGGATGCCCACGAAGCCGCCGACGTGCTGCAGGAAACGATGCTCGCGGTGTGGCAGCAAGCCGACCGCTTCGAGGGCCGTTCGACGCCGCGCACGTGGATCTTCGGCATCGCCAGGAACAAGGCCAACGATCGCCTGAGACGGGCCGGCCTCCCGCTCGCCGAGCCGGACGAAAGCGTCCCCGACGAGACACCCGACGCGCAGGCTGCCATCATCGCCCTCGAACAGGGCGAAGCGCTGCGCCATTGCATCGAAATGCTCAAGCCGGTGCAGCGAGCAGCGGTTCACCTCGCCTATTTCCGAGATCTGAGCTGCGCGGAGATCGCCCAGATCGAGGGTTGCGCGGTGGGCACCGTAAAAACGCGCCTTCACCACGCGCGCTTGCTTCTCCTGCACTGCCTGTCACGCAGGAAATAGCCATGGGCTCGGCCCTGTCCGGACGTTCCCCCGGTTCGGCGGTGGGCTAGACTTGCGGACTGGGGCCGCTCCCCTGCGGCGCGTTCGTCGCCGGTGGGGGACAAGTGGCCACGTGCGGCGCGGCGGCGGCACGGATTGGACCGGTCCGGGCCGTTGCCGCCTGATCGGGCAAGCCTCTGATGCTGGCGCGGCGGCGCGCCATCCAGAAGGCCGCCTGCGCCAGCACCCCGCTCGCCGTGAGCACGATCCCCGCCGACAGCGCAGGCTCGCCCCCCAATCCCACCAGCGACGTGCAGATCGCGCCGATGACCATCTGCGAGAAGCCGTACAGCCCGGAGGCGGATCCCACCGCGTTCGCGTTGAGGCTCATCGCCAGGGTCAAGGCGGCCGGGGAGGAGATGCCGGCACCGAAGGTGAAGATCATCATCGGGAACACCGTCCCCGCCACCGTCAGCCGGTCCGTCAGCACCAGCACGAGGAACGCCACCGCCGCCGCCACGCTGATGAGATTGCCGAACACCAGCATGCGCCCGGTGGGCAGGACGCGCACCAGGCGGCTGGTGGCGAGGCTGCCGAACCAGAAGCCCAGGATGTTGAGGGCGAGATAGGCCCCCACCGCCCCGGTCGACACGCCGAGGTCATGCACGAACACGAACGGCGCGACCGTGATGAAGGCGTAGAGCGAGGTGGTCGCGCAGCCGCCGCCGATGGCATAGCCGAGGAAGACGGGCGAGCGGATGAGCCGGGCGTAGTCGCGCGCCACCTCGCCGGCGCTGCGCGCGCGCCCGCCGCCCGTTTCGGGCAGAAGCCGCAGGGCAAGGATGGCGTTGACGATGCCGAGGACGGTCATGGCGAGGAAGATCGAGCGCCAGCCGGTGACGTGGACGAGGCCGACGCCGATCAGCGGCGCGATGCCCGGACCGATCGCGACCATGAGGTTCATCAGCGCGAGGCGCCGCGTCGCCTCCCCTTCCGCCGAGCAGTCGCGCACGATGGCCCGGCCCAGCACCAACCCGGCGCAACCGCCGAGCGCCTGGAGGAGCCGCGCCGTCACCAGCGTTTCCACGTTGGGGGCAAGGTAGGCCAGGAGGCTGGCCGCAATATAGACGACAAGGCCGAACATCAGCACCGGCCGCCGCCCGAACCGGTCCGAGACCGGGCCATAGACCAGCTGGCCCACCGCAAGGCCGAGAATATAGAAGCTGATGGTCAGCGCCATCACGCCACCTTCGGCGCCGAGGCTGGCCGCGGCGTCGGGCAAGGCGGGCACGAACACGTGCATCGCCATCGTGCCGGTGAAGGTGAGAAGGGCAAGCAGCCACAGCGGCGGGATCGCGACGCGCCGCGCGGATGGCACGGCAACGCCGGGCGATGCGGACAGATCCGTGACCGGCGGGCTCATTCAGGCGTCGCCTCGGCCGCGTTGAGGTCGGCCAGGGTGTCGCAAATCGCCGACAGGGCCCGGTTCGCGTCGGCGATTTCCCGTTGCGACAGCGGCGCGAGCACCGCCTCGCGCACGTCCCGCGCGACGGCCTCGACCTCGGCGACGCGGCGGCGTCCCTCCTCGGTCAGCACGATGGTCTTGGCGCGCCGGTCGCCCTCATGCTCGCGCCGTTCCACCAGGCCGGCCGCCTCGAGGCCGGACAGGATGCGCACCACCGAGGAGCTGTCGAGTTCCAGCGCGGCGGCCAGGTCCTTCTGGCGCATCGGCACGGCAGAGCGGGACAGGCGCAACAGGGGCAGCCAGGTCGCCTCGGTCAGCGCGTAGGCGCTGAGGCGCGTGTTGACGACCCGGCGCCACTGCCGCGCCGCAAGCGCAATCCGAGTGCCGAGCAGGGTGCGCTCGTCAACATCGGCCATGAATTGGCTCCAGGATTAGATGACAGATCAACAGATGACATGCCATCTAATCCGCGAACCACCCCGTGGGCAAGCCTCCCGTGTGCCGGCGCGGCACCCGGCCGCGCCCCGGCGGCGCCGGGGCGGCTAGCCCGGATGCCCGGGGGCGGCTGTGCGGCGCAGCGGGCCTTGCGACAGGAAGCAGCCCGCGAGGATCGCGAGGCCGGCCACATCGGTCCAGATCGCGTTGGCGAAGAGCCCCGCCGGCATCAGCGTGAGAATGCCGCCCACCACCAGCGAGAGCCGCAGCAAAGGCCCTGCCGACACGCGCAGGTAGCCGACGAGACCGGCCGTCACCGCAAAGATGCCGATGACCGCCGAGGTGAGCGCCCAGACGACCTGGATCGTGCCGCCTTCGAGGATCAGCGCCGGTGCGAACAGGAACAGGAACGGCACGATATAGGCCGGCCAGGCCAGCTTCATCGCCTCGACGCTGGTGTCCCAGGCGCTCGCGTCGGCGATCTTGGCCGCCGCGAAGGAAGCCAGCGCCACCGGCGGCGTGACCATCGACATCAGCCCGAAATAGAACACGAAAAGGTGCGCCGCCATCGGCTGGATGCCCACCTCGATGAGGGCCGGGGCCACCAGCGTCGCGAGCAGGATATAGACGCCGACGGTGGGCATCCCCATGCCGAGCACGACGGAGATGAGCGCCGTGATGACCGCCAGGACGAAGACGCTGTTCCCGCTCGCGGCGATGATGTGCATGGTGAGGTTGAAGGCGAGCCCCGTCATGTTGAGGACGCCGATGATGATGCCCGCCGCCGCGCACACGATGATGAGATCGAGCGCCGTCGCGCCCGCCCGCCCGACCAGGCCAAAGATCTGCCACAGGCGGATGCGCTTGCCCCGGTAGCCGAACACGAGGCTGCCGGCGAGGAGCACGAGGATGGAGAAAACGGCCGATCGCTCGGGCCGCATGTGCATGGCGAACAGCGTGTAGAACAGCACCGCGAACGGCACCACGAAGTGCCAGCCGGAGGCCAGCGTCGCCCGCACGCGCGGGATCTCGGTCCGGTCGACCGGGGGGATGGCGCGCTTGGCGGCCCGAAGGTCGACGTTGATGAAGACCGCGAGGTAGTAGAGGAGCGCCGAGGGCAGCGCCGCCAGCATCACGTCGGCATAGTCGACCCGCAGATAGTCGGCCATGATGAAGGCGGCGGCGCCCATCACCGGCGGCACGAGCTGACCGCCCGTCGAGGCGACCGCCTCCACCGCGCCGGCGTAGGACGCGGGAAAGCCGGAGCGCCTCATCATCGGGATGGTGACGACGCCGGTGCCGACGACGTTGCCCACCGCGCTGCCCGAGATCGAGCCGAACAGCGCCGATGCGCTGACCGCGACCTTGGCCGGGCCGCCACGGAAGCGAGCCATGCCGGCCATCGCGAGGTCGTTGAAGAAGTCGCCCGCGCCACAGGCCGACAGGAGCTGGCCGAACAGCAGGTAGGGAACGACGATGACCACGGCCACCTCCAGCGCGGTGCCGAAGATGCCGTTCGGATCGATGGTGAGGTAGACGAGGAGCTCGGCGGGCGTCGCCTCCCGGCTCTGGAACTCGCCCGGCGCCAGATGGCCGAACAGGCCGTAGGCGAGGAAGATGGCGACCACGACGACGATGCCGAGGCCCGCCGACCGCTTGAGATTGAGCAGCAGCCCGACGAACAGCACCGCGCACAGCGCGATCAGCCAGCCCGGCAGGTACGGCGCTTCCATCGAGGTGTCGACGTAGGTCACCGCGATATAGCCGCCGACGCCCAGCACCGCCGCCGCGCAGGCGAAGTTGCCAAGGCGCAGCGACGCGGACGCGGTCGTCCGCGCCATCGCCAGGAAACCGGCGACAAGCGCGAGCGAGAACGAGGCGACCAGCACCTGGGTGTTGTAGATCGAGACCCCGAGCCGGCGCTGCAGGTCGGCCGCATAAGCCACCGACAGCGCAACGATGAGGAAACCGACCAGATTTTCCAGCGCCAGGATCGAGCGCTGCGCCCGGCTCAGTGCCGGGCGCTCGTCCACTGCCGTGTCGGCCATGCTACTGCATCAAGCCGTTCTGCTTGTAGTACTCAACCGCGGCCGGATGCATCGTCAGGCCACCGACGTCCTTGGCCATCTGCGGCGCTTTGAATTCGGCGAAGGCCGAGTAGAGACCCCGCACCTTTTCCGGGTTGTCGTGCACCAGCGCGACGATCTTCTGCACCAGTTCGTCCGGCACATGCGCGCCGGTGACGAGCATGTAGTCGTAGGCCATCATGGCGGTCGGCTTGTCGACGCCCGGCGCCACGCCCGCCTCGACGGTGTCGATGTAGGCCAGCGGCACCGACTTCTGCATCGCGGCCTCGTTCTCGGGCGTATCGTCCAGCGACAGCCACTTGATGCCGACGGCCGCGTCCGCCTCGCGGGCCTTGCCGCCCTGGATGGCGAAGAAGGCGACGTCCGCGTTGCCGGAGATCAGGTCGTCGACGCCGTTGGGTACGGACGGCACGTTGTCCTGCTGCATGTCGTCGATGGTGAGGCCGGCGGCGGCGAGGATGCCGTCCACCTGCAGCGCCAGCGCGGGCTGCGCCGCGTAGCCGTAGGTGATGGTCTTGCCCTTGGCGTCGGCAACGGTCTCCATGTCGCTGTCCTTGCGCACCATGAAGCCGTAGTAGGTCGGCCCCATGTCGGCGATGGTGCGCAGGTTCTCCAGCTTGCGGCCCTTGAACGGCTCCTGGCCGAGGGCGGCGGCCATGTAGTCCGGGCCCGGCACCAGCGCGAGGTCGAGCCGCCCGCTGTCGAGCAGCGGCAGCGTCTGACCGGCCCCGCCATAGGACTGGACGCGCACGTCGAGACCCAGCTCGTCGGACAGGAATTTGCCCATTGCCGCGCTGGTCGCATAGTTCTGCGAGCCCTGCTTGCCGGCGCCGATGCCGACCGATTGCGCCGCGGCAGGCCCGGCGGCGAGCATGGCGACGGCACAGACCGTGGCGAGATGTGTGAACTTCATGTCAAGTCCTCCCTTGTTTCGTTTCGTTGATCGGCCCGGTCGCTGAGGCTCAGAGCCCCCCATAGCCGGCGCGGGCGACCCAATAGTCCCACGCCCGCGCCAGCGGCACGTCGCTCAGCAACATGTCGCTGGTCTTCTGGATCTCGCCGTCGGTGAGGTGCGTGACCTTGCCGAGGGCGAGCGTCGACTGGATCAGCGCGGCGTTGTCGCGAAGGCCGATCGAAATCATCACCACCGCCTGCAGGCTGGCGCCGACGCAGATGGCGCCATGACCGCGCAGCAGCGCGACGCGGCCGTCGCCCAGGGTGCGCGCGAGCGAGTGGCCCATCGCCATGCTGTCCACCAGCATGTTGGTGTCGCCGAACTCGTCCTGGCTGTCCCAGACGGGAATCTCGGTGCCGATCACCGACGCCATGTGGAACATCGGCCGCAGCGGGATGTCGATCATCGTGAACGGCAGCACCGGGCGGGCGTGATGGTGGGTGACGGCGCCCACGTCCGGGCGGTCCTTGTAGATCGCGCCGTGGATGTGGCGCTCCTTGTAGGGACTGCGGGGATCGTCGGAGATCTTCTCGCCGTCGAGCGTGAACTCCATGATGTCGTCGCGGGTCACCACTTCGGGGCTGCGGGAGCGGGCGAGGAAATAGCGCTCGGGATTCAGCGGATGCCGCACGCTGACGTGGCCGAAATTGTCGATGATGTCTTCGCGCGCCAGGATCCGGTTGGCGATCACCAACCGGGTCAGCGTCGCTTCGACGACGTCGGTCCCGTGGTCTGCCCCTGTTTTGTCGAGCATCCCGTCTCCCCCTCAAAGCCCATCATTTGCCCGAACCCTAACCATTCCCAGGTGATAGTGACCAATATATAGTTGGGCCTCACTTATATGCTTGAGGCTATGATTCATGCGCTCGCTGATCTCGCAGATTTCCATCCACAAGCTGGAGGTTTTTTGCACCGTGGCGGAGCTTGGCAGCGTGTCGCGCGCGGCGGAACGGCTGGGGATCGCGCAGCCCGTGGTGTCGGCCCACCTCAAGGCGATGGGCCAGAAGCTGGGCGTGCCCCTGACGGTGCGACAGGGCCGGCAGGTGAAGCTCACGGCGGAGGGGCAACGCATCCTCGTCTGGGCGCAGGAGATGGTGAGCCGCACCCACGAACTGGAGCGCGAGATGGCCGACAGCCGGCGCGGCATTGTCGGCAAGGCGACGGTGGGCGCCTCGATGACCATCGGCTCCTATGTGCTGCCGGCGCAGATCGTCAGCTTCCACCGCCGCTTTCCCGAGGGCGAGGTATCCGTGCGGGTGACGTCGCCGCAGCTCGTCACCGACGCGATCCATTCGGGCGATTGCGACTTCGCCTTCACCATCCTCGACCCGCGCCACGAGATCGCGGGCCTCGACGTGGAGCGCGTGCAGAGCGAGCAGCTGGTGCTGGTCGCGGCCCCGCAGATGCCGATCGCCGACCGGCTCGCCTCGCCGGCCGAGCTCGCCAAGGTGGCGTACGTCACGGCTCAGTCGGGCACGCCGCGGCGCGAGCTGGAGGATGCGCTGCTGCGCGGCGTCGGCATACGGCGCCGGCGCGTGGAGATGGAGTTCGGCCACGCGGAGGGGTTGAAGCAGGCCGTGCGGGCGGGCGCGGGGGCCGCCTTCCTGTTCCGCTCGTCGGTGCGCGACGAGCTCGCCTCCGGCATCCTGCGTGAGATCACGACGGACGGGGTTCACCTCGAGGCGCCGGTCTTCCGGGTGCGCCGGCGCGGCAAGGAGCTGTCGTCCTATCAGCTCTCGCTGATGAATTTCCTGGCCAGCGCGCTATCCGCCCAGGTGGAACGGCCGCAGCGGGCAGCCATCGCGCCCGCCGCATAGGCCGGCGCTACGCCTTTTCGTTGCCGGTACGCAGCGCGTTCATCATCGCCGGCGAGTAGCCCTTCTCGGTGTCGACCTCGAGGACGGCGGTGCCCCCTTCGGCGACAATCCGCAGTGCCTCGGCCATGGCATCGCCAAGCGCGGCCGCGCCGGAGACAAGGCCCGGGCTCCAGGCGCCGAAACCGCGCGCCACGCTGGAGACGTCGATGTCCGGGCCGGTCATCGTGATGCCGACGTGCTTGTTTTCCGGCGGCCGGCCCCGCTGCACCGCCACCGTCTCCTGGTGCACCTCGTCATTGTAGAAGGAGCGGTTGTTGAGGACGACCACCAGCAGCGGCACGCCGGCCTTGATCCCCGTCCACAGCGCCGAGGCGTTCATCAGGAAGTCGCCGTCGCCGAGCACGGCGAGCGGCAGAAGGTCGCTCCGCATGTCGCGCAGCGCCAGCGCGGCGCCGACCGCCATGCCGCAGCCCGATCCGATGCCGCCGCCGCCGTCGTAGCCGAGCGCGCCAAGCGCGTGGTCCACCGGCCAGTCCGCCCCGGTCCAGCTCAGCGGGCCGCGGATGAGGCAGCTCCGCCGCTCGCCCAGCGCACGGCGCAGGCACACCGCCACATCTTGCGGTGTGAGTCGCGTCTCCTCGCTCACGTTTGGCAACGCGGGTGCAACCGGGGGCGCGGCGCGGCTTGTCGCACCGAGCGCGCCGGCGAGAGCGGCCACCACCTGGTCCGGTTCGTTGAGGAAGTGAATGTCGGCGGGATAGGGGGCGCCGCCGTCCTTCGACCAGCCGCGGTGGGCGTGGGTGTCGAGCGAGGCGGAGATGATCTTGGCCGGGATCGGGCCGGGACCGAACACGGCGCGCAGGGTGCCGCCGAAATCGAGCCAGTCGAGGTTGACGATGAGGTCGGCCTCGGCGATGGCGGCCTTCGCGTCCGGGTCGGGAAAATAGCCGGACTTGCCGGCGCGGGCCGGATGGTGGGTCGGGAAGGTCGCGCCGGTCTTGAAGTCGGACACGACGCGGGCGCCGAGCGCTTCCACGAGGGCGATGCGGCGCTCCCAGTCCGCCGCGTCGCGCGACATCCGGCCGGCCAGCACCACGATCCGGGAGGCGTCCGACAGCATCGCGGCCGCCTCCTCCACCAGCGCCGGAAGCGGGGCGCCGGCCTGCGGTGCGCTCCGCCGCGCGATGTCCGCCGGCGGCAGCGGTGCCTCCATCGCCTCTTCCTGCAAGGCGGCGTCGATGTTGATGTAGACGGGGCCGCGCGGGGCGGTGCCGGCAATGGCGGCGCCCTGAATCAGCGCGTCGCGCGCGGCCGCGATGCCGCCGGGCTGATCGTCCCATTTGATGAAGTCGCGGACCAACGCGCCCTGGTCCTGGGCGGTGTGGATCCACTCGATCCAGGGACGCCGCTCAGCCGCGTCGAGCGGCCCGGTGGCACCGACGACCACCATGGGCACCCGGTCGCAGAAAGCGTTGAAGATGCCCATCGAGCCATGCATCAGCCCGACATTGGAATGGAGCGCCACCGCCATCGGCCGGCCGGTGATCTTGGCCCAGCCATGGGCGATGGCGACGGCCGCCTCCTCGTGCACGCACAACAGGATCTCCGGGTCGCCGCCGGTGAAGTTGACGAGGCTGTCGTGGAGGCCGCGATAGCTCGCGCCGGGATTGAGCGCGATATAGTCGAGGCGGAGGTCGCGCAGCGTCTCGGCCACCACGTCCGAACCATATACGGCGGTCTCGTTCTTGCGGTCCATTCGGCGTCCCGTCACAGCATGATGTTGATGGTTTTGGCCTCGGTGTAGCTGTACAGCTCCTCGCGGCCCTCCTCGCGGCCGATGCCGCTGGTCTTCATGCCGCCGAACGGCACGCCGAGGAAATGCAGGCTCGACCCGTTGACCCAGATGTGGCCGGAGCGGATACGGCGCGCCATCCGCAGCGCGTTGGAGATGTCGTTGGTCCAGACCGCGCCGGTGAGGCCGTATTCGGTGGAGTTGGCCATGGCGACGGCCTCCTCGAAATCGCGCCATTTGCCGACCGCGAGCACCGGGCCGAAGACCTCCTGCTGCCACAGGCGCAGGTCCGGCGTCACGTCCGCGTAGACGGTCGGCTCCACCCAGAAGCCGCGCTCGAACTCCGCCCCCTTCGGCCGTCCGCCGCCGGCGAGCCGCCTCGCCCCGTCCGCCTCGGCGTTGGCGATGTGGGCGAGGATCCGGTCGCGATGGACGGCGGAGTTGACCGGGCCGACGTCGGTGGTCTCGCTCAGCGGGTCGCCCATCTTCAGTGCCTTGACGCGCGCGACCAGCGCCTCGAGCACCTTGTCGTGGATGTCCTCGTGCAGGAGGAGCCGGCTCAGCGAGCCGCACGACTGGCCCTGCCAGGAGAAGTTCATGCCCATCACGGCCGCGGCGGCGACCTTCTCGGGGTCGCAGTCGGGGAACACGATCATCGGGTTCTTGCCGCCGAGCTCCAGCGAGATGTGCTTGACGGTGACCTCGGCCGCGGCGCGCTGGATCGCCCGGCCGGTCTGCGGCGAGCCGATGAAGGCGATGCGCTTGATGCGCGGGTGGCGCACGATGGCGTCGCCCGCCCCGCAGCCATCGCCGGTGACGATGTTGAACAGGCCGGGCGGCAGCGTCTCGCGCGCGATCTCGGCGAGGATCATCGCCGACAGCGGCGAGGTCTCCGGCGGCTTGACGATGACCGCGTTGCCCGCCGCCAGCGCCGCCGCGGTGCGCGCGACCGCGAACATCACCGGATGGTTGAACGGCGCGATGCGCGCCACCACGCCGTAGGGCTCGTGCAGGGTGATGTGGAGGTTGTCGCGCGAGGCGGGGATGGTCTCGCCGCGCAGATCCGGGCCGAGGCCGGCATAGTAGCGCAGCGATTCCACGGCTGTCGGCACGTCGATGATGCGCATCGGCCGGATGGTGTTGCCGGTGTCGGCCACCTCCACGCGCAGGATCTCGTCGGCCCGCGCGTTGAGCGCGTCGGCGAAGCGGCTCATCGCCTCGGCGCGCTGCATCGGCGTCAGCGCGGCCCATGCCGGCCACGCCGTTTCGGCCGCGACGACGGCGCGCTCCACGTCCTCGGCCGTGCCAGCGGGCACGCGGCCGATGACCGCCTCGGTGACCGGGCTGACCGATTCCATCCAGGCGCCGCTGGCGCTTTCGACCAGCTCGCCGCCGATCAGCATGCGTTCGGCTTCCGTCACCCGGTTCATGGGCTTCTCCTCCTGCGCCGGCCGCGGCCGATCAGACCGCCTCGACGGCGCGTTGGGTGTGGATGGTCTCGCCCGCGCTGTTGTGCGCGCCGCCATAGAGCCATTCGAGCGTGTCGAACCACTCGGTCGGCGACTTGGCGCGCATGATGGCGTTGCGCAGCTCCGCGTGGGCGCCGGCCGGGTGGTAGATGTGATCGCCGATGGCGCGCGACTGGAGCTGCACGCGAGCCGTGCGCAGCGTCCGGGCGGCGACGTAGGCGGCGAGCGCCGCCTCGATGTCGTCGTGCGCGGCGATGGCGTCGGCCAGCACCATTCCGTCTTCCATCGCCATGCAGGCGCCTTGGGCGAAATATTGCATCATCGGATGGGCGGCGTCGCCGAGCAGCACCGTGCGGCCGTCCTGCCAGGTCTCGACCGGGTCGCGGTCGCACAGCACCCACAGCTTCCAGTCCTTGCCGTGGCGGATGATGCTCTGCGCGCGGTCGCAGATGTGGGTGAAGCCCTGCAGGACTTCCGCGTTCGACACCGGTTTGCCGGCGACGGGCTCCGGCGCGTCGTTGTGGTAGGTGACGACGAGGTTGAACACCTTCCAGCCCGACAGCGGGTAGTGGACGATGTGGCACTTCGGCCCGGCCCACAGCGTCGCCGCGTTCCAGCGCAATTCCTCCGGCATCAGCTCGGTGGGGATCACGGAGCGGTAGGTGGTGTGGCCGGACACGCGCGGCGCGCCATCACCCACCACGCGCTTCCTCACGTTGGACCACAGCCCGTCCGCACCGATCAGCGCACGGCCCTCGGCCGTGTCGCCGCCCTGCAGCCGGGCGGTAACAGTGGCGCCGTCCTGCGCGTAGTCCACCACCTCCGAACTCGTCCGCAGGTCGACCAGCGGGCTCGCCTCGCAGGCGCGCAGGAAGACGCCGTGCAGGTCGCCGCGATGGATCACCGCGTAGGGATTGCGGAAGCGGGCGCGAAAATCGTCGCCGAGGGGGACGCGGCAGATCTCGCCGTCCGCCATCGCGTCCATCAGCAGCAGACTGTCGATGTAGACGGCCATCTTGCGGGCCTGCTCGCCGATGCCGAGCCGGTCGAACACGTGGAAGGCGTTGGGGCCGAGCTGGATGCCGGCGCCGATCTCGCCCAGCTTGGGTGCCTTCTCGAGCACGATCGAGGCAAGCCCCTGCTGCGCCAGCGCGAGGGCGGC
This sequence comes from Alphaproteobacteria bacterium, assembly GCA_030431335.1. Classification (GTDB taxonomy): domain Bacteria; phylum Pseudomonadota; class Alphaproteobacteria; order Rhizobiales; family Amorphaceae; genus Acuticoccus. The sequence continues at coordinate 14,836 of JAUIJH010000029.1, forward strand.
CGCGAGGCCGCCGATCCCGCCGCCCGCAATCAGGATGGGACGCTGTTGAGACATCGCTCTCTCCTCAGGCTTCCGCGTCGGGTTGCTTGCCGGGCGCGGCGTTGGAGAACGCCGGCAGGGCGAGGCAATTTGCGGTGATCTCGCGCAGGCGGGGCATGTCCGACGTGTCGACGCCGAAGCGGTCGGCCGAGCCCATCTGCGGGATGAGGCAGATATCGGCGAGGCCGGGGGTGTCGCCGAAACAGAAGCGGCCGGCGGCGTGGCGCACCGCGAGCCGCTCGCAGGCGGCCAGCCCGTCGCCCAGCCAGCGCTGGCACCATGCGTCGACGCCCGCCTGATCCTGGCCCAGCTCGCTGCGCAGGTAGGCCAGGGCGCGGAGATTTTGCAGCGGATGGATGTCGCAGCAGATCGCTTGCGCAAAGCCCCGCACCAGCGCCCGCTGAACCGGATCGGACGGCAGGAGCGCCGGCTCGGGCCGCGTCTCGTCCAGCCATTCGATGATCGCCATCGACTGGGTCAGGACCGTGCCGTCGTCGAGTTCCAGCGCCGGCACGAGGCCTTGCGGGTTGACGCCGACGAACGCGTCGGCCCGCTGCTCGCCCTTGCGCAGGTGCACATAGCGCGTGTCGTCCGGCACAAAGCCCTTGAGGTTGAAGGCGATGCGGCACCGCCACGCGGCGGAGGAGCGGAAATAGCCGTGAAAGATCATTCCGGCTCGCCCAGGGTCAATTCGATCTCGGGCAGGCCGTCGATGCCGCCGCGGATCACGTCGCCGGCCTTCACCGCGCCGACGCCGGCGGGCGTGCCGGTGGCGATGAGGTCGCCGGGCGCGAGGTGATAGAAGCGCGACAGGTGCTGGATCAGTTCCACTGGCGACCACACCAGGTCGCTGAGGTGCGCGTCCTGTTTGGTTTCGCCGTTGACCGACAGCCAGATCCGCTGCGGCCCGATCTCGCCCAGCTCGGCGGCGGGGACGAGTGCCGTCATCACCGCGGACGCCTCGACATTCTTGCCGAGATCCCACGGGCGCTGCTTGTTGCGCGCGACCTGCTGCAAGTCGCGCCGGGTCATGTCAAGGCCGCAGCCATAGCCCCAGATCGCCGCCTTCGCCTGGTCGGCCGATGCGTTGAAGGCCGGCGCGCCGATCGCCACCACGAATTCCATCTCGTAGTGGTAGTTCTCGGTGCCGGGCGGGTACGGCGTGGTGGCGCCGGAGGGCACCAGCGATTGCGCGTCCTTCATGAAGTAGAACGGCGCCTCGCGGTCGACCTCCACGCCCATCTCTGCGGCGTGCTCGGCATAGTTGCGGCCGACGCAGAAGATGCGGTGCACCGGGTAGAGCGCATCGCCAGCCGGGACGGTGGGGTACGCGGGGGATTCGAACAGGCGCTCTGCCATCGGACTTCCTCTTGATCAACGGGTGGGTTGGGGGGCGGGCGGCAGCGGCCCGTCGTGGCCGAGGCGCCGGGCGCCGCGGCCGGTGAGCCAGCGGGCAAGGTCGGCGCTCCGGCCCGAAATCACGGTGCCGGCGGCGGCGCTGGCGGGCGCCTCGCCATCGGTCGGGCGCAGCGCCAGCGGGGGCCCGTCCCAGGCGGCGACCGCCTCGGCGAGAAGCCGGCGCACGAACGCGGGCGGCATGTCGAGGAACGATCCGCCGGCGTCGAGGTCGACGGCGCGCAGCCAGATTTCGCGCGCGCGCAGCCAAGCCGTAACGCGGGCGGTGATCGGGGTGCCGTCGGGCAGCGACAGGGGGCGATCCCAGGCGGGGCCGTCGAGGTCGCGCCACTCCACATCGAGATGCACGGCGGCGTGGCGAAAGAGGCCGCGCAGGGCGCGGGTGGGCAGGTTGGAGCCCTCCTCCACCTCGGTTCGGCGGGCGCCATCGGAGGCGTACATCGCCTGCGGCGTGCCGCTCGCGGCCCACTCGGTGAGCCGCGTCAGCGCGCGCGCGTGGTAGCCGACCTGCGCGATGACGTGGCGCCGCGTCCAGCCCGGGACGAGGCTGGGCGCCGAAAGCGCGTCGTCGGGCAGGTCGTTGAGCAGCCGCGCGAAATAGGCCGTGCCGAGCCGCGCCCAGCCGAGTTCCTCGGCCGGGGCCTCGGCGGCGTCATAGCGCGCGCCGGCGCCCTGCCGCTCGCGCAATGCCGCGCGTGCTTCCTCCAAGGTCACCATGGCGGGGCGGTCAGCGCTCGCCGCCGTCCACGTGGGTGCGGTCGAAGTGGAGTCGCTCCATGATCGGCGCGTCGGAGAAGCGGAACAGATCGAACTGCGCCTCGGCGACGAGCGACCACGGGCACCACGACGGCGCTACGAAGATGTCGCCCTTGTCGAGCTTGCGCTCGGTGCCGCCCAGAATGACGGAGCCCTTGCCCTCGAACACCTGGAACACGCTGGAGCCCACCTCGCGCCGCGCCGGCGTCACGGTGCCGGCCCGCAGGCGGTGGAACTCGGCGCGGATGGTCGGCATCACGTCGCCGCCGGTGGTGGGGTTGACGTAGCGCACCGCGGCATGGCCCTGCTCGACGGTGGCCGGCTGGCCCTCCTCCTCCAGCAGCAGCTGCTCGGTCAGCGCCTGGTCGGTGAACTCCCAGCGGTAGGCGCCGATGGGCGAGGACACCGTGTTCTGCAGCCCGGACAGCGGGCGCAGGCCAGGGTGGCACCACAGCCGCTCGCCGCGCGAGAAGCGCGGGGTGGCATAGTCCGTCACGCGCTCGGAGCCGTGCTCGAAGAAGCCGACATCCATCTGCTGCGAGAAGGGGATGTCGAGCCCGTCGAGCCAGGCCATCGGCGCGTCGGTGGCATTCTGGTGGCCGTGGAAGTGCCAGCCTGGCGTCAGCAGAAAGTCGCCCCGGCTCATGCGCACGGGGTCGCCGTTGACGACGGTCCACACGCCCTCGCCCTCGACCACGAAGCGGAAGGCGTTCTGCGCGTGGCGGTGCTCCGGCGCGGTCTCGCGCGGTCCGAGATACTGGATCGCCGCCCACAGCGTCGGGCTGATATAGGCGTGGCCGCCAAGGCCGGGATTGGCGAGGCCGATGGCGCGCCGCTCGCCGCCGCGGCCGACCGGCACGAGATCGCCCGAGCGCTTGGCCAGCGGATAGAGGTCGGACCATTTCCACACGTGGGGAACGGCCTTCGGCTTGGGCGTGAACGGCATCAGGTCGTTGGTCTGCGTCCACAGCGGCATCATGTGATGGCGCTCGAAGTCGGCGTAGAGCTGTTTGAGCTGCGCCTCCTCTTCCGCCGTCGGCGGAGGCGGGGACTCGATTTCCATGGCAGACATCCGACCCTCCCATCGTTTTTGTTTGGCCGGGGACGACGCTCTGAAAGCGCCATCGATCGCACCGGCCGATATTGATAAGCTCACATATGATAAGCATACTGTCAATTGGCTTCGGCGCCGGATTGTTGCGATGATGGCGGCCTCGGCAACGGTCTACGAGGCGACAAGCGTGCGGCAGCGGAAAGAGGGATGATGGACGACATTCATGACATGCCGGGCCATCTCATCAGGCGATCCCAGCAGATCGCGGTGGCGGTCTTCATGGAGGAGGTCGCGGCCGCCGGGTTCGATCTGACGCCGGTCCAGTTCGCCGCCCTCGCCACCACCGGCGCCAATCCGGGGCTCGACCAGGCGACGCTGGCCGGCCTCATCGCCTACGACCGCTCCACCATCGGCGGCGTCGTCGACCGCTTGGTGCAGAAGGGCTACCTCGAACGCGCCGTGAGCGACCGGGACCGGCGGGCGCGCACCCTTTGCCTCACCGAGGCCGGCCGCACGCTGCTCGACGCGGTGCGGCCCATCGTGCGCGGCGTGCAGGAATCGATCCTCGCGGACCTCGACAGCGAGGAGCGGCGCACCTTCGTCGCCCTGTTGCGCAAGGTGACGGACGGCGCCAACGACCGCAGCCGCGCGCCCTTGCGCGCGGCGCTGATCGACGCCGGGTAGCGCTTTATTCGGGCGCGCTGGTCAGGCCGGGCTTGAACTTCTTGTCGAGGAAGCCGCCGATGCCCTGGTCCATCCAGCCGCCGCCCTGGCGGATGGTGAGCTGGTCCTGCTTGGCGAGGCAGTAGTCCATGGAGGCCTCCCAGCTCATCTCCAGCGCCAGGCGGTAGCCGTCCTTGGTGGCGCGCAGGGCCTCGCCGTCCTTGGCGGCGATCTCGTGCGCCAGCTCCATCACGTTGCCGCGCAGCTCATCGAGCGGCACCGAGTAGTTGACGAGGCCGATGCGGGCCGCTTCCTTGCCATCGAACGGCCGGCCGGTGAGCCCGTAGAACAGCGCGTCGCGCGGGCGCAGAAGGTTTGCGAGCGATTTCGAGACCGACCCGCCCGGAAAGAGCTTGAAGTTGATCTCCGACAGCCCGAGCCGCGCCTCGTCGGCGGCAACGGCGAGGTCGCACCCCTCAACGATCGAGAAGGCGCCGCCGAAGGTGTCGCCGTTGATCATCGCGATGGTGACTTTGGGATAGTAGCGCAGCGTGCGCCCGCGCCATTCGGTGGCGGCGCGGAACGAGGTCTCGAAGGCAACCTTGTCGTCGCGGTTCTGGACAAAGAATTCCTTGAGATCCATGCCGCCGCAGAACGCGGACCCCTCGCCGGTGATGACGACGACGTTGATGTCCGGCGCGTAGCGCAGCGTCTCGAGGATCTTCACCATGTCGAGGTGCAGCTGCGGGCTCATCGCGTTGCGCTTGTGCGGCCTGTTGAGGGTCACGATCGCGACCTTGTCGTCGATGTCGACCTTCACGGTATCGAGTTCGAAGGGTTCGGTGCTCATCTGTCTTCCTTTGGAGCTCAATTGACGTTGCGCGCGCGGCCCGACCAGTACGGTTCGCGTAGCAATTTCTTGTCGATCTTCTTGTTGGGGAGGCGCGGCAGCTCGGCCACGAAGTCGATGGATTTCGGTTTCTTGTAGCTGGCGATGTGGCGGCGGCAGAATTCGATCAGCCCCGCCTCGTCGTGAGCCGCGCCCGCACGCAGCACCACGAACGCCTTCACCGCCTCGCCCCAGCGCTCGTCCGGCACGCCGATGACGGCGGCCTCGGCCACGTCCTCGTGCCGGTAGAGCGCTTCCTCCACGTCGCGCGGAAAGATGTTCTCGCCGCCCGAAATGATGATGTCCTTCTTGCGGTCGCGGATGGTGAGGTAGCCCTCCTCATCGAGCGAGCCGATGTCGCCGGTGTGCATCCAGCCGTCGCGGACGGTCTCGGCGGAGACGCGGTCCTGCCGCCAGTAACCCTGCATCAGGCAGGGGCCGGAGATCAGGATCTCGCCCATCTCGCCGGCGGGCATGTCCTTGCCGGTGTCGTCGACGATGCGGATCGCGAAGTGCAGGCAGGGCTGCCCGGCCGACTCCAGCCGCTGTTGCTCCGCCTCGGTGCCGTCCGGCTGGTGGTCGCGCGGGTGCAAGATGGTGCCGAGCCCGGTCTCGGTCATGCCATAGACTTGCATGAAAATGGGGCCGTACGTCTTCAGCGCCCGGCGCAGCGGCTCCAGCGGCATCGGCCCGGAGGCGTATTGCACCAGCCGCAGCGCGGTGTGGTCGCGCGGATGGGCGCGCTGCTCGGCGACCAGTTCCTGCACCATCAGCGGCGCGAGATGCGCCAGCGTCGCGCGGTGGCGCTCCAACTCTTCGGCGACGCCCTCGGCACTGTACTTGCGCATCAACACGATGGCACCGCCGCGAAAGCCAGCCGCGAGCTGATTGCACTTGGCGCCGATATGGTAGAACGGCATGACGATCAGGATCCTGTCGTCGACGGTCATGCCCATCTCGCTGGCGAGGATCTCGCCGAAGGCGACTTGGCCGCGGTGGTCGTGCATGGCGCCCTTCGGCCGGCCCGTCGTGCCGCTGGTGTAGATCAGGTAGGCGATGTCCTCCGGCACCGGCCGCGTCGCCGGCGTGCGCGGCTCGGCCGCGGCGAGCGCGGCTTCGTAGCCCGTTGCGCCGTCGACCGCTTCGCCGATGGCGATGACGCTGCGGATGCCGGGGTGGGACGGCCGCAGCGCCTCCACCATGTCGGCATACTCGGCATCGAACAGGAGGACGGTGGGGCCGGCATCGGCGAGGATGAAGTCCACTTCGCCCGGCGCAAGGCGGTAGTTCACCGGCACCAGGATGAAGCCGGCGACCTCGCAGGCGGCATAGGCTTCGAGGTAGGCCGGGCCGTTCTGCGCGAGCACGGCCACGCGGTCCTGGCGGCGGACGCCCCTGTCCTCCAGCGCGGCGACAAGCCGATAGACGCGCTCGCCGTAGGTGCGGAAGGAGGTGGCGCGCCTTTCGTAGAAATAGGCGGGCCGGTCCGGGTAGAGGCGCACGTTGCGGTCAAAAACGTGGCGCAGAGTCGAAAGATGATCTTGGCGGTTCATGGTCGCTGTCACAGGACGGAGGGCAGCCAGAGCGCCAGCCCCGGGATCAGGATGACGATGACGATGCGCACGAAATCGGCCGCGACGAAGGGCGCCACGCCGGCGAAGATGGTGCCGAGCGGTATGCGCCGGTCGAGCCCGTGCAGGATGAAGACGTTCATGCCGACGGGCGGGGTGATCATGCCGAGCTCGATCACCATGATGACGACGATGCCCCACCAGATCGGGTCGTAGCCGAGGCCGAGCACCACCGGCAGCACGAACGGGGTGGTGATCACCATCGCGGAGATGGTGTCGAAGACGCAGCCGAGCACCACGTACATCGCGACCAGCGCGGCGATGATGAGGAGCGGCGGGGCATCGAGGTCGGCAAACATCGCCGTCATCGCGCCGGGCAGCCGCGTCGCGGTGATGAAGTAGGTGAAGATCGATGCGCCGAGGATGATGAAATAGATCATCGCGGTGTTGGAGGCCGTATCGCGCACCACCCGCAGCAGCGCCCGGCCCGACAGCTTGCCGCGCCCGACGACGAACAGGAACGCCACCAGCACGCCCACCGACGCCGACTCGTTGACGGTAAAGATGCCGCTATAGAGCCCACCCGCGACGGCCAGGATCAGCACCAGAACGCCCCAGCTTCCGACCAGGATGCGGCGTCGCTCGGCCCATGAGAGCACGTCGCCGGGCGGGGCCGATTTCGGCCGCAGCTTGGTGACGAGGAGGACGGCGCCCATTTGCAACAGCACCGCGAGGAGGGCCGGCAGCAAGGCGGCGACGAAGATGTCGATGACGAAGACGCGCGCCAGGAAGGCGTAGATCACCATCACGATGGAGGGCGGGATCAGCATGCCGAGCGTGCCGCCGGCGGCGATGGTCCCGGCGGCGAGGCCGGGGGAGTAGCCGCGGTCGAGCATCTGCGGCAGGGCGATCTGGCCCATGGTCGCCGCCGTCGCCGGCGAGGAGCCGCACACGGCGCCGAAGCCGGCGCAGCCGCCGATGGTGGCGCAGGCAAGGCCGCCGGGCAGATGACCGACCAGCGCATACATCAGCCGGTAGATGTCGTCCGACAGCCCGCCCATGGTGGCGAGCGAGCCCATCAGCAGAAACAGCGGGATGACGGCGAGGTTGGGGTCGGCGAGGACCTGCGCCGGTTCGGTGGCCAGCAAGGTCACCGCCGGGCCGAAGCCGGTGAGGAGGCCGAAGCCGACGAGGCCGGCGATGCCCATCGCGATGCCGATCGGCACCCGGATCGCGATCAGTGCGAAGAGGCCGACGAAACCGAGGACGGTGAGTTCGACCGGGCTCATCGCTCGCCCGCCTCGAGGTCCGGGGAGCGCACACGGCGCAGGACGACCACCACCTGCGCGAGGAAGGTGAAGGCGAGAATTGCCGCGACCGCCGCCCACCACGGCCAGGTCTTCAGCATCAGGAACCACGTCGCGTCGCCGACGCGCTGCGTGTTGGCGGCATAGAGGGTGAGCTGCCAGGTCATCGCGGCAAGGAACACCGCCACCAGGAAGGCCGTCGCGATGCCGGCCAGCCGGTAGATGCGGCCACCGAGGTGGCGCATCACCATGTCGATCTCGAGGTGGTGCTCATCGAGGAACGACACCGGCAGGAACGCGACCACGGCGAACAGGCTCAGCAGCATGGCGATCTCGTCGGACCCCATCACGGGGCTGGCGAAGAGGCTGCGCAGCACGGCGTTGGCGACGGTGAGGCCGACCACCGCCATCAGCGCCAGGGCCCCGACCGAGGCGAGCACCATGGCGAGCGACTCGATGGCCCGCTCAGGCCTCCGGCTGGCGCGGATCATGGCTCGCGCTCCCCTACGCCGGGATCAGTCCGCCGCCGCCTGCGCCAGCGCGGCCTGGAACTTCTCCAAGAGAGTCTGGTTGTCCGGCGACTGCGCGGACCACGCCTCCACGACCGGCTTCACCTTCTCGTCCCAGCGGGCGGTTTCGGCCGCGTCGGGGAAGACGGCCTCCTGCTCGGGATCGGCCTTCACCTTCTCGATCACCATGTCGGCCTGGCGCTTCAGCTCATCGCCCCAGCGACGGGCGAAGCTGGCGCCGCCGAACGTGTCGAGGGCCGCCTTGGCGTCGTCGGGCAGGCCGTCATAGACGGACTGGTTCATGACGATGAGCGAGATGACGCCGCCGAGGCTGTAGTCGAAATGGTAGGGCGTGGCGTCGATGATGCGGAACGCGTTGACCAGCGTCCAATCCTGCAACGTGCCGTCGATCAGGCCGCGGCTGATGTTTTCCGCCACCGACGGCGCCGGCATGCCCACCGGCACCGCGCCGAGCGCCTGCGTCGCCGAGGCGAAGATCGGCCCGGCCGCGCGCAGCCTGAGGCCGCGCATGTCGTCCAGCGATTCCACGGACTTGGAGGCATGCACCTGGTAAGGCCCGGTGACCGCGACGCCCAGCACCTTGACGCCCGGATAGGCAAGGTCGCCGTCCGCGATCAGCTTGGAGATCGCGGCGCCAGCCACGCTCGGGTCGTCCCACAGGAAGGGCAGCTCGGCGATCTCGTTGCCGGCGAAGCGGCCCGGCGTGAAGGACGGGATCACCAGCGCCATGTCGGCGACGCCGTTCTCGACCAGATCGAGCTGCGCGGCAGGTTTGCCCAGTTGCCCGCCGGCTAGCATCTCGATGTCCAGCGTCCCGCCCGACGCCGCGCTGATGTCGTCAGCCCACGGCCCGTAGACGAGGGTCGGCCCGAACGCTTGCGGCGGCTCGAAGACGGAAAAGGTGATCTTCTGCGGTTCCGCATAGACGGCGGTCGCCGCAACGGCAAACGCCGCCACGAGCCCAAGGCGAAGGGTCTTCATCGTGCATCCTCCCGGTGGTTCTTGCTCTTTCCGGTCACAGCCGGACGGCGCTTGGAGGATGCCAGCGGCGCAACATTAGTCAAATTTGATTTATATGCGCTGCATTATCGTCTAACTTGATAATATGAAGATGGATCTCAACCTCATGAATGTGTTCGCAGCGATCTATCGCGAGCGCAGCGTGGGCCGGGCGGCGGCGGCTCTGCATCTGTCGCAGCCGGCGGTCAGCGGGGGCTTGGCGCGGCTGCGGGACTTGTTGGACGACCCGCTGTTCACCCGCACCAGGGCCGGGATGATCCCCACCGCGCGCGCCGATCAGCTCTTCGACCCCGTGCAGCGGGCGCTGGACGAAATCGCGGCGGCCATCGAGATCAACCGGGCGTTCGACCCACGCGCCTCGACGCGCAGCTTTCGCATCGCCCTGTCGGAGATCGGGCAGATCCTGTTCCTGCCGGCGCTGACGGAGCGCTTGCGGCAGATGGGCTCCGGCATTCGCCTGGTTATGGCGCCGTGGCCGGACGAGGTCCGCGCCGAGAGCTTCAGCCGCAGCGATCTCGACCTGGCCATCGGCGTCTGGCCGAAGCTCAAGCGCGATATCGTCTCCAAGACGCTGTTCCACGACCGCTGGCTGTGCGCGGCACGGCCCGGCAGCCCCGCCATGCGCGACGACCTCACCCTGGCCCGGTGGCTGCAGCTGGAACATGTGGTGATTTCCTCGCCCACCGGGGGCGACGGGGCAATTGCCCGCCGTCTCGGGCGCGAGGGCAAGGCGCGCCGCGTCGCCCTGGAGGTGACCGACTTTCTCGCCGCCTTGCTCATTGTGTCGCGGACCGACATGGTGGCGACCGTGCCGGCCGACCTTGCCGAATTCTGGGCCGCCAACACGCCGCTGACCCTGATGGACCCGCCCATCACCATGCCGCGCATCGACCTGCGCATCTACTGGCACCAGCGTTCGCAGGAAGATGCCGGCCTGCAATGGCTGGTCGGCCTGATCTCGGAGCTGTTTCAGAAGCCCGGCGACGAACCATCGCCTACGCAATAATTGGCGCGGCCGCTTGGCCTCGCCCTCGTCTGGCCGCTACAGCTCGCCAGCCGACAACCCAGCCTGCCACGTCCGCTATCGCCTGCAAGAGGAAGATATTTTGCAACGTCCGCTCGAAACCGCCATTGCCACCTTCGATGAAACAACGATCACTTGGCGCGGGCGCGATCTCGTCGACGAGATCCTTGGCCATCATAGCTTCACCGAGGTGATCTACTTCCTGCTGCGCAGCCGGATGCCGACGCCCACCGAGACGCGCGTGCTCGACATGTGCCTCATTACACTCATGGAGCACGGGATGACGCCGCACGCGATCGTCACGCGGCTGACGCAGCTGTGCAATCCGGGCCAGCCGCAGGTGGCAATGGCGGCGGGGCTCGCCTGTGTCGGCGACCAGTTCGCCGGCACCATGGACGGCTGCGGCCGCATCCTGGAGGCGGGCCTCAAGGCCGCGGACCCCGCCGCCTTCTGCGCGGCGACGGTCACGGAGCACCGCACCGCGCGCCGCGCGATGCCGGGCTTCGGCCACAACCTGCACAAGCCGGACGATCCGCGCTCGCCGCGGCTGTTCGCGCTCGCCCGCGCGGCCGGCGTCAAGGGCGACGCGATCGCGCTGCTCGAGATGCTCGCCGCCGAGCTCGACCGGCAGGCCGGCCGTCACCTCACCATCAACGCCACCGGCGCGCTGGCGGCACTGATGCTGGAGATCGACATTCCGGTGCCGGCGATGCGCTGCCTCGCGGTCCTCTCCCGCGCCGGCGGCCTCGCCGCCCACGTGATGGAGGAGAGCGAGACCAAATCCGCCATGTCGATCTGGCTCAACGTGGAAGACGATTTCACATATCGCGACGAGCTTTAAGCGGGCGCGCGCCAGGGCCTTCGTCCTCTACTCCTCGTCCCTGGCCGGGAAGGCCATAGTGAGGAAGGCCCCCGTCATGGCCGGCTTGGCGCCGTCTTCGATCTCGGCAGTCGCGGCGAAGCGCAGCACGATGCCCGCGCCGCGCGGGGTGGCCTCCTCCAGCGCGAAGCGGTAGCGGATCCGCGCGCCGACGCGCACCGGCGCCGGAAACCGGATCGATTCCAGCCCATAGTTCAGCCACGACGCGGCGTCCGGCACCACGATGGTGTCGTGCAGCCGCGGCACGATCTGGGACAGCGTGAAGAAGCCGTGCGCCAGGGTGCCGCCGAACGGCGCCTCGCGGGCCGCCCGCGCGGGATCGGTGTGGATCCAATGCGTGTCACCGGACGCTTGGGCGAAGAGGTCGATCCGCGCCTGCTCCACCGGCTCCCAGGCGGTCGGCCCCAAGGGCGCGCCGATGTGCCGGTCGATGGTGGCGAGCCGCAATTCTGTGCGCGCGGGGCTGGCATTCATGGGGTACGTCCTTCGGTTGGGGGCGAGGCTGGCGGGCGGGGCATCGCGCGCAGCGCCGGGGCGAGGTCGCGCGCGGCGGCGCGCAGCGGTTCCAGGAAGCGCTCGATCATCTCGGGCCCGGTCCAGCGTCCCGATTGGGAGCTGATGTTGACCGCCGCCGCCACTTTGCCCGCCGCATCCAGCACCGGCACCGCGATGGAGATGATACCCACCGCGATCTCGTCGGCGACCAGCGCGTAGCCATCGCGTCCGGCGTCGGCGATCAGCGCGCGCAGCCGCTCCGGGTCGGTGACGGTGTGCGGCGTCAGCGCCCGCAGCGGCGTGCGCGCGAGCCAGGCGTCGAGCGCGCCCGCCGGCAGCCCCGCCAGCATCACCCGACCCAGCGAGGTGGCGTAGGCCGGCAGCCGGTCGCCGGTGTGGACACTCATGTGCAGCGGCCGGTAGGCGACCGAGCGGGCGAGATAGACGATGTCGCCGCCGTCCAGCATGGCGAGATTGGTGGTCTCGGTGGTCTCGCGGGTCAGCGCCTTGAGCACCGGCAGCGCCAGCGCCTCCACGTTCAGCGACGACAGGAAGGCAAAGCCGAGGTCGAGCACCTTCGGCCGCAGCGAGTAGCGCTGCTTGGGATCGACGGCGACGTAGCCGAGCCGCTCCAGCGTCATCAGGAAGCGCCGCGCCGCGGCCCGTGACATGGCGGTCCGGCGCGCCACCTCGCCCACCGTCAGTTCCGGCGTGTCGGACCCGAACGCCAGCAGCACGCTGAGGCCGCGCTCCAGCGAGGCAACGAACCAGCGCGGCTGGCCGGCGTCTGCGGCGATGTCGTCGTCCGGTCGGTCGCTGCTCATCGATCTCCCCGTCCGCGTTGACAGGCGGTCAGGCGCGTTTCAGTATGTGCGCATAAAGCACATTATGTGCGCAATGCGCACAGTCAAGTGTCGAGGGGAGGTCCATCGGTGGAAGCGGAATACGAAGCCTTGCGGGAGACGCTGCGGCGCTTCGTCGACCGTGAGCTGATCCCGCTCGAGCCGCAGCTCGATGCCGACGGCAAGCTGCCCGACGCCACCTTCGCCGCCGTTCGCGACAAGGCGCAGGCCGCCGGCATCTGGATGCCCGACGTGCCGGCGGAGCTCGGCGGCGTGGGGCTCGACCTCTCGGCCATGGTCATCTTCTGGGAAGAGATCAGCCGCACCATCGCGGTGCCGGCGCGCGACCATTCGCTCTTCGGGCCCACGCCCGGGCCGATCCTGCTTGCCCTCGAAGGCGCGCAGGCCGAGCGCTACCGCGATCCGGTGCTGCGCGGCGAGACGGTGTCCTGCTTCGCGCAGACCGAGCCCGACGCCGGCTCCGACCCCCGTGCCATGCGCACCCGCGCCGTGCGGGACGGGGATCACTACGTCGTCAACGGCACCAAGCGCTTCATCACCCACGCGGACAAGGCCGGTTTCGCGCAGGTGATGGTCCGTGTCCCGGCCGAGGACGGCAAGCCCCGCATCACGTGCCTGCTCATCGACATGGACACGCCCGGCGTGCGGATTGCCGCCCGCCACAAGACCATGATGGGCGATGCACCGAGCGAGATCGCGTTCGAGGACGTGCGCGTGCCGGTCGCCAACCGCGTCGGCGCGGAGGGCGAGGGCATCAAGCTGGCGCAGGGGTGGATCAACCAGGGCCGCCTGCGCCACGCGGCGCGCGCCTGCGGCGTCATCCGGCGTTGCGCCGACGACCTTGCCGCCTACAGCCACCAGCGCCGCACCTTCGGCGCGCCGCTCGCCGACCGCCAGTCGCTGCAGTGGACACTGGCGGACGCCGAAATCGCGTGCCACGCGATCCGCCTGATGGTGCGCGACGCGGCCGCCCGGCTCGATGCCGGCGAGGAGGCGCGGATCGAGACCTACATGATCAAGGCGCACGGCGACGAGACCGGCTTCCGGATCGTCGACCGCTGCCTGCAATTCTACGGCGGGCTCGGGCTGACGCTCGACATGCCGATCCAGAAATTCTGGCGCGACCAGCGCAGCTTCATGATCACCGAAGGGCCGATCGAGGTGATGCGCATGGCGATCGCGCGCGAGGTGCTTGCCCGGGCCGCCGCGTGAGCCGCGCCCCCCCCGACCAAGAGCGAAACCATGACCAGCAACGACCTCACCGACCGCAGCCGGCCCCTCGAGGGGCTGACGGTCATCGAACTCGGCGCGGTGATCACCGGCCCGCTCGCGAGCTGTTTGCTCGGCGAATTGGGCGCGGAGGTGATCAAGATCGAGAACCCGGAGGGCGGCGACCCCTTCCGTAGCTTCCTCGGCGGCCTCTACAGCCCGCAATTCCGCGCCTACAACAAGAACAAGAAGAGCGTCACGCTCGACCTCTCCGTCGCGGCCAACCAGGCGAAGCTGCACGGCCTCTTGAAGACGGCGGACGTCCTCGTCGACAATTTCCGCCCCGGCGTTCTCAATCGGCTCGGCCTGTCGGACGACGTGCTCGGCACGCTCAATCCGCGCCTGATCCGCTGCTCCATCACCGGCTTCGGGACCGAGGGGCCGTACGCCAAGCGGCCGTCCTACGATGCGGTGGCGCAGGCGCTGTCCGGCATGGCCGGCCTGTTCCTCGATGCGCAGGAGCCGCGCATGTCCGGACCCACCGTCGCCGACAACGTGACCGGCATGTACGCCGCGCTCGGCGTGCTTGCCGCGCTCCACGAGCGGGACCGAACCGGCATCGGGCGCCGGGTCGACATCAACATGCTGGAAGCGGCGATCGCCTTCATTCCAGACGCCTTCGCCTATGCGCAATCCGGCCTCGACGTCACGTCGAACACCCGCGTGGCCGCCTCGCAGAGCTTCGCCCTCGTCTGCGCCGACGGCAAGCAGCTGGCGCTGCACATGTCCTCGCTGCCGAAATTCTGGGATGCGCTGGTGCGCGCGATGGAACGCCCGGACCTTGCGGACGACCCTCGCTTCAAGACGCGGGCGGACCGCTACAGCAACTACGTCGCGCTGCGCGACACGTTGCTGGCCGAGTTCTGCAAGCGCTCCCGCGCGGACTGGATGGCCCGGCTCGAGGCGGTGGAGGTTCCCTTCGCGCCGGTCTACGCGATCACCGAGGTAGCGGACGACCCGCAGGTCCGGCATTTGGGGACATTCTACACCATGGCCGCCGCCGACGGCACCGAAGTCAGCATGACCAACTGCCCTATCCGGTTCGACGGCGAGCGCGTCGCCCCGCGTTCTGCAGCGCCGCTGCTCGGCCAGCACACCGAGGAATTGCTGGACGGCGGGGGCTCCTGACGGCCTGCCCACAGCGCCAGACATTTCATATGCAATGAACGCCGGCCGGGGATGGGCCATCGTCCGGGCCCGTTTTATAGCTGTCCCTCCGAGATGGAGTGAGGCGGCGGGTGGCGATAACGCAGCCAGTTGAAAATCGCGAAACGCGCCAGGATGGCGGCGGGCCGACCATCGCCGAGGTCGAGCTGCGCGGCGTCGCGATCCCCTACGTGCGACCGATCCGGTGGGAAGGCGGCGTCGAGGCCGAGGCACACTTCGCCGTGCTGCGCATCCGCGACAGCGAAGGCCGCGAGGGTGTCGCCGAGTGCACCGTGAAGCCGACCTGGAACGGCTTCACCATCGACACCTTCGCGCTGGCGTTCGAGGCGCTGGTGCTGCCGATCCTGTGGGCCGCCGGCTCCGATTTCGCCTCGCTGCCGCAGCGGCTCGGCCGCCTGGTGGAGAACGCCGCCCCCAAGGCGCTGTTGGAAAGCGCGCTGTGGGATCTCGGCGGCGCCGCCATGGTCCGTTCCGTGCCGGAAAGCGTGCCGGTCTCCGCCGTGGTCACGCGCGGAACGGTCGCGGCGATGGCCGCCGATTCGGCCCGCCTGGTGGAGCAATACGGCTTCCAGACGCTCAAGATCAAAGGCGGCCAGGGCATCGACGCCGACATTGCCGCCGTGCGCACCGTGCGTGGCGCGGTCGGCCCCGGCGTGGCGCTCTACGTGGATGCCAACGGCGCCGTGCCGGACGCGGATGCCGAGGCTTATGTGCGGCGCCTCGCCGAGCTCGGCCTGATCGCCATCGAGGACCCCTACAACCTCAAGCCAAACGGCATGCTGGCGGCGATCCAGCGCGATTGCCCGGTGCCGCTGATCGTTGATTTCTCGCTGGACGGTGTCTCGTCGGCACAGACTTTTCTCGGCGAGGGCTGCGGCGGCATCAGCCTCAAGCCGAGCCGCTTCGGCATGCGCAAGGTGCTGGCCATGGGCGCGGCGGCGGCCGGGTCCGATGCGCTCACCGTCATCGGCCTGTTCGGCGAGAGCCAAGCCGGCACGGTGCACCTGTTCGACGCCCATGCCACGCTCATGGGCCGGGCGCGGCAGCTGCCCGTCGAGGCGACGTCGCCGCTGCTCCTCACCGACCATTATCTGCGCGCGCCGATTCAGATCGCGGACGGCCGCATGCGCCGCCCCGAGGGGCGCAACATCGCCGCGATGGTCGACCCCGCGCGGCTCGACCACCTGACGATCGCCCCGCCGAGACGCTGGACCCATCCCGCATGACGACGCTTGCCCATATCCACGCCCGCGGCGCCCGCTGCTTCCCCGACCACCCCGCGCTGGTTTGGGATGCCGGAACGCTGACCTTCCGGCAGCAGCATGAGGCGATGTGCGCGCTGGCCGGCGCGCTGCTGACGGGCGGCCTCGCGCCGGGCGACCGCGTCGCGGTGCTGGCGCGCAACGGGCCGGCGCAGGTGCTGGGCTTCGGCGCCTGCGAGGTGTCGGGACTGATTGCGGTCGCGGTCAACTTCCGCCTCGCACCGCCCGAGATCGCCTACATCCTGGGCGACAGCGGCGCCAAGGCGCTGATCTTCGACGCCGAGTTCGCGCCGCAGGTGGCGGCCATCGCGGCCGATTTCCCCGGCCTGCGGCTGATTGCGGCCGGCGGCGCGGTCGAGGGCGCCGAGCCCTTGGAGCCGATGACGGCCGACCCCGCGGCGCCCCCTGCCCCGCCCGCGCCGGACGACATCGCCTACCTCATCTACACCTCCGGCACGACCGGCCGGCCCAAGGGCGTGATGCTCGACCACAAGAGCCAGGTCGCGCTGGCCGAGGAGGTGGTCACGGCCGGCGGCGTGACCCAGGCCGACAGCGTGCTCCTGGTGATGCCGCTCTACCATATCGGCGCCAAGTCCAAGCAGCTCGGCTACGCGCTGGCGGGCGCGACCTGCCACCTGGAACGCCAGTTCGGCGCCACCCGCGCACTCGAACGCCTCGCCGCCGATCGCATCACGGCCACCCATCTGGCGCCGATCATGGTGCAGATGCTGGTCGACGCCTACGAGCAGGCGCCGGTCGACCTCACCGCCTTGAAAAACCTCTACTACGCCTCGGCGCCGATGCCGCTGCCGGTGCTGCGCCGCGCCGTCGCGGCGTTCGGGCCGGTGATGGTGCAGTTCTACGGCCTCACCGAGACGGGCGTCTCGTCCGTCCTCCAAGCACACCAGCACATCCTCGACGGCACGCCCGCCCAGATGGCCCGCCTCGGATCGGCGGGGCAGGAGACCTTCCGCTCGCGCATCCGCGTCAACCGGCCGGACGGCAGCGCGGCGGCGCCCGGCGAGCCCGGCGAGGTGCTGCTCGGCGGGCCCACCATCATGCGCGGCTACTGGAACCGCCCCGAGGCCACCCAAACGACGCTGATCGACGGCTGGGTGCACAGCGGCGACGTCGGCATCCTCGACGCGGAAGGCTTCCTCACCATCGTCGACCGGATCAAGGACGTGATCATCACCGGCGGCGAGAACGTCTATCCGCGCGAGGTGGAAGAGGCGCTGCTGGCCCACCCGGCGGTGGCGCAGGCGGCGGTGATCGGCGAGCCCGATCCGCGCTGGGGCGAGGCGGTCAGCGCCTTCGTGGTGCCGGGCGCGGGGGCCGCGCCCGATCCGGCCGAGTTGATCCGCCACTGCCAGACGCTGATCGCGAGCTACAAGAAGCCCAAGCGCATCCGCCTGGTGGCCGAGCTGCCCCGGCTCGCCAACGGCAAGGTGGACAAGAAGGTGCTGCGCGCCGAGGCCGCCGAAGCCGCGGACGAGCCGGCCGCCCTCGCCTGAGAAGTCAGGACGCCGCGTCGAGCGAGACGGGGCGAAGCCGCTCGCGGGCCGACAGCAGCGCCGCCACCGCCTCTTCGGCGGTGGGCCGCATCGCCTCGATGGGGGCCACCAGCCCCAGCACCAGGTTCTCCTCGATGCGCGGCTGGCGGATCAGCACCGCCATCACGCCCACCCCGGCCACCGCATGGCTCTCGGTGTGGGCGAAGCCGGACACCCGCAGCTGGCGGATCGCGCGCAGCTCCGTGTCGACCGTCACATGCTTCTGCGGGTCGGTTTCGAGGCTGTTGGTGCGGCGCAGCAGGCGGCCGACATAGGCATCGTCATGGGCCGACAGCAGGAGGTGGCCGATGGTGGTGCGCGTCAGCGGCCGCAGTTCGCGCGGCTTCATCACGTAGCGCAGGTCGCTGCGCGCGGGGATGACGGCGATCGTTTCGTAGTAGAGATCCTTGCGCACGGCGAGGCACACGGTGTGGTGAAACCGCTCGGCCAGCTCGCTCATCACGTGCTCGAGCCCGGTCTCCGGCAGCCGGGTGTACTGGATCCACTCGCTGATCATCGGCAGGCGCAGCGATGGGAAATATTTGCGCGTCTCGCTCTGGTAGATCAGATAGCCCTGGTCGGCCATCGAGCGCAGCAGGAACGAGGTCGACGATTGCGGCATGTCGAGCTCGCGGGCGATCTCGGTCACCCGCAGCGGGCATTTGCGCTCGTGGAACAGCTCGAACACCCGCAGCACGCGCTCGGCCGACTTGATCCCCGGCTTGCTCTCATATGGTGCGATTGCAGGCATGGCAGCTGGCAAACATCATTCCGCGACAGCCCTTGCCGCCGACATCGAACGGCGGGATGCCGCGGCGCGGACATACCATGCGAGCGCGAGAGCGGCGAGGGACACGACGATGACGGCGGGGTTGCCATGGCCGAGCCACTGGGTCGAGGCGCCGACCGCGATGCCGGCGAGGGCGAGCCCCACCCCCAGCGCGAGGTTGGCGGCGAGGCTGTCGCCCATCTGCGCGAGGGCCAGCGCCAACAACACCGATCCGGCCGTGGCGGACACCACTGCGAGGGCGATTTCGGTCCAGTCGCCGATCCCGATCAGGGCCGGGTTGTAGACCCACAGGAACGGCACGAAGAAGCCCACCGCCGACAGCTTCAGCGCGGCAACGCTGGTGTTCCACATGGAGGCGCCGGCCATCGACGCGGCCACGTAGCTCGCCACCGCCACCGGCGGCGTCACCATCGACAAGAGGCCGAAATAGAACAGGAAGAGGTGGGCGGCGAGCGGCGCCACGCCGATCTCGATGATCGACGGCGCCAGGATGATCGACAGCACGATGTAGACCGCCGACGTCGGCATCCCCATGCCGAGGATGATGCAGACGATGGCGGTGACCACCAGCGTGATGAAGAGGCCGCCGTGCTCGGTCAGCGCCGCCAGCGCCGCCGCGAGCTGGAAGCCGAGCCCGGACAGGGTGAGGACGCCCACTGCGATGCCGGCGCCGCCGCCGATGATGATCAGCGTCAACAGGCTGTCGCCGCTGCCGGAGAGCGCCTCCAGCGCCTTGGCCGGGGTGGGCAGGCGGCGAAAGCGGATCAGCGTCAGCACCAGGAGCGCGGCACTCGCGTAGATGCCGGCGGTGGTCGGCTGGTAGCCCTTGCCGATCATCAGGTAGACCAGCAGCACCAGCGGCAAAAGGTAGATCCACCCCGCCGCAAGGACCGGCCGCAGCGCAGGCCGCTCGGAGCGCTTGATGCCGTGCAGCCCGCGCCGCAGCGCGATGGCGTCGACCTGCAGGTAGATGCCGGCGAAGTACAGCGCCGCCGGAATCGACGCGGCGATCACCACGTCGATGTAGTCGATCTGCAGGAAGTCGGCGATCAGGAAGGCGGTGGTGCCCATGATCGGCGGGGCGAGCTGGCCGCCGTTGGAGGCGACCGCCTCGATGGCGCCGGCCTGCTCCGGCTTGAAGCCGTTGCGCTTCATCAGCGGGATGGTGACGACCCCGGTGGAGATGATGTTGCCGACGGTGGTGCCGTTGATCGAGCCGAACGCGGCCGAGGCGAGGATCGCCACCTTGGCCGGCCCGCCGCGGCGGCCGCCCAGCAGCGAAATAGCGAGGTCGGTCAGCACCTTGGTTGCGCCGGAGCTCTCCAGGAGCTGCCCGAAGATGACGAACACCAGCACCACCGTGCAGATCACCCTCAGCACGCTGCCGGGGATGCCGTTGGAATCGGCGAACAGGTAGATGGCGAGCTTCTTCGGCGGCTGCTCGAAGGCCTGCAGCGGGCCGGGGATGAGGTGCCCGAACAGGCCGTAGAGGATGAAGAGGCCGAACAGCACCGCGATGGAGACACCGCAGCGCTTCCAGGTGGCGCGCAGCAGGAGGCCGATGGCGAGCGCGGCGGCGCCCCACCGGTCGGGCGTGCGGTTGATCGGATCGATGATCCACGCCTCGTAGCTGAGGCTCATGTGGAGCCAGCAGGCGAACGCGAGGAGAGCGAGCGCGATGTCGTACCAGCGGGCCCGCGCGCCGATGGGATGCCGCAGCAGCACCGCGCACACGGCGAGCCCCAGCATCACGCCGAGATATTGCTCCATCACCACCGGCCAGCCGAGCCGGTTGGGGACCGAGAACACGAAGCCGAGCCCGATCAACGGGAGCAGCGACGTGCAGATTCGGAACAGGACGCCCGCTACCATCTCACACTTTCCCCGGCGTGGCGCAGCCGTCCCGCCCGATCGATCGCGCTACTGCCCGATCCCGGCTTCCTCGTAGAATTTGGCGGCGCCGGGCTGATAGGCGACGGGGCTCTCGAGCGCGAGATCGTCCTTGGAGAACGCCTTGAGCGCGGGGATCTCCGACTGCAGCTCGTCCCAGTTCTCGAAGATCGTCTTGGCGATCAGGTAGCCCGCCTCGTCATCGACCTTGGGTCCGGCCACCAGATAAAGGTCGAGGCCGATGGCGGCCATCGGCTCGGAAACGCCGACATTGCGCTCCGACGGCTTGGTTTCGCCGATGCGCGCGCCGGGCGCGATGGCGTCGACCACCGCGTCGGTCGCCTCATCGCCGAGCGCGAGCACCTTCATGCCGCCGGGCACCGACGAATGCGCCTCGCGCAGCGCCGGAATGCCGAGCGCCACGGCCGACGCGGCGGCACGCCCCTCGACCACGGCATCGAGCCCCTGGTTGAGGCCGCCCGCCGCCTGCGCGGACACATCCGCCGGCGTCATGCCCGCGGTGGCGAGGATCGCCTCGTTCACCTTTTCCAGCACGATGTTGGACTTGATGCCCACCACCACCGGCTTGCCCTTGAGGTCGGCGATCGAGCTGAGGCCGGAATCGGCGCGCGCCACATAGCCGTAGTCGAGCCGCATCATGCGCGCGATGGGGCGGATATGCTCGGCGGGCTTGGTGTAGGGCGACTCGCCCTTGGCCGCGAGGCCAAGGTCGACGCCGATGAAGACGCCGAGCGTCAGCTCGCCCGCGTCCAGCAGCGGCAGGTAGGACGAGGTGCCGCCGTGGGCCTCGGTGGTCGAGCGGATGCCGGCCTTCTCCTGCATCAGCTTGGCGACGCCGGAACCGATGATGTTGGCGATCGTGCCGGCCGGGTTGGTGCCGATGCTGATCTGCCGGAGCTCGGCATGCGAGGCGCTCGGGGCGAGCGAAAGCGTGGCGCCGATGGCCAACGCGAGGGCCGCAAGTTTCATGGAATCCTCCCAAATCACGGCTCTGGCTGATCCATTCTGGGCGAGATCAGGCTCCGGACACCGCATGCAAACGCGCCAGGATGCTAGGTCCTGGAGGGGGGACAATCAATTTGACCCGGCGACCCATTGCATATGTGATGGATCCCTTCCACCCCCGATCTGGCCGCCCCTCTCCGCCTCGCCGGCCTGCGCCGCACGTGGGTTGCGCAGCCCGCAACCCGCCGGTTTCGCCGCGCCCGCGGCCGCGCCTTGATGCGCTTCGACGAGGGGGTTGGCGCCCCGGCACTGCGGTGGCTCCGCGCCCACGGCGCGCGAAGGCCGAGCGGATCATGACCTTCAGCGGTCCGGCTGCGGGTGCGGACAGCGCCGCAAGTCTTCGCGGCCGAAGCATGTTCGGTACGATCCTTGCTTGCCGTTCGAGAGCCGCCCACCCGGCGGGCCAACCATCTCCACTGCTGCAGTCGAGATGCCGAACGGTCCCCGCCCCGGGGCGCCGCGGGCCATGCGCGCCCTCCGAGGAGGAGCTACCCGACGTGTCGCACACCACCGCAGCCGCTCGCCCCGTCGCTTCGGACGCGCAGAAGGCACCTGCGGGATCCGCCGGCGACGGGCCGCCGAACGCGTCGGCAGCCGCCCGGTTCGTCGTCCGTCTCGCCGCCGCGACCGGCGCCGTCTCGGGCGTCCTCGCCCCCCTCGCCCTCGGCGTCATGTGCGCGTTCATCGTGTGGGACGTGTTCGCCCGCTACGTCCTCGGCGCGCCGACGATCTGGGCCAACGAGATCGCCACCTACCTCATGGTCGTCGTCGCCCTGGTCGGGGCCAGCTTCGCCCACCGGGCCGACGCGCACATCCGCGTCGAGATCCTGATCGACCGGTTCGGCGCACCGCTGCGCCGGGGGCTCGAGACCGTCGGCGCCTGGGCGGGCCTGTGGTTCGTGCTCGTCGCCGGCTGGCAGGGCGTGGAGTTCGTCGCCAAGAGCTACGGCTACGGGAGCCGCACCTTCTCGCTCCTCCTCACCCCCTTGTGGATCCCGCAACTCGCGATCGCCGCGGGCTGGCTGATGATGATCCCCGTCGTCCTGGGAGAGATCGAGGCGCTGCGTCCCGCGAGATCGCGCCTCGGCGCATGGGCGCTCCTCCTCACGCCGATTCTCTTCGCGCTCATCCTCCTCGCGCTCGGCGACGTGCGCGCGGAGATCCCCGGCCTCGGGCTCGATGTGCGCCTTGCGCTTACGGCGGGCGTGGTGCTCGTCGCCGCGGCGCTCCATTCGGGGGCCGGCATCGCGGCGGGGCTCGTGGCGATGGTCGGCCTCACGGGGCTCTTGCTCTGGGGCGTCGTGGAGGCGGGCGGCGGACCGGGGGCGATGGTCGCGGCGTTCGCGCTGGCGATCATCGGCCTCATGCTGGCGGGGGTGCGGGTGTTCCTGGCGATCGGCCTCGCCGGGCTCATCGGCGTCCACGTGGTGACGCCGGTCGCGCTCCCCGAGGTCACGGCCGAGCGCGCCTGGGAGGTGCTCAACTCCTTCACCCTCACCGCGCTGCCGATGTTCGTCCTGATGGGCGTGCTCTTGCTGCGCTCGGGCGTCAGCGGCGACCTCTTCGGCGCCATGGTGCACTGGATCGGACGCCTGCCCGGCGGTCTCGCCCATGCCGGCATCGCCGCCTGCACGATCTTCTCCACCGTCTCCGGCTCCAGCCTCGCCACCGCCGCGACGATGGGCAAGATCGCCTGCCCGGAGATGCTGGAGCGCGGCTATAACCGCCCCCTCACCTTCGGCTCGATCGCCGCGGGCGGCACGCTCGGCATCCTGATCCCGCCCTCGATCGCCCTCATCATCTACGGCTCGACGGTGGGCGTTCCGATCCCCAAACTCTTCCTGGCGGGGATCGTGCCGGGCCTCGTCCTGTCGGCCGCCTTCATGGTGGTGGTGGCGATCTGGAGCAAGCTCGATCCGGTCGCCGTCCCGGCCGGGCCGAAGAGCTCGTGGCCGGAGCGGCTGCGCTCGCTGTGGGCCATCGCGCCGATGGGGCTTCTCGTCTTCGCCGTCCTCGGCTCGCTCTATCTCGGCGTCGCGACGCCGACCGAAGCCGGCGCGGTCGGCGCCTTCGCCGCCCTCGTCCTCTGCGCGGCAAAGGGCAAGCTCTCGCTACGCTCCGGCGCCCAGGCGCTGCGCGAGGCGACCCTCACCACCGCCTTCCTGATGCTCATCATCGTCGGCGCGTCGATCCTCACCTTCGTGTTCGACTTCCTGCGCATCCCGCAGAACCTCGCCGCGGCGGTGGTGGCGGCGGACGTGTCGGGCCCGCTCGTCATCCTCGCCATCGCGGCGATCTACATCGTGCTCGGCATGTTCGTGGAGACCACCGCGATGATCCTGATGACCTTGCCGGTGATGTTTCCGATCGTCGTGGGGCTCGGCTACGACGGGGTGTGGTTCGGCGTCTTCGTGGTCATCCTGGTGGAGGTCGGGCTGATCACGCCGCCGGTCGGGCTGAACCTCTTCATCCTGCGCGGGGTGGTGCCGTCGGCGCAACTCGGCGAGATCGCCCGCGGCGTCGCCCCCTTCGGCGTCGCCATGCTGTTGGTCCTGATCTTGCTTTATTTCGTACCGGACCTTGCCCTCTGGCTCCCCGCACAACTCGACTGACTTTGCGCGCTTTCCCCGCGCGCCCGCCCCGAGGAGATCCCCATGAAACCGTTTATCCCGCTCGTCGCGCTCGGCCTGGCCGCGGCGGCTCCGAACTTGGCCAGCGCACAGGAAGTCACCTGGCGCATGGGCCACATCAACGCCATCGACTCCACCTACCTCATCACCACCATGTCGATCCCCGAGCGCATTCTCGAGGCCACCGACGGCCGGCTGAAGATCGAGCTCTACGACACCCTCTATCCCGGTGCGGCGCAGGTCGGTGCAGTGCGGGAAGGCAAGCTCGACATCATCGGCGGCCCCAACAACTACCTCTCCGGCGAGACGCCGATCTTCGGTCTCGGGCACCTGCCGGGCCTGATCGACACGCCCACCGAATACGCCAAGGTGCTGCACGCCTTCCTCGACGAGCTGATCGAGACCGAATGGGCCGAGAAGTACAACGCCAAGGTCCTCGCCCACGGCATGTTCGACCGCCAGGTGATCGTCTCCACCAAGCCGATCGAGACCGTGGCCGACTTCGACGGCCTCAAGGTCCGAATCAATCACTACGAGGGTGGCCAGATCGTCTCCCAGGTCGGCGCCAAGCCGACCAGCGTGCCCCTGTCGGAAACCGTCGTCGCCATGCAGCGCGGCGTCGTCGACGCCATCATGACGAGCGTCGGCACCACCCACGGCCTCGGCTTCTACGAGGTGGCCGACTACATCCAGGAGTGGAAGATTGGCTCGTCCGTCACCTGGTCCTACGTGGTCAACGAGGATAGCTGGGCGGCGCTGCCGGACGACCTCAAGGAGATCGTCGCGCGCGAGTTCGCCGAGATCGAGGAAGAGATGTTCGCCAGCTACGACCGCCACTCGATGGAGATGCTGCAGAAGCAGATCGACGAGGGTATGACCCACATCGTCGCCAGCGACGAGGAGGTCGCCAAGCTGTTCTCCGAGGAGAACAGCACGGCCGTGTTCGACGAATGGTTCGGCCGCGCCGCGGCCGCGGGCTACGACGGCCCCGCGTTGGTCGATCGCGCCAAGACGCTTCTGGGCAAGTGAGCGACGCTGCGTAGATGAGCGACTTGAGAACGCGCCCGCCGGTGTCGGTCGGGATCGACATCGGCGGCACGTTCACGGACGTTGTCTGCGACTTCGGCGACGGCACCTTGAAGGTGATGAAGGTGCCTTCGGATGCGCAGGATCCGTCCCGCGCGGTCCTCGGCGCCATCGCCCGGATGGGCGAGGACTGGGGTGTCGCGCCGGACGCCGTCGGCATGCTCGCCCACGGCACCACGGT
This sequence comes from Alphaproteobacteria bacterium, assembly GCA_030431335.1. Lineage (GTDB taxonomy): Bacteria > Pseudomonadota > Alphaproteobacteria > Rhizobiales > Amorphaceae > Acuticoccus. Next base: position 40,197 of record JAUIJH010000029.1, read on the forward strand.
GGCGACCAACGCGGTGATCGAGCGGGCCGGGGCACGCCTCGGCATCATCACCACCGACGGCTTCCGCGATATCCTCGAGATCGGCCGCCAGGGCCGCGAGGAGATCTACGACACCGTCCTTCGGGTTCAGACGCCCGTGTTCCTGGCGCCGCGTGCCCGCCGCCTTACCGTGAAGGAGCGCATCGCCGCCGACGGCAGCATCGTCGTGCCGCTCGACGAGGCGGCGGTCGTTGCGGCCGCCGACCGGCTCGTCGCGGACGGGTGCGAGGCGATCGCCGTCGTCTTCCTGTTCTCCTTCGCCAACCCGGCGCACGAGGAGCGCGCCGCGGCGCTGATCGCCGGGCGGCATCCGGACGTGGCGCTGTCGATCTCCAGCGCCGTCGACCCCACCTTCCGCGAATACGAGCGCACCACCACCACCTCGTTCGACGCCTACATGAAGCCGGTGCTGGACCGCTATCTGTCGCGGATGGAGACGAGCCTCGCGGAGGCGGGGGTGAGCGCGCCGTTCCAGATCATCCAGTCGCGCGGCGGGCTCTGCTCGGCGACGGTGGCGCGGCAAAAGCCCGTGCGGCTCTTCCTGTCGGGTCCCGCGGCGGGGGTCGTCGCGGGGGTGGAGAGCGGGCGCTCGGCGGGGCGGGGCGA
>JAUIJH010000233.1 GCA_030431335.1 Alphaproteobacteria bacterium
TGAACGGCCAGAAGATCACCTTCCTCGACACGCCCGGCCACGCCGCCTTCACGGCGATGCGTGCCCGCGGCGCCAAGGCGACCGACATGGTGATTCTGGTGGTCGCCGCCGACGACGGCGTCATGCCGCAGACGGCGGAGGCAATCAGCCATGCCAAGGCGGCGGGCGTTCCGATCATCGTGGCGATCAACAAGATCGACCTGCCGGCGGCCGATCCGCTGCGTGTTCGCACCGACCTCCTGCAGCACGACATCGTGGTCGAATCGATGTCGGGCGATGTGCAGGAAGTGGAAGTGTCGGCGCTGAAGGGCACCGGGCTCGACCAGCTGCTGGAGGCCTGCCTCCTGCAGTCGGAGATCCTGGAGCTCAAGGCCAACCCCGACCGCGATGCCCTTGGCGTCGTCGTCGAGGCACAGCTCGACAAGGGTCGCGGCGTCGTGGCGACAGTCCTCGTCCAGCAGGGCACGCTCAAGGTTGGTGATATCATCGTGGCCGGCACCGAGTGGGGCAAGGTGCGCGCGCTGGTCTCCGACCAGGGCGAGCGCGTCAAGGAGGCTCCGCCTTCGATGCCCGTCGAGGTGCTCGGCCTCGCCGGCACGCCGGAAGCGGGCGACCAGTTCGCTGTCGTCGACAGCGAGGGCCGTGCCCGCGAGATCACCGAATATCGCGACCGCCTGAAGCGGGAGACCTCCGCTGCGCCGACGACCGCCGTGTCGCTCGAGCAGATGATGTCGAACCTGCAGTCGGCCGGCCTTTCGGAGTTCCCCATCGTCCTCAAGGGCGACGTGCAGGGCTCGATCGAGGCGATCGCCGGTGCGCTCGAAAAGCTCAACACCGACGAGGTGGCCGCACGCATCCTGCACCAGGGTGTCGGCGCGATCACCGAATCGGATGTCACGCTCGCCTCGGCGACCGGCGGTGTGATCATCGGCTTCAACGTGCGTGCCAACAAGCAGGCGCGCGAGGCGGCCGAGCGCGCAGGCGTGGAGATCCGTTACTACTCGATCATCTACAACCTGATCGACGACGTGAAGGACGCCATGTCCGGCATGCTGAAGCCGGAGCGCCGCGAGACCTTCATCGGTTACGCGTCGATCCTGCAGGTCTTCAACATCACCAAGGTCGGCAAGGTCGCCGGCTGCCGGGTGACGGAGGGCATGGTCGAGCGTGGTGCCGGCGTGCGCCTGCTGCGTGACAACGTGGTCATCCACGAGGGCATGCTGAAGACGCTCAAGCGCTTCAAGGACGAGGTCAAGGAAGTCCAGGTCGGCCAGGAGTGCGGCATGGCCTTCGAGAAGTACGAGGACATTCGCGAAGGCGATGTGATCGAGTGCTTCCGAGTGGAAGAGGTGGAGCGCTCGCTCGCCTGACGATTGGATAGCGGGGCAGGCGGGGCCGCCCCGCCGGTTGAGGTAACGCGCGCGGGTCCGAATCCCGGCGCGTCAGCCCTTGAGGTTTAAATGACTGTTTCACAGCGCCAACTTCGCGTTGGCGAGCTCGTGCGCCACGCACTGTCGGACGTGCTCGTCCGCGGCGTGATCCACGATCCCGATCTCGACGGGCGGCCCATCACGGTCCCCGAAGTGCGCATGAGCCCCGATCTCAAGGTGGCCACCGTCTTCGTGATGCCGCTGGGCGGCGGCGATGGCGAGCGCATCGTCAAGGCGCTCGCCCGCTCGGCCAAGCCGTTGCGGGGCGAACTCGCCAAGAGAATCCGCCAGCTCAAATTCATGCCGGAGCTTCGCTTCCGCCTCGACACCCGTTTCGACGATGACGACGTCCTGCGCGAGGCTCTGGCCGAACCGAAGGTCGCCGCCGACATCGAGCGCGAAGAGGATAATAATGATTAAGACGTTCGACCTCGCGCGGGACACCGAGCCCGCCGAGCGCCCCATGCCCATGCCCAAGCTCAAGGGGCACGGCAACCGCCGGCGCGGCAAGCCGAAGAATGCGCTGGACGGGTGGCTGATCCTGGACAAGCCGATCGGGCTCACCTCCACCCAGGCGCTCGGCGCGGTGAAGCGGCTCTTCCTGCCCGACAAGGCCGGCCACGCGGGCACGCTCGACCCGCTCGCCTCCGGCCTGCTGCCGCTCGCCTTCGGCGAAGCGACCAAGACGGTGCCCTTCGTGGTGGATGGCGCCAAGCGCTACCGTTTCACCGTCACCTGGGGCGCGGCGACCGATACCGACGACGCCGACGGGGCGGTCATCCGCACCAGCGATGCGCGCCCCACGCGGGCCGAGATCGAGGCGGCACTGCCGCGCTTCGTGGGCGAAGTGACGCAGATCCCGCCGCGCTATTCGGCCGTGAAGATCGATGGCCAGCGCGCCTACGATCTCGCGCGCGAAGGCATCGAGGTGGAGATGAAGGCGCGCACGGTCACCATCGACCGCCTCGCCATCGTCGGCGAGCCGGAAGCGGACAGCGTGACCCTGGAGGCCGATTGCGGCAAGGGCACCTATGTGCGTTCCATCGCCCGCGATCTGGCCGAAATGCTGGGCACCGCCGGGCACGTGAGCGCGCTGCGGCGCACCCGCGTCGGCCCCTTCGACGAGGACGACATGGTGACGCTCGCCGCCTTGCAGGCTGGCGAAGCCGATCCGCAGGCGATGATCGACGCGCACATGCGCCAGCCCTCCGCCGCTCTGGAGGGGCTCGCCACGGTGGAAATCGACCGCGTGGCGGCCGGCCGCCTGCGCCGCGGGCAGTCCGCCATCATGCGCGAACTGCTGGCGTTCGGGGCGGACGAGGACATCGGCGCGCTCAATGCGGGCGAGCTGGTGGCGCTGTGCCGTCTGCAGGAGGGTTCGCTGCACCCGGTGCGGGTTTTCCGCAGTCCGCGCCGGCGCATGGTCATCATGCCGAAGAAGCCGGAACCGGCGGCGCCCGAAGCCGCCGAGCCCGTCGAGGCGTCGCAGGCGGACGCGTAGAGCTTACGAGCTTGCCGGCGAGCGAGCTGGGAAGAACGCGACCGAAAAAGCTGGGGCGGTTTGGGTGGGCACGAGCTCGCCCAACCGGTTCCAGCGCTTGGCCGATCGCCCGGTGCGGCGGGCGCATGCGCTACGCCGGGCACAGCATGGTGCGATAAAACCCGAGCGGGGGTGACCCGCTCGCGCGCGCCGGCGGATCCCCGTGATGCCAACGGAGCCCGCCACCCATGCGCCAAATCCTCTCCTGCAGCGCCGTCGTCGTCGCGGCTGTCGCTGCGACCCTTGCCCTCGCGGCAGCGCCGATCGTTGGCGCCAGAGCCATCGCGGCCGACCTGGTGCTGCCGCTTCCCGCCCCGCCGCCCTACATCGTGGACACTGGCAACCTTTGCACCATCGAGGCGCCGGGCGGCTCCGTCGAGGTCTACGAGGAGCCGCGCGGGGAGGTGTGGGGCAATCTGCCCAGCGGCATGCTGGTGGAGGTGATGGACGCGCCCTACAGCCCCTTCACCGACCTTTGGGTCCGCATCAAGCCGCCCCGCGCCAGCGACTATTATGGCTGGGTCGAAACGAGCACGTTCGCCTGCATCTGATTTCGCGGGTGCCGCGGCGAGGCCGGCCGGAGCCGCCATCGCACGATCCCGCCTTAGCGGGTGCAAGGCGCGTCAGGACCGCGCCAGCACCCAGTAAGGGCCGTGCCCACGCCGAGGAGCGCGCGCCCGGCTGCGCGTGGCGCTGGGCGCGCCGATCTTGGACTCGGAGGGATTGTTGGCGCGCAGCCGGCCGCTTCAGCGCGTCTTGGTGTAGAGCACCGACTGGACCCGCCAATCGCCGCCGCTCTCGCGCCGCAGCACGATCATCTGGTTGTAGGTCTGGCTGTCACCGCCGGTGGGTTGCCAGGTGACGGTGTTGGTGATCACCGTGAGATCATCGCGCCCTGCGATGGACCAGTTGTCGAACGAGAAGCCGCTGCCGGAGCCGAAATTCTTTTTCGCGAAGGCGGTGATGTCGGCCTTGCCGACGAGGCGATCCTCGCCGGGAGGCGCGAGCACCGCGTCATCGGCCCAGTATTTGTCCCACGCGGCGAGATTATCGGCGAGCAGGTCCTTGGTCCAGGCTTCGATCATCGTCTTGATGCCGTTCGCCTCGTCATCGCTCAAACCCTGGGTGCCGAGCACGTCGGCGTCCACGGCGGGCTGCTGCGCGCGCGCACCGAGGCCCGCTCCGGCGACGAACAGAAGGCCGGTCAAGAGGGCGGCGGCGAACCGGTTGAACATGTCGAGATCTCCCTGCGGCAATGGCGCGATGCGTGCGGGGCCAACCTGTCGCGGCAGCGGCCTTGACGCAAGCACGAATGCCCGGCATTCCCGCGTCCGTGCGGGCTTGTGGGCATTCGCGGGCTTTTGCATTTCGTCCAGTTGTGGGGTAGTGAACTCGGCGAATGCGAACTATGTATGTATGGTTGGGGCGGATGCGGTTTCTACCCGTTGTAATCGTGGCCGCCTCCATTGGCCTCGGCGTGGCAACATCGGGCCAGGCGGCGTCGCTTACCTGCGCGGTCAACGATCGCGCGGGTTCTTCGTATGCGGCGCGCCGGTTGCCCGACCAAGGCGGCGTTCGGACACGGATCGCCTTCGGCACCGTGGTGGAGATCGTAACGTCGGCCACCGACGACAGAGGATACCCCTGGGTGCTGGTCCGGATGCCGGACGAGCCCGATGCGAACTACGGATGGGTTGATTGGCGCGCCATCACCTGCAATTGAGCAGGCGGCGGAGCCCGTCGCCTGCCACGTCCGAGCCGATCGTTGCGACCGGCTCGTGACCCCCACGACGACACACGAGTTTCCCGCGCTGGCTGGACGACATCCCGGCCAGACGCGATTCCTCTAGACGATAGGAGTTATCGATGTCGATCACTGCAGAGCGCCGCCAGGCGCTGATCAAGGAATATGGCTCGAAGGACGGCGACACGGGTTCGCCGGAAGTGCAGGTTGCGTTGCTCACCGAGCGGATCGTCAACCTCACCGAGCACTTCAAGACCCACGCCAAGGATAACCACTCGCGCCGCGGCCTGCTGCGGCTCGTGTCGCAGCGCCGCCACCTGCTCGACTACGTGAAGGGCAAGGACGAAGCGCGCTACCAGACCCTTATCCAGCGCCTCGGCTTGCGCCGCTAGCGCTCATTCAGGGGCCGCCGCGAGGCGGCCCCTCGACGTCGCGGGACGATCCCGCGCCCGGCCACGAAGGCCGCCGGCCCCCAGGGGTGGGGCAGGATTGCCAGCCGCTGCGCAGCGCAGCCGCTCGTCGTCTTGCCCGCCCGTGCGCCGGAAACCGATGTACGAAAGGCAAGACATGTTCGACTACCAGACAGAGACCGTCGAGTGGGGCGGTCGCACCCTCAAATTCGAGACCGGCAAGGTCGCCCGCCAGGCCGACGGCGCGGTCATGGTGACCTACGGCGAGACCACCGTGCTCGCCACCGTCGTCTCCGAGAAGGAGCCCAAGCCCGGCTTCGACTTCTTCCCCCTCACCGTGAACTACCAGGAAAAGGCGTTCGCGGCCGGCAAGATCCCCGGTGGCTTCTTCAAGCGCGAGGGCCGTCCCTCCGAGCACGAGACGCTGACCTCGCGCCTGATCGACCGGCCGATCCGCCCGCTCTTCGCGCCCGGCTACAAGAACGACACGCAGGTGGTCATCACCACGCTGTCGCATGACCTCGAGAACGCGCCGGACATCGTGGCGATGGTCGCCGCCTCCGCGGCGCTGACGCTGTCGGGCACGCCGTTCATGGGCCCCATCGGCGGTGCTCGCGTCGGCTATGTGGACGGCGAATACGTCCTCAACCCGACGCTCGACCAGATGGAGGATTCGGTCCTCGATCTGATCGTCGCCGGCACGGGCGACGCGGTGCTGATGGTGGAATCGGAAGCCAAGGAGCTGTCCGAAGAAATCATGCTCGGCGCCGTGATGTTCGGCCACCGTGGCTTCCAGCCGGTGATCGACGCGATCATCAACCTCGCCGAGAAGGCCGCCAAGGAGCCGCGTCCGCACCAGGTCCCCGACCATGGCGACCTCGTTGCCAAGGTGAAGGATCTGGCGGGCGAGGGCCTCAAGGCCGCCTACGCCATCCCCAGCAAGACCGAGCGCAAGAACGCCATCGACGCGGTCAAGGCCAAGGTGATGGAAGCCCTGTTGCCGGGCGAGGGCGAAGAAGGCCCCACCAAGCAGGTGCTGAACGATCTGTTCAAGAAGACCGAGGCCGGCATCGTTCGCGGCCAGATCCTCGACGAGAAGACCCGCATCGACGGCCGCAACCTGGAAACGGTGCGTCCGATCTCGTGCGAGGTCGGCATCCTGCCGCGCGCGCACGGCTCGGCGCTGTTCACCCGCGGCGAGACCCAGGCGCTGGTGGTGGCCACGCTGGGCACCGGCGACGACGAGCAGTTCGTCGACCTCCTGGAAGGCACCATCAAGCAGCACTTCATGCTGCACTATAACTTCCCGCCTTACTCCGTCGGTGAGACGGGCCGCATGGGCTCGCCCGGCCGTCGCGAGATCGGCCACGGCAAGCTCGCCTGGCGCGCCGTGCACCCGATGCTGCCGGCCCACCACGACTTCCCCTACACCACCCGCGTCGTCTCCGAGATCACCGAGTCGAACGGCTCCTCCTCGATGGCGACCGTCTGCGGCTCCTCGCTGGCGCTGATGGATGCCGGCGTGCCGCTGAAGGCGCCGGTTGCGGGCATCGCCATGGGCCTCATCAAGGAAGGCGACAAGTTCGCCGTCCTCAGCGACATCCTGGGCGACGAGGACCACCTCGGCGACATGGACTTCAAGGTGGCCGGGTCCGAGAACGGCGTCACGTCGCTGCAGATGGACATCAAGATCGACGGCATCACCGAAGAGATCATGAAGGTGGCGCTGGACCAGGCCAAGGGTGGCCGCTTGCACATCCTCGGCGAGAT
>JAUIJH010000234.1 GCA_030431335.1 Alphaproteobacteria bacterium
GCGGTATGGTGCGCTGCCACTTCCACCTCGGAGCCGCCGCATGATCATCGAACGCACCTGCTACCTTCCCAAGCCCGGCAAGCACGCCGAGGTGCTGGCGACGCGCCGCCGCGCCTCGGCCGTGCGCCTCGCCGAGGGCCTTGCCGCCGGCACCATCTTCGACGGCGACATCGACGGCGTGCCGTGGATCTTCTGGGAGGCCCGCTTCGACACAGTCGCCCAGCACGACGCCGACCTCGACGCGCGCGCCAAAAGCGAGGCCTTCGCCGCCGTGCGCGCCGAAATGCGCACGCTGATCGACCACTTCGACCGCGTCATCCTACGCCCCGTCGATGGCCCCGTGCGCTCGGTGCTGACCGACACCGACATCGCGGGCCTTCCCATCGTCCCCACCGAGCAGACCTTCATGAGCGCGGGCCGCGAGCTGCACGGCTTCCTCTACCTGCCTCCGGGGCCTGGGCCGTTTCCGCTCATGATCACCAACCACGGCTCATCGATCTCTCAGGGCACCAGCGACCTCTGCCGCCCAGGCGTCGCGGCCTTGCTGATGAGCTGGGGCATCGCCTCGTTCCTGCCGCACCGGCGCGGCTACGGCAATTCGCCCGGCACCCCGTGGCGCGAGGAGATCGACGCCGAGTTCGGCACCCCGCTTTACGACGAACGCCTCGCCGCCCGCCTCGACGGCGAGAGCGACGATGTGATCGCCGCCCTCGACCACGTCAGCGAGCTGGAGGGGATCGATGCCGACCATATCGGCGTGATGGGCTCCTCCTTCGGCGGCACGGTGACCCTCCTCGCCGCCGCCAAGACGGGGCGCTTCCGCTGTGCCGTGGAGTTCGCCGGCGCGGCGATGAACTGGGAGAAGACCCCGGCCCTGCGCGCCACCATGCACGAGGCCGCCGCGCGGCTGACGTGCCCGATCTTCTTCCTGCAGGCGGCCAACGACTATTCGGTCCGCCCCACCATCGAGCTGGCCGAGGGGCTGGAAGGCGCGGCGATCCCGGTGGAATCCAAGGTCTACCCGCCGCTCGGGCTGTCGAAGGACGAGGGGCATTTCCTCTACCGCGACGGCATCGTGGTCTGGAGCGCCGACGTGAAGCGCTTCCTGGGAGCGCACCTGTGACGGCGGCCCCGCGCGGCGTCCGGCTCGGCGACCTCACCTTTCCGGAGGCCGCCGAATGGATCGCCCGCGATGCGCCGGTGGTCATCCCCATCGGCGCGGCGGCCAAGGAGCACGGCCACCACCTGCCGCTGGCGACCGACGCGATCATCGCCGAGCGGCTGGGCGAGGAGGTGCGCGCGCGCCTGCCCGTTGTGGTCGCCCCGGTGGTGGGGTTCGGCTACTACCCCGCCTTCCACCGCTACCCCGGCAGCCAGCACCTTTCGAGCGCCACCTATCATGCGCTGCTGACGGAGCTAATCGAGAGCTTCGTGCGCCAGGGCGTCCGCCGCATCGCGCTGATCAACACGGGCGTGTCCACCGAGGGCACGGTGGAGAACGTGTGCCGCGACATCTACAGCGCCCACGGCGTGCGTGTCGCCTACTCCCACATCCGCGTGTTCGGGATGACGACGCGGGGCGACATGGAGCAGGCCCTCGGCGGCCATGCGGACGAGCACGAGACCTCGGTGATGCTGGCGATCGACCCGGCCCGCGTGCACCTCGACCGCGCCGTGCCCGACTACGGCAACATGCGCGAGGCGCCCCGCTCGGTGTTCGCACAGCCCGTCATCTTCTGCGACGACCCTGCCGCCGGCCCCGACTACAGCGCGCGCGGCGCCCGTGGCGACCCGACGCTCGCCACCGTGGAGAAGGGCCGGCGCGCGCTCGACGCGATGGTGGGTGAGCTGGTGGCCGGCCTCGTCGCCCTTTATCCCGACCTCGCCCCGTGAGCGCGTTCGACGAGAGCGGCTTCGACGTGATCGTCGTCGGCTACGGCTTTGCCGGGGGCATGGCGGCGCTCGCGGCGGCGGAGGCGGGCGCGCGCGTCCTCCTCCTGGAGAAGAACGTGACGCCGGGGGGCATCTCCGTCTGCTCGGCCGGCGGGCTCCGCGTGGCGGACGATGCTGCGGACGCGTTCGCCTACCTCACGGCGACCTGCGGCGGCAAGACGCCCGCCCCCGTGCTGGAGCGCCTGGCGCAAGGCATGGCCTCGCTGGAGCCGCGCGTGCGCGCGCTGGCGCAGGCGGCGGGCGCCACCGTTTCGCGCCGTGCTTCGCCGGCTAACTACCCGCTGCCGGGCTATGAGACGTTCGGCTTCGTCTATGTCGAGGCGGTGGACGGGCTCGATCTTTCGGCAACCTATCCGCAGGTTGCCGGGGCGCCGGCCGGGGCGATGCTGTTTCATACGCTGGCTCACAATGTGGCGGCGGCGCCCGTCACCGTGCGGCTGGGGCAGGCGGTGGAGCGGCTGTCGCGCGCGGCCGACGGGCGCGTCGACGGCGTCGTCCTCGCCACAGGGAAGGCGGTGGGCGCCGCGCGGGGCGTGGTGCTCGCCTGCGGCGGCTTCGAGGGCAACGCGGCGATGCAGGCGCAGTTCTGGCCCGGCGGGCCGGCGCTCAACGCCGCCTATGCCCACAACACCGGCGACGGCATCCGGATGGCGCAGGCCGTGGGCGCCGACCTCTGGCACATGTGGCACTATCACGGCTCCTACGGATTTCGGGCGACGGACCCGGCCTACCCGTTCGGCGTGCGCGTCAAGCGGCTGCCGGACTGGACGCCGGGCGACCCGCGCGAGGTGCCGCAGATGGCGTGGATCCTGGTCGACCGCGACGGCCGGCGCTTCATGAACGAGTACGAGCCCTATGTGCAGGACACCGGCGCGCGCCCGTTCGACCGCTACGACCCGGTGCGCCAGCGCCACGCCCGCCAGCCCGCCTTCCTGGTGACGGACGCGGAGGGGCTCGCCTCCTACCCGCTCGGCAAGCCCACCTTCAACCACCCCACGGCGCGACTCGGCTGGAGCGCCGACAATGGCGCCGAGGTCGCGTCCGGGCTGATCCGCCGCGCCGACGATGTGGACGCGCTGGCCGCGCTGATCGGCGCGGACCCGGCGGCGCTGACCGATACGCTCGCCCACTGGAACGCCGCCTGCGCCATGGGCGAGGACGCGTTTTTGGGTCGTCCGCCCAGCTCGCTGAAGCCGCTGATGCCGCCCTTCTTCGTGGCTGAGGTGTGGCCGATCGTCTCCAACACGCAGGGCGGGCCGGTCCACGACGCACGCCAGCGGGTGCTCGACCCCTTTGGCGCACCGATCGCGGGGCTTTATGCGGCCGGGGAACTCGGCAGCGCGTTCGGGCACCTTTATATGTCGGGTGGCAACCTCGCCGAGTGCTTCATCGGCGGTGAGATCGCCGGCCGCGAGGCCGCCGGCCGATAGACCGGGTTTGACAGCAAGCATCGGGGAGGCGCCGGCGCCGGCGCGGTCCACATTGCGCCCAGATGATCGGGAGAAACGCGATGTCCCTCAACCAAACCGTACCGGCGGAGGAAGCCTGGCAGGCCGTGCTCGCGCGCGACGACGCGCAGGACGGCAGCTTCGTGTTCGCCGTGGCGACCACCGGCGTCTATTGCCGGCCGAGCTGCCCGGCGCGGCGGCCGCTGCGCCGCAACGTGCGCTTCTTCGCCCTGCCGCGCGAGGCCGAGGCGGCGGGTTTCCGCGCCTGCAAGCGCTGCCGGCCCAACGAAATCTCGAAGGCCCAGCGCGACGCATTGGCCGTCGCTGACGCCTGCCGGGCGCTGGAGACGGCCGACACGCCGCCCAACCTGGCGGCGCTGGCGGCCGTGGCGGGGCTCAGTGCCTTCCACTTCCACCGCATCTTCAAGGCCCACACCGGGCTGACGCCCAAGGCCTACGGCGAAGCGGCACGGGCGCGGCGCGCCGCCAACCTCCTCGCCGGCGAGGGGCGCGTGACGGATGCCGCCTTCGGCGCCGGTTTCGGCAGCCTGTCGCGGTTCTACGAGGCGGCTGCGCGGCGGTTCGCGCTGGCCCCGGCGGCGCTGGCGGCGGGCGGCAAGGGCGAAATCATCGTCACGGCGCAGGCGCCTTGCCCGCTCGGCACGGTGACGGCGGCGTTCTCGCGCCGCGGCATCGCCGCGATCGAGCTCGGCGCGGACGGCGAGGCCGGCCTCGAGGCGGTGCGGCAGCGCTTCGGCCAGGCCTTGCTGGTGGCGGGCGGTGCGGATTTCGAGGCGCTGATGGCGCAGATCGTCGCCGCCGTAACGGAGCCGGAGAAGGCGGCGGAGCTGCCGCTCGACATTCGCGGCACGGCGTTCGAGGAGCGGGTGTGGGCGGCGCTGCGGCGGATTCCGGTTGGCACCACCGCGACCTATGGCGAGATCGCCGCCGCCATCGGCGCGCCGGCGGCGCACCGGGCCGTGGCGCGGGCGTGCGGCGCCAACCGCATCGCCGTGGCGATCCCGTGCCACCGGGTGGTCCGCGCCGACGGCTCGCTGGCGGGCTACCGCTGGGGCGTCACGCGCAAGAAGGCGCTGCTGGAGGCCGAAGCCGGTGGACGCTGATATCGACGGGCTCGACTGGCCGCGCATCGAGGCGGAGCTCGACGCGTACGGCGTGGCGCGCACGGGCCCGCTGCTCGGCGCGGACACCTGCCGCGCGCTGGCGGCGCTCTACGACACGGGAGAATTCCGCAGCCGGGTGGTGATGGCGCGGCACGGGTTCGGCGCGGGCGAATACCAGTATTTCGCCAACCCGTTGCCGCCGGCGGTGGCGCGGCTGCGGCAGGGCGTTTATCCGCACGCGGTCCGCACCGCCAACCGCTGGGCGGCCCGCCTCGGGCAGGCGCCCTTTCCGACGACGCTCGACGACATGCTGGCGCAGTGCCATGCCGCCGGACAGACCAAGCCGACGCCGCTGCTCCTGAAATACGGCGCCGGCGACTACAACTGCCTGCACCAGGATCTCTACGGGGCGGTGGCGTTTCCGCTGCAGCTCGTGGTGCTGCTGTCGGACCCGGCCACCTTTGCCGGCGGCGAACTGGTGCTCACCGAGCAGCGGCCGCGCATGCAGTCGCGGGCGGAGGTGGTGGCGCTGGGCGCGGGCGAGGGCGCGCTGTTCGCGACGGCGCACAGGCCGCGTCGCGGAGCGCGGGGCGACAGCCGCGCCACCCTGCGCCACGGCGTCAGCCGCGTGCGCAGCGGCTCCCGCATGACGCTCGGCATCATATTTCACGACGCTCAGTAGCCGCCTAAGCGCCTACTGAGCCGGCTCATCTTATTGCGCGGCCTGCGTCTCCGGGGCCACGGCGCGGGCACCGTCGCTCGGGCGGATGCGCCAGATCGTGGTGGGCTTCACGTCGCGATCTTCCAGCGTACGCGGCGTTTGTACGTCGTAGGTGGTCACCGCGCTGAGCGACTGCTGGGGCAGGTAGGTGCGGCAGGGGTCGCCGATCAGCACCACGACGCCCATGTCGGCGGCGCGGCACAGGAAGGCGAAGGTGCGCTCGGCGAGGGCGCGCTCATAGAACATGTCGCCGACCAGGATGACGTCGGCCTCGATCGATTCGTCGAGCATGTCGCCGGGCAGCGTGGTGACCACGACGCCGTTGGCGGCGGCGTTGAGGGCGATGGCCGACAGGGCGAACTCGTCCACCTCGCTCGCCATCACGTAGGAGGCGCCGGCCTTGGCGGCTGCGATGGCGGCGATCGCCCCGCCCGCGCCCAGGTCCAGCACGCGCCGGTCGGCGACGAGGTCCGGATTGTCCAGCACATACCGGGCGAGCGCTTGCCCGCCGGCCCACGCAAAGGCCCAGAAGGGCGGCGGCAGCCCGGAATTGGCCAGCTCTTCCTCGGTCCGGCTCCACAGGGGCAGGGCCTCGTCCGCGAGATACAGCACGATCTCGGGCACGAGCGGTGTCGTCGTCAGGACGGTGTTGGCGCTGACGAATTCTCGGCGGGGCATCGGCTCAGGCGCCTTTCGCGAGTCGAAGGACGGTCGCCCATTCGTCGTCGGTCACGGGTTGCACGGATAGGCGGGAATTTTTGGCCAGCACCATGTCGGCGAGGGCCGGCTCGGATTTCACCGTTTCGAGACTGACAGGATTTTTCAGCGGCTCGACAGCGCGCAAGTCGACGCACTCCCACTTGCCGGTGTCGTCGGTGGAATCGGGATGCGCCGGCTTGATGACTTCCACGATGCCGACGATCTCCTTGGCATCCACCGAATGGTAGAAGAAACCGCGGTCGCCCTTGTTCATGGCCCGCATCATGTTGCGGGCCTGGAAATTGCGCACGCCATCCCACTCCGACCCCTTGCGGCCGGCAGCGACCTGATCGTCCCAACTCCACGCATTCGGCTCGGATTTGAACAGCCAATAGGCCATTTCGGCTAGCGCTCCCCAGGCGATGCGAGATTACCCCGCCGCCGCTTCCCAACGATAGACAGAGCTTACTCTATAAGGTGCGGCGAAATGACTGCTATCGACAATTGCGAGGAACTCAAATGAACAAGAACAAAGTGGCCCTGATCACCGCGGGCGGCAGCGGCATGGGCGCGGGCGCGGCCCGCCGGCTGGCCGCGGACGGGTACAACGTCGCGATCTTGTCGTCCTCGGGCAAGGGTGAGGCTTTGGCGGCGGAGCTGGGCGGGTTCGGGGTGACCGGCTCCAATCTCGACAATGCCGACCTCGCCCGCCTCGTGGATGGCGCGGTGGAGCGGTGGGGGCGCGTCGATGTCCTGGTGAATTCGGCCGGGCACGGGCCGAAGGGGCCGGTGCTGGAGATCTCCGACGAGGACTGGCACCGCGGGCTCGACGTTTACCTCCTCAACGTGATCCGCCCG
>JAUIJH010000235.1 GCA_030431335.1 Alphaproteobacteria bacterium
CCCACGAGGAGCGTGTTGAGAAAGCCCGCCAGCAGCACCTGCCAGTAGAAAGACCGGTCCGAGACGTCGATCAGCGCGAAGTTGATCGGCCACCCGGTGGAGCGGTCGAGGAAGCCGAAGCCGGTCGCGATCCCCTGGTTGAGGAGATTCTCGCGCGCCGTGGTGACGAACGTCGCGACAAGGCCGACAGCGATGGCGAGGGTGGCTGCCTGTATGAGCCACCCCCGCACACGGCGGTTCTTGAGAACGCGCAGCACGCCGCTAGTCGAGGACCAGCGTGTAGAGAAGGCCGCCGTTGTACCAAAGATTGTTCTTGCCGCGCGGCAGCTTGTAGGCCGAGCCCTCGCCGACCGTACGCTCGTAGATCTCGGCGTAGTTGCCGTTCTCCTTGATCATCTTGTAGGCCCAGTCGTCCGGCAGGCCGAGGCGCTCGCCATAGCCCGGCGACACGCCCAGGAAGCGCTCCACGGAGGCCGACGGCGGATTGGCCTTCACCTCGTCGATGTTCTGCGAGGTGATGCCGTTCTCCTCGGCGAACAGCAGCGAGTGCACCATCCAGTTGATCACGTCGATGAACTGGTCGTCGCCCTGGCGGGCGGCGATGGCTTCCGGCTCCAGCGCCAGCACCTCGTCCATGATGACGAAATCGTCCGGGTTGGGGGCGTTGAAGCGGGTGGCGGCGAGGAAGGGGCCGAAGCCGGCGAGCGCGTCGCAGCGGCCGTTATAGAGGGCGGAGCGCAGCTCCTCGGGCTTGTCGAAGGTGAGGCTCTCGTACTCGATGCCCCTGGCGCCCATGTAGTCGGCCGTGATGCGCTCGATGGAGGTGCCGGCGTTGATGCAGAACACGCCGCCGTCGAGATCCTCGGCCGTCTCGGCGCCGAGGTCGGCGCGCACCAGGATGTTGGTGGGGCCGATGAAGTAGGGCCGCGAGAACTGGAGGCCGAGCTCGGTGTCGCGGCTCATGGTCCAGCCGGTGACCTTGATGATGACGTCGATGTCGCCCGACTGGAGCGCCGGGAAGCGCTGCGCCCACGACACCGGGATGATCTGCAAGGCATCGGGCGAGCCGAGGATGGTGGTGGCGAGCGCCTTGCAGAACTCGATGTCGAAGCCCGACCACTTGCCGCTGTCGTCCACCTCGGCGAAGCCGAGATAGGAGCCGTTGTGGCCCGTGCAAAGAAGCGACCCGCGGTCCTTGATCGCCTGGACGGTCGGCCCGACCTCGGCTGCGATGGCCGGTGCCGCGGCCAATAGGAGCGCCGCCGCTCCTGCAATCAGATGTCGCATGATTTCTCCTTTTTCGGTCCTTGGTGGGGCCTATGCAGCCCCCGCGCCACCACAGTGGCTTTCAATCAGAGATCGGTAAAGGCTCGAAAGGCGATCGGTCATCGGGCCGGGGGCGGCGGGCATCGGCCGGTGGTCGATGGAGCCGACCGGGGTGAGGCCGCCGAACGAGCCGGTCATGAAGGCTTCGTCGGCGCCGTAGGCATCGACCAACGAGTAGTTGCGCTCGAAGATCGGGATGCCGTTTTCGCGGCACAGCGCGACGACGTGGCCGCGGGTGATGCCGTTCATGCAGTAGTCGCCGGTGGAGGTCCACACCTCGCCCTTGCGCACGATGAAGAAGTTGCAGGCGTTGGTGGTGTTGACGAAGCCGAAGGGGTCGAACATCAGCGCCTCGTCCGCCCCCGCCTTCTCGGCCGCGATGCAGGCGAGGATGCAGTTGAGCTTGGAGTGCGAGTTGAGCTTGGCGTCCTGCGTCAGCGGCAGGCCGCGGTGGTGGGCGACGCTGGCAAGCCGGATCGGCCGCGGGATCGACGGCTTGGAGTGCTCCACGATGATGGCGATGGTGGGGCCCCAGCGGGAGAACTGCGGATGCTGGAAGGGCGCCGACTTGCGCCCGCGCGTGACCATGAGGCGGGCGTGCGCGTCGGTCTCCATGCCGTTGGCGGCGGCGGTCTCGTCGAGCGCGGCCTTGAGCTCCGCGCGGGTCTTGCCGATGTCGAGGTCGAGGGCGAGGGAGGCCTCGAACAGGCGG
Organism: Alphaproteobacteria bacterium; assembly: GCA_030431335.1. Taxonomy (GTDB): domain Bacteria; phylum Pseudomonadota; class Alphaproteobacteria; order Rhizobiales; family Amorphaceae; genus Acuticoccus. Next base: position 2,039 of record JAUIJH010000235.1, read on the forward strand.
TCGAGGTGGGCGTCGAGGAAGGCCCACACGCCGTTGTGCAGGCGCACGCCCTCCCAGATGCCGTCGCCCAGCATGAAGCCCGAATCGTAGATCGACACCACCGCTTCCGCCTTGGGCACGATGCGGCCGTCGACGTAGAGCATCAGCGCGTCGTTGCGCGGATCGGTGGCCGTCTGGTGGGTGCTGATCTTGGTGTCTTCGCTTCTCATGGTCTCGCCCCGATATCTGTTCACCGGGGCGAGTTGCACGATGCGGACCGCCCGGTAAAGCGCTACTCGGGGTAGCGGCGCCGCGCCTTGGCGACGGCGAGCGTCTTGCCCCGCCCGCCCGCGCCCGCCTTGGCGGTGGCCGTCCACTCGTAGGTGTTGCTGCCGCGGGGCGGGCATGGGCTCTTGTAGCGGAAGGCGCCGCGGGCCAGGGTGCCGGACTGCGACACGTTCACCGTCCCGCCGCCATGGTTGTAGCGCGGGTTGTTCAGGTCCACCATTTTGAAGATGATCGACTGCGTGCCGGCAGGCACGTCCTTGATGACGAAGCGAGGGTTGGAGACGGTGTTGGCGCGGCCGGTGTTACAAAGCTTCAGGCCTTCCCAGTCGAAGCCGATCTCGAAAGCCTCCGCCGCCCCGACATGGCCAACGAGTGCAAGTGCAGCGAACGCGACCGCCAGTCTCATCACGTCTCTCCCCAGGTGCCGATTAAGTTGCCAGGATTAGATTCACCGCTTCCGCCGACCGTCGACTTGGCGGCGCCCGTCCACACCTTCCTCGAAATGACCGGCCAATGAAACAGTTCGACGTCCTCGTGTTGGGGGCCGGCATGGTCGGCATCGCGACGGGGCTGCAGCTTCTGGCGCGCGGGCGCAGCGTGGCGCTGGTCGACCGGCGCGGGCCGGCGGAGGAAACCTCCTACGGCAACGCCGGGCTGATCCAGGCCGAGGCGGTGATGCCCTATGCGTTCCCGCGCGATCTCCGGGTGATCCTGGGCGTGCTGGCGGGGCGGCGCACCGACGCGCGGCTGGCGTGGCGGGCGCTGCGGCACACCGCGCCGTGGCTGATCGCCTACGCGCGGGCCGGCAGCCCCGCCGCCGTGATGGCGACGGCCCAGGCGAACCTGCCGCTGGTGCGCGAGGCGGTGCCGGCGCACCGGGCGCTGTCGCAGCGCGCGAAGGCGGAGCATTTCTGGCACGAGACGGGATATTTGCGGCTCTACCGCGACACGGCCCGGCTGGAGCGCGCCATCGCCGAGAACGCGGCGGTGCGCGAGCGCTTCGACATTCCCTTCGAGGTGCTGGACAGGGCCGCCCTTGCCGCCTGCGAGCCCCACCTCACCGCGCCGATGGTGGGCGCGGTCCACATGACGAGCCCGGCGCGGATCGACGATCCGGGCGGGCTCGGCAAGGCCTATGCGGCGCTGTTCCAGGCCGAGGGCGGCACCTTCGTCGACGGCGACGCGATGGGGCTGGAGGCGACGGCGGGCGGCGGGTTCCGCCTTGCCGCGACCGAGGGCGAGGTGAGCGCGCGCGAGGCGGTGGTGGCGCTGGGGCCATGGTCGGGCGACCTGTTGCGCCGGTTCGGCGTGCGGGTGCCGCTGGGCGTGAAGCGGGGCTATCACCGGCACTACAAGCCCAAGGGCAACGCGGTGCTGAACCACCTGGTGGCCGAGGACGACACCGGCGTGGTGCTGACGCCCAACTGGCGCGGCATCCGCATGACCACTGGCGCCGAGTTCGCGCGGCGCGACGACCCGCCGAGCCCGGTGCAGCTGACGAAGATGGAGCCGCTGGCGCGGGCGCTGTTCCCGCTCGGCGATCCGGTGGAGCCGGTGCCGTGGATGGGCGCGCGGCCGTGCCTGCCGGACATGCTGCCGGCGATCGGGCCGGTGCCGGGCGTCGACGGGCTCCACGTCAATTTCGGGCACCACCATCTGGGCTTCACGCTGGGGCCCGCGACGGGCCGGCTGCTGGCCGAGACGATGGTGGGCGAGGCCCCGTTCACCGATCCGGCGCCCTACCGGGTGACGCGGTTCGGCCGGCTCAGATGAACGACAGCGGCGTGTCGTCGGTCGGCACCGCGCTGATCTCGTAGTCGCCGCTGGAGTGCTCCCAGGCGCTGACGGCGAGATAGTAGGTGCCGCCCTGCGCGCTCTGCACGACGAGCTCGTCGGTCCACCACACGTCGTCGAAATAGCCGACCGGCTCGCCGGCCGAATTGTAGAACCGGGCGCTGAGAAAGATCGGGTCTTCCGTGAAATCGAACTCGTAGGCCTGGCCCATCGGCAGCTCGACGCGGAACCAGTCGACATCGTCGCCCACCCCGATCGAGCCGGTGACCGCGGTGCCGTCGAGGGGGATGAACCCGGTTGTCGACGTGTCCGCCGGATAGTCGTCCCCGGAGGCGGTGAGGATGCTGGCGGGGTCGATATCGGCCGGGTCGAGGCCCAGAAGCAGCATCTTCTTGGTGACGAGGTGGCCATCCTCGGCCCGATCCTGGTAGCGCACGATGGTGTTGCCCTTGCCGTCCGCCTCGAACACGAGGTCTTCCCGGAACGAGGCCGTGCCGTAGAAATTGAGGGTGTCGGCCGGGGTGAAGTCGGCGATGATCATGCCGTTGTGGGGGCGAAAATAGTCGCTGCCCGGTCCGCCGTGGACGAAGCTGGCGGGGCCGTCGAAGGAATCGCTGCCGGGTCCGCCGAAGGCCGCGCCGTCTTCGATATAGCCGCCGTCGTTGCCGGGGCCGGCGACGACGATGGCACCGCCGCCGCTGCTGAGTTGGTCGGCGCCGGAGCCGCCGACGACGAGATCGACGCCGAACCTGTCGGCGATGTCGAAGAGATTGCCGCCGCCGAGCGGAAAGTCGAGAAGATCGTCCGCGTCGACGGAGGGGTTCGACAAGGCGGGGATCAGCTCGGCCTTGCGCGCGAAGGCGAGGAAGATGTCGAAATCGAAATCGCTGCCGTCGGTGCCGATGAACGCGCTGTTGGCGGCAATGAGCTTTCGCAATGTTGCAGACATAATATCTCTCTTTGGCTTAATACTATAGATTAACGCACAAATTGCCGCCGGACTTCAAATGGAAATGAGGCGGCGGCGGCGTCAGCGCTCGACCGGGAGGCCGCTGGGGACGGTGGCTGGGACGCCGAGGCGCCCGCCCGCCCCGCGATCGCCGGTGAGCGCGTCCAGGAAGGCGACGAGGGCGGCGATCTCGCCGGCGGAAAGCGCCGTGTCGGGGCGGGCGGCGGCGAGGATCGCGGTCTGCTCGGCCGGGTCGTCCATGATGCGCCAATCGTCGATGCCGGGCAGCGGCGGCAGGACCGCCGCGCGGGCGGGGGCGTGCGCGTTCGGGGCGAGGTGGTCGGCGAGGAAGGTGGCGAGGTCGTCGTGCCCGCCGGCGTGGCCCCAGGGGCCGGTGGTGGCGACGTTGCGCAGGGGCGGCGTGCGGAAGCGGAAGGCGTCGGCGGGGTGGCCGGTGACCTCCATGCGGCCTTCGTCGCGGGCGTGCAGCTCGAAGCGGGCGCCCTTGCCGGGGCCGAGCTGGGGGGCGCCCATGGCGTGGAAATCGAAGTCGCTCAGGAGCGGCCCGCTGTGGCAATCGGCGCAGCCGGCGGCGCCGTAGAAGAGGTCCATGCCCTCCTTGGCGGCGCCCGTCAGCGGCGCCTCGCCGGAGAGGTGGCGGTCGAACGGGCTGTCGTCGGAGCGCCACTCGAACTCCATGAAGGCGGCGATGGCGTTGGAGACGTCGGCGAAACCAATCGGCCGGCCGGCGGCGATGGCGGGATAGACCGCCGCGAAGCCCTCGCGATAGGCGGGGATCGCGGCGACGCGGGCGGCGATCAGGTCCCACGCGCCGCCCTCCCCCGTGAAGCGGCCGAGGCGCACGGCGCGCGAGATCTCGTTCTCGCTGTAGTGGCCGGCCATCTCGTCGGGCGAGATGACGGGGAACATGGTCTGCGCGGCGAGGATGGAGGCGAAGCCGGCCGGCATGTCGCCCTCCAGCGGGGTGCGGAAGCCGGAGGGGCGGGCGGGGTCCGCCTCGATGCGGCCGTCGTGGAAGAGGGTGTGCACCGCGAGGGCGCCGAGGTTGAACAGGGGCTGCGCGTTGCGCGGGACGCGCTGCTCGGGAAGGTTGCCGGGGTCGGCGACGCGCGCGGGGCCGAGGCCGATCCCGCCCTCGCCGAGCGACAGCGACAGGCCGTCGCCGGTGCCGAAGCGCGGGTGGTGGCAGGTGGCGCAGGAGATGTTGCGGTTGCCGGAGATGACGGGGTCGTAGAACAGGAGCTGGCCGAGCTCGGCCTCCGCGCGGTCGACGGGGCGGAAGTCGGCATCGGTGAGCGGCGCGGGCAGCGCGCGCTCCCGCTCCGCCGCGAGGGCGGCGGTCGCGGCGGCGACGAGCAGCGCCGAAACGAAAACGATGAGCCTCGCCATGTGGCCCCGATGCGGAAAAATCAGGCCCGCACGATAGCGCGCCCGCCGCCGCCGCGAAAGCGGGCTGTCCGCCCGATGGGCGGTGCGAGGGGGCGGCGCGGGACGGCATAGGGCGGCGCGGGGCGGCATAGGCCAGCGCGGGGCGGCATAGGGGGCACGGGGCGGCATTGGGCGGGCACGGGGCGGCGCAGAGCGGCATAGGGCTGGCAGGGGGCGGCATAGGTCGGCACGGGGCGCCATGGTGGGGCGGGCGCGGGGCGGCGTAGGGCG
>JAUIJH010000236.1 GCA_030431335.1 Alphaproteobacteria bacterium
CTTCAGTTGCATCAGATCTACCGGGACCTCCCCGTTTTCCCAGCGAATACGCCGTGTCGCCTGTCATTCAATCCTTCGTGGCCTTGGAAGAGGGAATGGATCGTAGTGCGGCAAAGATTCTTAGGCTGTTTGCCGGGAGCGATCGACCCAATTCATCACGGACCGGGCGGCGAGGCCGTGGACGACGATTGATAGCAGTACGACGAGTCCCACCACCGACCAGAGCGCTTCCGGAACGACAAAATCCGCTTCGCTCAGCCCTTTCGACAGGTAATAGAAAGAACCGATACCTTTGATACCGAAAACGGCAATCGCCAGACGTTGTCGATTTCCCGCGCGCGGGCCCCGCCTCGCTCGCGCTGATGCCGCCGCGAACGCTCGCCTATGTCGAGGGCTTTCGCGACGGCATCAACGCCGTCGCCCTCGGCGCGCCGCCGCCGCCGGAGTTCGCCGTGCTCGGCATCAGGCCGCAGGCGTGGACAGTGGCGGATCTGTTCGCCGTCTCGCGGCTCTGCTCGGCCGACTACACGTGGCGCATCTGGCGCGCGCTCGCCACGCTGCGCCGCGAACGGGGCGAAAAGGCGTGGGCCGCCCTGTGGAGCGAATTCGCCGGATTTGCCGCCGTGGCGCAGGAGGACGGACCGCTCGGCCCCCAATCGCCGGCCGGGGCGGTCGCCACCGCCTTCGCGCCCAACGGCAGCAACGCCTACGCCGCCGCCGGATCGCGCACCCGCAGCGGCAAGCCTCTCCTGGCCGCCGATCCGCACCTGATCATCGCGGCGCCCAGCCCGTGGCTCGTCGCCGGCCTCGCCATCCCCGGGCTCAGCGTATGGGGCATCATGCTGCCGGCGCTGCCGATCTTCGGCATGGGCCGCAACGACCACGGCGCCTGGGGCGGCACCAACTCGCACGCCACCTCCAGCGCGCTGGTCGACGTCGCCGGCGAGCCGGTGAGCGAGCGGCAGGTCACGATCCCCGTGCGCGGCCGGCGCCCCGCCACGCGGACGCTGAGGGACAGCCCGTTCGGCCCCGTCGTCTCCGGCACGGCGCTGTTCGCGCTGCCGCACCAGGCCGTGGCGCTGCACTGGATGGGCCATCGACCCAGCGACGAATACACCCCGTTCCTCAAGCTGATGCACGCCGCCGACCATGAGGCGTTCGCCGATGCGGTCGACGGCATCGGCCTGCCCGGCCTCAACATGGTCTGGGCTGGGGCGGACGGCGACATCGGCAAGATGATCGCCTGCCACGTGCCGGCCCGCCCGCATGCGCCCTCCGCCGACATGGTGATCGGCGCCGCCGACGTGCGCGCCCAGTGGCAGACGATCCTGACCGCGAAGCACCTGCCGCGCGAGCACAATCCCGCCGCCGGGTTCGTCGCCTCGGCCAACGACGAGCCGGACGGTTCCCCGGTCAGCATCGGCCTGTTCTTTTCCGATCCGCACCGGGTCGAGCGGCTGCGCCACCTCCTCGGCACACGCACGGACCTGACGCGCGCGGACATGGTCGCCTTCCAGGGCGACACCCACCTCGGACCGGCCGCCGCCCTCGCCGCGCACCTCGCCGGCATCGGCGGCACGGTGCGGCCACAATCGCCCGTCCTCGCGGCGCTCGCGGTGTGGGACGGGCGCTATGACGGCGAGTCCGGCGGCGCCCTCGCCTTCGAGCTGGTCGCGGCGGCGCTGATCGATGCGCTGGAGGCGGAGGACGCCGGCCCCTCGCTCAGCCAGCACTGGCGCCCGTTCGTGCGGCTGACGCGGCTCGTGGAGGGCGCCGCCCCGGACCGGCTGGCCGAAGCGCTGGCGCTGGCGCTCGACAACGCGCAAGGCCCGCACGCCCGCCACCGAACCTGGGGCGGATTGCACAAGGTGCGTCTCAGTCATCCGCTGACCCGCCTGCCGTGGCTTTCGGCGCGGCTGCCGACCATCGAGTTCGCGTCCGGCGGGACGAACGAGACGCTGATGAAATCGGCCCATCCCTTCACCGCCAAGGAGCACGCCTCGACGTTCGGTGCCAATGCCCGCTTCATCGCCGACCTCTCGGACCCGGACGAGACCTATTCGGTGCTCCTCGGCGGGCAGGACGGGTGGCCGGGCTCGAGCACCATGTTCGACATGGTGGGCGCGTGGCGGCGGGGCGACTATCTGCGCCTGCCGCGCCGCGCGTCCGTGCTCGCCCGCGAGTTCCCCCACGTCACCGCCATCGCGCCCGGCCATGCTTGACGCGACGCCGCTCCTGCGCGCCTACGCGCACGTGCGCCGGCGGGGTCGCGCGCGCCGGAGCCCGGTGGCGACGCAGGCCGACACGCTGCGCCGCCTCCTCGCCCGCGCCGCGCACACGCGGTTCGGCCGCGACCACGGCTTCGCCGCGATCCGCACCGTGGCCGAGTTCCAGCGCGCCGTGCCGCTGCGCAGCTACGAAGACTTCCGCCGGGACTATTTCGCCGCCACCTTTCCGGTGCTCGACGATGTGACCTGGCCGGGCCGCATTCCCTTTTTCGCCGTCTCCTCCGGCACCACCTCCGGCCGGACCAAGCACCTGCCCGTGTCGCGCGACATGGTGCGCTCCAACACGCGGGCGGGGCTCGACGTTCTCGCCGACCATGTGTTGCGCCACCCCGGCAGCGACGTGCTGAGCGGCAAGAATTTCATGCTCGGCGGCTCGGTGGCGATGGAGGATCTGGGTGGCGGCGTGCGCAGCGGCGACCTGTCGGCGATCGCCCGGCTCACCACCCCGCGCTGGGCCGCCCCTTACGCGTTCCCCGACCTCGCCGACGCCCTCGATGCGGACTGGGAGGCCAAGATCGACCGCCTCGCCCGGCTGTCGCTCGACGCGCCGATCCGCTCCATCGCGGGCACGCCGAGCTGGCTGCTGCTGTTCTTCGAGCGGCTCGCGGCCTTGTCCGGCGGCGTCCGGAACCTGCGGCGGATCTATCCGCGGCTCGAGCTGATGGTGTACGGCGGCATGAGCTTCGCGCCCTACCGCGCGCTGTTCGCCGAGTGGGTCCCGCCCGGGGCGGTGGATTGGCGCGAGGTGTACGCGGCCAGCGAGGGGTTCGTCGCCAGCGCCGATCGCGGCATCGACGACGGCATGCGCCTCAACCTCGATATCGGCCTGTTCTACGAATTCGTGCCGATCGCCGAGTGGGACGCGCCCAACCCGGCGCGCTACGTGGTGGGCACCGCGCCGCCCGGCGAATATGGCCTGGTGCTGTCCACTTGCGCCGGGCTGTTCGCCTACCGGCTCGGGGATGTGGTGGAGCTTTTGGAGGGCGATCCGCCGCGGGTGCGCGTGACGGGGCGCACCTCTTATTATCTGAGCGCGTTCGGCGAGCATGTGTCCGGGCAGGAGCTGGAGCTGGCGGTGCTCGCGGCAGCGGGCGCGCTCGGCGTCGGGATCGCCGAGTTCGCGGTGACGCCGCTCTACCCGCACGCCGGTCATGGCCGGGGGCGGCACCTGTTCGTGGTGGAACTGTCGCGGCTGCCGCGGCCGGGCGAGCGCGAAACCTTCGCCCAAGTCGTCGACCGTACGCTGAAGGCGGGCAACGAGGACTACGAGGTGCACCGGCGCGGCGACGTGCAACTCCAGGAACCCGACGTCGCCCTTGTTCCGCCCGGTGCCTTTGCCGCATGGATGCGAGCGCGCGGCAAGCTTGGCGGGCAAAATAAGGTGCCGCGTGTGGTGAACGCGGGCGAGGTGCGCGACAGCCTGCTCGAATTTGCGCACGAAAGCCGAGTATAGTTGCGTAGGGCGCCGGCATCGGCCGGGCCGCGGAAGGCCGAGATGGACGATATTCGCTACGAACTCGTCGAGATCCATACGTCGAGCCCGGTTCTGTTCACCGATGCGGGCGCGGCGCCGGGGTTGACGATGAAGGGCGAGTTCTACCGGCCGCCCGCTCACATCGCCCCGCCCTACCCCGCGGTGGTGGTGTCGGATGGGCGCGGCGGGCTCAAGCTGGCGCGGGAGCGGAGTTATGCGCGCCATCTCGCCGAACACGGCTATGCCGTTCTCGTGCTGGACAGCCTCGCCGGACGCGGGCTCGGGGGCGTGGCGCAGCCGATGCGCCTCCTCGGCGTCACCGAGGCGATGATGCTGGCCGACGCCTTCGCCGCCCTCGCCGCGCTGACGCAGCGCGCCGACATCGCGCCGCAGCGCATCCACCACCTCGGCTTCGCGGCCGGGGGGCTAACGGCGCTGCTGTCGGCGTTCGACCAGATGCGCCGCGCGTTCGGCGCCGGCGAGGCGGCTTTCGCCAGCCATGCCTCGTGCTACGGCTCGCAGGCGCTGCGGCTGGTCGACTATCGCAGCCGCGGCGCACCCGTTGCCATCTTCTACGGCGGGCAGGACGATACGCTGAACCACGCGCGGCTCGACCTGTTGGCGGGCGACCTGATGAGCGCTGGCAGCAAGGTGCGCATCGTCGGCTACGATGCCGCCTACCACGCCTGGGACCGCGAGGAGGACAAGCCCGCCAACGGCCGGATCAACCTGCGCCGCCTCGCCGGCCGCATCGACCCGGACGGCCTGTTGCACGACGACGAGAGCGGCCGGCCGGTGGCAAGCGCCCGCGCGCGCGCCCTGTGGCTCGCCCGCGCCGCCAGCCTTTCCGGCGTACACAAGGAGCGCAACGCGGCTGTTACAGAAGCGGTTCGGGCCGAGCTGCTGCGCCACTTCGCCGAGGCCGATGGCGAGATGGTGGAGGGCGAGGCGGTGGCGGGCGCAGCGCCGGAACCCGGCGAGCATCCCAACCTGCGTTTCGTCGGATGAGCGACACGGATGTTGCCCGGCGGGCCGGCATGGGCAACACAGGTGCGACGACGAACGGGGAGCGATCGCAGCGATGAACGACACTCGGCAGCACCGGCCGCAACCCTCCGATCGCAGCGCGTTTCCCGTTTCGATCCGTCTCGCGACGCGCTGGGCGGACAACGACGTCTACGGCCACGTCAACAACGCCGCCTATTACGGGCTGATCGACACGGCCGTGAACCGCTACATGATCGCCCGCGCCGGCCTCGACATCCACGCCGGCCCGGTGATCGCGCTGGTGGTGGAGACCGGGTGCCGCTACCACGCGCCGCTCACCTTCCCGCAGGAGGTGGAGGTGGGGCTGAAGGTCGCCCGCATCGGCACCAGCAGCGTGACGTGGATGGCCGCGCTGTTCGGCGCGCCCGCCGAAGCCGGCCACACGGCCGCCGCCGACGCCCATTTCACCCACGTCCTGGTCGAGCGGGACAGTCGCCGCCCCACGCCATGGCCCGACGCCATGCGCGACGCGCTGCTGGCGGCCATGGGCTGAGACGGCGCCCGGAACGGCTGTCGCCTCCGAGCGAAACCGAGGCTGGCGGCCTCTCGCCGCGTCAGTCGGGCACGATCACGCGGACCCTGGGCGGGCTCACCTGTTCGGGGACGAGCGGGGTGGGGCCGCCGGGCGTCGGTGTCGGCGGCGGCTGGGAAATCGGCGGCTGCACCCCGGCGTCGGGACGGGGCGCGATGTCGGGCAGGTTCGAGCCGCGCACGGTGGGCTCGCTGAGGTCCGTGTTTTGCGGCCGCGGCACGACCGCCGCACCGCTGGCGGGTTGATTGAGCGCCGCGGGCGTCGCCGCCGGCCGCCTGCGGACCGTCGACCGCGTGGTCCGTCTCGGCGCGCTGCCGGCACCGAACACGGGCGTGGCGATCACCGTCGGCTCGACCACCATTTCGGGCAGGATCACCACCCCGGGCTGGCCGATGCGCGGGTCCGGCGCCGGCGGATCGCCGAATGGGTTCCAACGCTGCGATTTGAACGAGCCGGTCACCGTGAAGCCGTAGGCGATGACGAGCAGGTCGCGCAGCGACGTGTTTGGGTCGCACAGCCGCAGCCGCCACGTGATCGAGCCCACCTCGAAGCGAAACAGCGACGGCTCGGCCGCGATGCGCTGCCAGACATAGATGCAGTTGTTGCCGCCGGCGCGCCCCGTCGCGTACCCCAGCGCGCCGTAGCGGTTCTGCGCATAGAGGCTCGAGATCTGCATCGGGACGCCGGGAAAGCGGCTCCTCAGTTCGCGTTGGACGCCCGCAAGGCTCGGCACATCCTGGGACAGCATTCCGACGCCCGCATCGCGCCCCATCGGCCCGAAAGCGCGCACATAGAGGGCGTTCGGCTGTGCCAGCGCCGTATTGTTCTGCAGGACGATGTCCTGCGCGATGGCGTTGGCGTAGCGCCGTTCGCTCACGGCGACGATGGCGGGACCGCCGGGCGGCGGCATCATGAAGGCGCGGGAAATGGGCACTTCGTCGACCGACGAGGGGGGATTGATGCCCCCGTCGGCCACGCAGCCGCAGACAGCCGCGGCGAGTGCCGCCGCGGCGATCTGCCCGACCCGTTGTCCCAACCACCCCATCGCCATCCGCCTCGCGACCGCAGAGAATCAACCTTAGCGCGATACCCATAGCTGATTTTCGCACGTCACGCTGATAGCAAACGGCCTTATTCGACAGATTTGTGGATTTATTAACGATCCATTTCATTAGACAACAGACTGGATTCCACCGACTTTGGTGAAGTGACGGCAAAGTCGAGGCAAAAAATCGACCCCGCGCCGCTCGCCG
>JAUIJH010000030.1 GCA_030431335.1 Alphaproteobacteria bacterium
CCCACCAGATCGGGGCTGTCGCGCATGGCGTAGCCCTCGCGCGCGATGGCGCGTGCCTCGCGCAGGATCGCCGCGCTGGAGCGGGGCTCTTCCACCAGCGGCAGGCTTTCCGCGATCATCTCCGTGCGCCGCTCGGCCGATTGGAAGGCGATCAGCACCATCCCCGACAGCGCCGCGATGAGGGGGCGGCGGTAGCCGAGGCGCAGCGTGAAGTTCATGTCGGTGCTGCCGGAGATGGACGCGATCACGACCGTCTCGCCCCGGTTGGGCACGACCATGTGGACGGACTGACGGGTCAGCCGCGCGAGCTCGCCGACAAGCGGGGTCGCGACGGTGAGAAGGTCGCGCGTGCGCGGCGTCTTGAGGCCGATGTCGAAGAGCTTGTTCGTCAGCACGAGCCCCTCCGGCCCCTCGCGCGCGAGGAAGCCGCGCTCGATCAGCACGTTGACCATGCGGAAGATCTCGTTCTTCGAGCGGCCCATGTGCTCGGCGAGCTCGCGCACCGATTTCGGCCGCCCCTCGTCCGCCAGGATCTCCAGGATGTCGAGGCCCTTCTCCAGGGCCGGGGCCGCGCTGCGCTTGTCCGGTTCGCTCATTGGCTCACCTGTTTCATTAGTGGGACTTGACCTCAAATTTGAAACGACCCTAACATCGGCGCTCCCAAGGTGGCAGTCCCCGCGACCAAGGTGCACAGAACGAGGCGTCGATGGACTATCGATTCCGCTTCGGCGCGCTGGCGCCCTACACCGACGAGATCCTCGAGGGGATGCTGCTGACGCTGCAGCTTTCGGTGCTGACGATCCTGATCGGCTTCACGGTCGGGGTCGTGGCGGCGGCGATGCGGACCAGCAGCGCCAAGCCGCTGCGCTGGATCGCCAGCGTCTATGTGGAGACGATCCGCAACACCCCGCTCTTGGTGCAGCTCTTCATCGTGTTCTTCGGCCTGCCGAGCCTGGGGTTGCGGCTGACGGCAGGGGAGGCGGCGCTGATCGGCCTGTCGATCAACCTCGGCGCCTACACCTGCGAGATCGTGCGGGCGGGCATCCCGTCGATCCCCAAGAGCCAGCTCGAGGCCGGCTACTCCCTGGGGCTGTCGCGGCTGCAGGTCTTCCGCCACGTGGTGCTCTTCCAGGCGCTCAAGGCGATCTACCCGTCGCTGTCGAGCCAGTTCGTGCTCCTGATGCTCGCGACGAGCGTCGTCTCGGCCATCAGCGCGAACGAGCTTTTCCACGTCGCCTCGTTCATCGATTCGCGCACGTTCCGCTCCTTCGAGGTCTACTCCGTCATCACCCTCGGCTACCTGGTGTTGACGATCCTCTTCCGCGTGACCTTCGCGGCGATCTACTGGTTCGTGTTCGCGCGCAGGCCCGCGCGATGATCCGCGAGTTCGGACCCGACGAGATCGCCTACCTCGTCTTCGCCGCCCGCTGGACGATCCTCCTGACCGCGGCCTCGCTGGTGTTCGGCTCCATAATCGGGCTCGCCCTCGCAATCTTGCGCATCATGCCGTTCCGGCCGGCGAACCTTCTCGCGCTCGCCTACGTCAACCTCATTCAGGGCACCCCGCTGCTCGGCCAGCTCTTCGTCTTCTTCTTCGGACTCAGCATCCTCGGGCTCGACGTCGGCGCTTGGCCGGCCGCGGTCACCGCCTTCTCGCTCTATGCCGGCGCGTTCCTGGCCGAGATTTGGCGCGGCAGCCTCCAATCGGTGCCGAAGACGCAGTGGGAGGCGTCGGCCTCGCTCGCGCTGACCTATGTGCAGCGCCTGCGCTACGTCATCGTTCCGCAGGCGCTGCGCATCAGCCTGCCGCCGACGGTCGGCTTCGTGGTGCAGCTGGTCAAGAACACCTCGCTCGCGGCGCTTATCGGCTTCGTGGAGCTGACCCGCGCCGGGCAGATCATCAACGCCGCCACCTACGCGCCGCTTAAAGTCTACCTGACGGTGGCCGCGATCTACTTCGTCATCTGCTTCAGCCTGTCGATGGCGAGCCAACGCCTTGAACGGAAACTCCATGTCGCTCGTTGAGATCGCCAACATCCACAAGCATTTCGGCGATCTCCACGTCCTCAACGACGTGAGCCTCAGTGTGGAGCCGAGCGAGATCGTGGCGATCATCGGCCGTTCGGGCTCGGGCAAGTCGACGCTGCTTCGCTGCATCAACGGGCTCGAGCCGGTTCAAAAGGGCCGCATCGTGGTCGACGGGATGGACGTGACGGGCGGGGTCGACCTCAATCTCCTGCGCCAACACGTCGGCATGGTGTTCCAGAGCTACAATCTTTTCCCCCACCTCACCGTGGAGCGGAACGTCACGCTCGCGCTGAAGGTCGTGCGCAACACGCCGAAGGCCGAGGCGAAGGCCATCGCGGCCGAGATGGTGGCCCGCGTCGGGCTTGCGGAGAAGCTCCAGGCCTATCCGGACGAGCTGTCCGGCGGCCAGCAGCAGCGCGTCGCCATCGCCCGATCCCTCGCCATGCAGCCCAAGGTGATGCTGTTCGACGAGATCACCTCCGCGCTCGATCCGGAGCTCGTCGGCGAGGTGCTCAGGGTGCTCGAAGACCTGGCGGCGGGCGGCATGACGATGCTCCTCGTCACGCACGAGATGAATTTCGCCAAATCCGTCGCGACCCGCGTCGCCTTCATGCACGAGGGCCGGCTGCACGAGACGGGGCCCGCGCGGCAAACCCTCGAAGACCCCCAGACCCCCGAGCTCAGGAGCTTCCTGAACGCGGTACTGCACTGACAACAACTCGGAAGGAGGAACGACATGCGACTCTTGAAACAACTGGTAGCGGCCGCTGCGGTAGCACTGGCCTTGGTTTCGCCCGCGAGCGCGGACCTGCAGGATCTGTTGGACAACGGCAAGGTGCGTATCGGCGTGCCGGTGGACGTGCCGCCGTTCGGCTCGGTGGGTCCGAACAACGAGCCCGTCGGCCTCGACATCGAGGTGGCCAAGATGGTGGCCGAGGCGCTCGGCCTGGAATTGGAGCTGACGCAGATCACGGGCGCAAACCGCGTGCCCTTCCTCGTCACCGGCAAGCTCGACCTCGTCATCTCCGTCATGGGCGCGACGCCGCAGCGGGCGCTGCAGGTGGCCTTTTCCTCGCCCTATGCGGCGCTCGCCATCGGCGTCTTCGGGCCGGAGGGCGCGCCGGTGACCTCGCCGGAGGAGATCGGCGACCTCACGGTGGGCGTCGCTCGCGGCACCACGCAGGACATCGAGCTGACCGCGCTCGCCCCGGACGCCAACATCATGCGCTTCGAGGACGACGCGACGGCCGCGGCCGCCTACCTCTCCGGGCAGGTGGACCTCTTGGCGACGGCCAACATCGTCACCCAGGATCTCGCCAAGAAGCATCCCGACAAGGAGTTCGCGGCGAAGTTCATCATCCGCTTCTCGCCGGCGCACATCGCCTTTCCGCAGGGCAACCCGGAGCTCGGCCGGTGGCTCGATGTGTTCGTCTTCTACAACCGGATGAACGGCAAGCTGTCGGACCTGTCCGTGGAATGGCTCGGCACGCCGCTTCCGTCCGACTTCCCGAGCCTGTGAGCCCTCTGAGCCTCTGAGCAGGCGCCGTCCAAACAACGAGTCCCTCGAAATGCCACGCACCACCACCGCCTACACCACCCTCGATCTGGACGGCCTCGGCAAGCAGGTGGGGTTTGTCGCCATCCCCCACTCACCGCATGACGACGGCTGGGGCCACGTGCGCATCCCGATGGCCGTCATCGCCAACGGCAGCGGGCCCACCGTCATCCTGCAAGGCGGCAACCACGGCGACGAGTACGAGGGCCCCATCGCGCTGGGCGAGCTCATCCGGGAGCTCGATCCGGGCGAGATCGAGGGGCGCCTCATCGTCCTGCCGGCCTTCAACGCGCCGGCAGTGGAGGCCGGCCGGCGGGTTTCGCCCGTCGACGGCCTCAACCTCAACCGCACCTATCCGGGCGACCCGGTCGGGTCGCTGACGCAGCAGATCACGGCTTACGCGAGCGATCATCTCTTCCCGATCGCCGATGCCTTCATCGACCTTCACTCCGGCGGCTCGTCGCTCCACATGATCCCGAGTGCGATCGTGGAGCCGGCCCCCACGCGCGAGCATCTGGCGCGCAACGTCGCCGCGGTGCGGGCGTTCGGCGCGCCGATGATCGTGGTGATCGACAATCTGGGCGATCCGCGCACCTCGACGGCGACGTCGGTGCGCGCCAACCTCACGACGGTCGGCACCGAGCTCGGCGGCGGCGGGACGGTTTCACGCGATGCGCTCGAAATCTGCCGGCGCGGGTTGCGCAACTTGCTCGCCCATTTCGGTGTGATCGATGGCTCGGTTTCCGCGCCCACGGACGGCGATATCCGCGCGATCCCCGGCCCGAAGGGCTTCGTGTTCGCCGACGCCGCGGGCGTGTTCGAAAGCTTCCATGACCTCGGCGCCGAGGTTCGCGCCGGGCAGGACGCGGGCTCCGTCCACAGCCTCACGCGTCCCGACCTCCCGCCGCAGATCCTCAAGTTCGGGGCCGACGGCATCGTCTACGGCCGCCGCCAGCCTGGCCGCGTCGTGCCGGGCAACTGCTGCCTGGTGGTCGCCGCACCCTATGAGGGCGAGCTGCCGTGAGGAGGGGTCTGGGGCCGCTAGGGTGCCGGACCCGCGCCCGCGCCCGCGCTCGGTCTCACGCAGATGGTGAACGGAGCGCCTCGAAATAGTCGTGCCAGCTCTGGTGTGGTCGCCCGGCCGCTGACTGGTAGTCGCTCGGATTGTCGAACGCGCCCATCCGGATGCCCTCGTAGATCCCGGCAATGATCGCGCCAAGGAAGGGGCCGAGTTCGTTCACGCGATCCGCGCGGTAGTCATCGACCGAGATCGAGCGATAGCCGAGCGTGGTGCCGAAAGCCTGGTTCAGATACGCGGCCAGCTGCGCCTGGGTAATCGGTTCATTGTGCAGATTGTAGGTCTTGCCGTTGTGCTCGGCACCGGTGATGAGCCGGGCGTAGGCGTGGGCCAGCTCCGCGCGCGTGGTGTAGCCGCACTTTCCGTCGCCGGCGCAGTTCGCGATTTCGCCGCGGGCCTCGTAGTTCTCGAGGTACTCCACGTCCGGCTCGATGTAGATCCCGTTGCGGCCGATGGCCCAGTCGAGGCCGCTGGCGCGAACATCTTCTTCGGTCTGGCGGTTGCTTTGCACCACCGCGGAAAACCCCGCGCCTTTCTCGGGGCCTTGAATGCTGGTGTAGACGATCTTCCGAACGCCGACGGAGCGGGCAGCGCCGATGACGTTCCGGTGCAGCTCGATGCGGCCGTCCGGCGCGCCCATGCCAGAAACGACGAGCACGGTGTCCACTCCCGCCAGCGCAGCTTTGAGCTGGTCGGGCTGGCCATAGTCGCCGGGCTTGATGTCGATGCCGAGCCCTCGCGCATTCTGCGGAGTTCGCGCAAGGCCCACGATGGGCTCGCCGCCGGCAATCTCCTGAAGCGCCTGTACGATCTGTCGCCCGAGCTGGCCCGATGCGGCGGTTACGGCGATTGTCATGATGTTCGTGTCCCGTCCTGCCGCGATCGGCATCAGAATTCAGTTCTTTGCCAGTCGGCTTCCACGTCAAGGGCTGCATAGCGGGCGCTGCGGCATCCACCAAGGTTTGCGCTCGACCGATGGGGTGCGGCAGTCAGAGCGCGTCGCGCGGCAGGCCGTGCGGCGCGGCTGTCCGAGGCACACACGTAAATGGTCATACCGATGCGTTGACAGGACAGACCAATCGCCATAATGGTCAGGCCGCAATGATTTCGCAGGTGATCCATGAGCGGCGCGGTCGTCCCGGTTCCAGCTAAGTCCACCCGCAGCCGGCGGATGTATGAGCAGATCGCCGAGGACGTGCGGGGGTTGATCCTCGAGCGCGGCCTCAAGCCGGGCGACAGGCTGCCGGCGGAGCGCGATCTCGCCACCCATTTCGGCGTCAGTCGTCCCTCCGTTCGCGAGGCGATGATCGCGCTGGAAGCCGCCGGCGTGATCGAGGTGCGCACGGGCGACGGCACCTATGTGCGCAACGTTTCGAGCGGCCCGTCCCTCATGCCCTGGGCCATCGGCGGCGACCCCGGTCCGGGGCCGCTGGAGCAGTTCCACGCGCGGCGCCTCATCGAGCCGGAGCTTGCCGCGCGCGCTGCGATCATGGCGACATCCGCCGAAATCGCCGCGTTGCGCGAGCTGGTCGACGAGATGGCCGAAGTCTACCCGACGCTCGGCGATTTCGACGACACGCTCGGCCACGCCTTTCACACCGCGCTCGCACGGGCCGGTCGGAACGGCATCCTGGCCCAGCTCGTGGAGCATTTGTGGGACCTGCGCGACAGCGAGATGTGGCGCCATCTGCGTCGCCGCGTCGTCACGCCAAAGAACCGCCGCCGCGTCGTGGTCGACCGGCGCAATATCGTCGAGGCGCTGCAGACGCACGACGCGCGCCGCGCCCGTGCGGAGATGACCGCGCTGCTCGAGCGTGCCGAGCAGCGCTATTTCGGCGAAGAGCCGGCCGACACCTGAGGCCAACCCGTCTATTGGCCAGACCAGACAAAAACACCAAGGGAGGATACCTTGAAGCCAGTCCAATGGACGACCAGATGGTCGACCTTTACGTTTTGCGCCGCCGCGCTGCTGCCTTTCAGTGTGGCAGCGGCCGAATACCACGAGGCCCCCGCGCTCGAAGCGGCGGCGATGGCGGAAACTTTGCCGCCCGTGGCGGATCGGCTGCCGCTGCATCCCATGGTGGTCACGCCCGAGGAATCGATCGGGCAGTACGGCGGCACCTGGCGTGCGACGATGTTCGGCGCCTCCGACCATTGGTGGCTGATCAAGACGGTCTCCTACGAGCCGTTGATCCGCTTCGATGCCAAGAGCGGCAAGCTCATCCCCAATCTCGCGGAGAGTTTCGAGGCCAATGACGACGCAACGGAGTTCACCTTCACCTTGCGCGAAGGCCTCAAGTGGTCCGATGGCGAGCCCTATACGGCCGACGACATCATGTTCTGGTTCGAGGATGTCTTCTCCGACCCGGAGTTGACCCCCGCGCCGGCCAAATGGCTGTCCACTGAGAGCGGTCCCGCCGTGGTGGAGAAGGTCGACGAGCGCACGGTGCGCTTCACGTTCCAGGAGCCGAACGGGCTGTTCCTGCGCAAGCTCGCCTCCAACTCCAACATCGGCGAGATCGCGCCGATCCACATGTACCCGCGCCACTACCTCGAAAAGCTTCTGCCGAAGTACAACGAGAATGCCGAAGCCGAAGCGAAGGCCGCCGGCGCGTCGAGTTGGGCCGAGCACTTCGGCAATGTCACCGGTTCGCTTTCCCGCTGGCGCTATGCCGGGATGCCGACGCTTCTTCCGTGGGTGCTGACGTCGCCCTACGACGATCGCGGGCTCGTCGCCGCCGAGCGCAACCCCTACTATTTCAAGGTCGATCCGCAGAACAACCAGCTCCCCTATCTCGACGGCTACGAATTCCGTGTCGTGCAGGATGCCGAGGCAATGGTTTTGCGGGCGCTGGCCGGCGAAATCGATCTTCAGGATCGCACCATCGCGACGCTGAAGAACAAGGCGGTGCTCTACGACAACCAGGATCGTGGCAACTATCACCTCTTCGACGTGCCGACACCCGATCACAACCAGATGATCGTCTACCTCAACCTTAACCACAACGATCTGGCTAAGCGCGAACTCTACCAGAACAAGAATTTCCGGATCGCGCTGTCGCACGCGACGGACCGGCAGGAGATCATCGATCTGGTCTACTTCGGCCAGGGCGAGCCGTGGCAGGCCGCACCGCGCCGCGAGTCGGTCCACTTCGACGAGGAGTTTGCCAAGCAGTACACCGAGTACGACCCCGACAAGGCCAACGCGCTGCTCGACGAGATTGGCCTGACCGAGCGCGATTCGTCAGGCTTCCGCCTGGACAAGGACGGCAACCGCGTCGCCGTGTTCCTGGAAGTGCCGTCCGACTTTCGGCCGGACTGGACCGACGTCGTGGAACTCATGAAGGCGCAATGGCAGAAGGTCGGCGTCGACCTCCAGATCCG
This sequence comes from Alphaproteobacteria bacterium, assembly GCA_030431335.1. Lineage (GTDB taxonomy): Bacteria > Pseudomonadota > Alphaproteobacteria > Rhizobiales > Amorphaceae > Acuticoccus. The sequence goes on from JAUIJH010000030.1 coordinate 8,046, forward strand.
CCCCCTGGGGCGGGCGCTGATCCGCAACCGCGCGCTCGCCAACGAGCACGACGCCTTCGTCTTCATCGGCAACGGCGGCCTCGACACCGACCTCTACCTCGAAGCCAACAACTTCTTCCCGCACGACGACACCGGCTACCGCACGTTCGCGCTGTTGTGGTCGAACTACTTCGCGGGCCTGGAGCCGTCCGAGGAGCCGCCGGCGAGCGTGAAGGCGCAATTCGAGGCGCGTCGCAAGTTGCTGGGCGCGGCCGATCCCGCCGTGCAGCAGGCCGCGATGCAGACGATCATCGATGGCGCCAAGGAGGCCTTCTACACGATCGGCACGGCGCTGCCTTCGCCCGGCTACGGCATCGTTTCCAACGACATGCACAACGTGCCCGGCGCGATCGTGAACTACGGCCCGATCCCCTACATCGGCGTCGTCAATCCCGAGCAGTTCTACAAGACGTCGAACTGACCCGCTGCGCCCGTCCGGCTTGCCGGGCGGGCGCATTTGCCTCCTGCTTCAACCGGATATTGCGATGGTCGCCTACATCCTCCGCCGCGTCCTGATCATGGCCCCGACGATGGTGCTCATCTCGGTGATCGTGTTCGCGGTGATCCAGCTCCCGCCGGGCGACTATCTCGACACCCTCGTGGCGCAGATGGCGTCGCAGGGCGACCGGGTCGACGACGCGCAACTTGCCGCGCTGCGCGCCCGCTACGGGCTCGATCAGCCGCTCCTGGTGCAATATTTCCGCTGGATCAGCGGCATCGTTCTCCACGGCGATTTCGGCCAGTCGTTCGAGTGGAACAAGCCGATTGCCGATCTCATCATGCCGCGTATCGGCCTCACGCTTGCCATCGCTTCGGTCGTGCTCTTCCTCACGAGCATCATTGCCATCCCCATCGGCGTCTATTCCGCCGTGCGGCAGTATTCGATCGGCGATCACCTGGCGACGTTGTTCGGCTTCATCGGCCTCGCGGTTCCCAACGTCCTGCTGACGCTCGGGCTGCTCTACATCACCTTCATCACCTTTGGGCTTGAGCCGGGCGGCCTGTTCTCCCGCGAGTACCAGAATGCGCCGTGGTCGCTCGGCAAGGTCGGCGATCTCGTCGCGCACCTGTGGATCCCGGTCGTCGTGCTCACGCTCGCCGGCACCGCGGAGGTCATCCGCGTGATGCGCGCCACGATGCTCGACGAGCTCGTCAAGCCGTACGTCGAAACCGCGCGTGCCAAAGGTTTGAGCGAGGTGCGGCTGATCACGCGCTATCCCGTGCGCCTCGCGCTCAATCCGATCGTCTCCAAGCTCGGCTGGATGATGCCCATCATCTTGTCGTCGGAGGCGATCGTCTCGGTGATCGTCGACATCCCGACCACCGGGCCGCTGCTGCTGCGCGCGCTGCTGGCGCAGGACATGTACCTCGCCGGCGCCATCATCCTGATGCTCGCCTTCATCACCGTCGTCGGCACGCTCGTCTCCGACGTGCTCCTTGCCGTGCTCGACCCGCGGATACGCTACGCATGAGCGCCCCCGATACCCCCGTGAAACTCGCCGCGCCGACAACCGCCCCGGCCGAACCCGTGCGCCAGAGGACGACCGGCGACCGCGTCGCGACGGCAGGGCAGTGGACCCTGGTCTGGTGGCGCTTCCGCCGCCACAAGCTCGCGATGACCGGCCTCGTCGTCACGCTCCTCATCTATCTGATGGCGATCTTCGCCGACTTCGTGGCGCCGGTGCCGCCGCACGAGACCAACGCGCGGTACACCTACGCCCCGCCGCAGGGCATCCACCTCTTCCTGCGCGGCGAAGACGGCGGCCTCTCCTTCGCCCCGCATGTCCTTGGCTACAAGGTGGAGCTCGACCCGGTCGCGCTGCGCCGCACCTTCGTGATCGACGAGACGAAGATCATCCCCATCGGCCTGTTCGTGAAAGGTGCGCCGCACAAGGTGCTGGGCCTGTTTCCGACAGACCGGCACCTCATCGGCGCCATCACGCCGGGCGACCCGTTCTTCCTCATCGGCGCGGATCGGCTGGGGCGCGACGTCTTCAGCCGCACCGTCCATGGCGCGCGCATCTCGATGTCGCTCGGCCTCGTCGGCGTCACCCTCAGCCTCGTGATCGGGACGCTACTCGGCGGCATCTCGGGCTATCTCGGCGGCATGGTCGACGCGACCGTGCAGCGCGTCATCGAGGTCATCCGCTCGATCCCGACGATCCCCCTGTGGATGGGGCTGGCCGCCTCGGTGCCGCTCACCTGGCACCCGCTCGCCGTCTATTTCGCGATCACCATCATCCTGTCGCTGGTGGGCTGGACGACCATCGCGCGCATCGTGCGGGGCAAGTTCTTGTCGCTCCGCAGCGAGGATTTCGTCACCGCCGCCGAACTCGACGGCGCGAGCCGGATGCGCATCATCCGTGTCCATATGCTCCCGGCGATGACGAGCTACATCATCGCCGCCACCACGCTCGCCATCCCCATCATGATCTTGTCGGAGACGGCGCTCTCCTTCATCGGCCTGGGGTTGCAGCCGCCGCTCATCTCATGGGGCGTCCTCCTCAAGGAAGCCCAGAACATTCGCTCGCTCGCGACCGCGCCCTGGCTCTTCGCGCCCGGAGTGGCGGTGGTGATCGCGGTCCTTTCTCTCTCGTTCCTCGGTGACGGACTCCGTGATGCTGCCGATCCCTATCAGCGCTGAACCTCGCCCGATGCCCGGCATGGCGCCCATCCTCCAGGTGGAGAACCTGAAGACGCATTTCGCATCGCGCGAGGGCGTGGTGAAGGCCGTCGACGGGGTGAGCTTCGCGATCGGCGCCGGCGAGACGCTGTGCGTCGTCGGCGAGTCGGGGTCGGGCAAGTCGATCACCGCGCGCTCCATCATGGGCATCCTGCAGAAGCCGGGACGTATCGCGGCCGGGCAGATCCTCTTTCGCAAGAAGGACGGGGCGGTCGTCGACCTCGCGGCGCTGGCGCCGAAGGGGCCGGAGTTCCGCGCGATCCGCGGCAGCGAGATCGCGATGGTGTTCCAGGAGCCGATGTCGGCGCTGTCGCCGGTCCACACCATCGGCAGCCAGATCGCCGAGTCGGCCGAGATCCACATGGGCCTCTCGCGCCGTGCCGCGATGGACCGCGCCGCCGAAGTGCTCGACCGTGTCGGGTTCCCCAACGCGCGCCAGCGGCTGGACGCCTACGCCTTCCAGCTTTCCGGCGGCATGCGCCAGCGGGTCGCGATCGCGATGGCGCTCACGTGCGAGCCCTCGCTCCTCATCGCGGACGAGCCGACGACGGCGCTCGACGTCACCACCCAGGCCGTGATTCTCGACCTCCTCGCCGACCTGTCGGATACGCTCGACATGGCGCTCCTCTTCATCACCCACGACCTCGGCGTCGTGGCGCAGATCGCCGACAGCGTGGTGGTGATGTACCTCGGCGAGGTCGCCGAGCGCGGTCCCGCCGATACGCTCTTCGCCGCGCCCCGCCACCCCTATACGCGCGGCCTGATGCGCTGCATCCCCGAGGTGGGCCGCGCCGGCACGATGGAGACGATCCCCGGCATCGTGCCCCATCCGCTCAACCGCCCGGCGGGCTGCCCCTTCAACACGCGCTGCCCGGAGGCAATCGCCGGCCTCTGCGACGTTGCCGAGCCACCCCTCACCAGTTTTGCGGGCGACGGCGCCGTCGCCTGCCACCTCTATGGCGAGTATGCGCGGGGGAGGGCCGTCCATGGCTGAGCCGCTTCTGTCCGTTCGCGACCTTTCCGTCCACTTCGAGCGCCCCGGCGGGTTCCTCACAAAAGCCCAGCCCACCGTGAAGGCGGTCGACGGCGTGTCGTTCGACATCCAGCCGGGGGAGACCCTGGGCCTCGTGGGCGAATCGGGCTGCGGCAAGAGCACCATCGGGCGCGCCATCACCGGCGTTGCACGGACGCGGGGCGGCACGATCTCGTACGCCACCAAGGAAGGGCCGGTGGTCGACCTCGCCGCGATGCCGCGCCGGGAGCGGGCCCGCTACTTCAGCGAGATCCGCATGGTGTTCCAGGACCCCCAGTCCTCGCTCAATGCGCGGCTGCGGGTCCTCGATGTCATCGGCGAGCCGCTGCGCAATTTCGGCCTCTCGCGCCCGGCCGAGATCAAGGAGCGCGTCGCCGACCTGCTCGACCTCGTCGGGCTGCGCCCTGAATACCTGGAGCGGTACCCGCACGCGTTCTCCGGCGGGGAGCGCCAGCGGATCGGCATCGCGCGGGCGATCGCGACCGACCCGCGGCTCCTGGTTGCCGACGAGGCGGTGTCGGCGCTCGACGTTTCGATCCGCGGCCAGATCATCAACCTCCTGATGGCGCTCAAGGCACGGCTCGGGCTGACGTATCTGTTCATTTCGCACGATTTGGCGCTGGTCCAGGCGATCGCTGACAATGTGGTGGTGATGTACGTCGGCGCGCTCGTGGAGCGGGGGCCGGCCGCCGCGCTGTTCGCCAACCCACGCCATCCCTATACGGCCGCGCTGATGGCGGCCGTGCCGAAGCCGCAACGCGGGGACGGGCGGCCGAGCCATGCCGCGATCCGCGGCGAGGTCGCCGATCCGGCCAACGCGCCGCCGGGCTGCCGCTACCACCCGCGCTGCCTGTTTGCGACCGAACGCTGCCGTGTCGAGGTGCCGGCGCTCCGTCCCGTCGGGGCGAGCGAGGTCGCCTGCCATCACGCCGAACACATCGACCTAAACGCCGCGGCCCGACACGCGCCGCTCGAGACCAATGGAGCCAACCCATGACAATCAACAACGGCGACGGCGCGAGAGACCGCCGCGCCGGCACGAAGAAACTTGTGATCGAGGGCGTCGAGTCGATTGCGGTCGCGGTGCCCATCGAGGCGCCGATCCTGACCTGCTACGGCTCGCTCGGCTCCTACTCGCGCACCCTGATCAAGATCACGACCAACACCGGTGTCGTCGGCTGGGGCGAGACGTCCGGCCGCTACAAGGCCGACATCGTGAAGCGTTTCGAGCCGGTGCTGCTCGGGGCCAGCCCATGGGACTCCTCCACGATCATCCAGCGCATCAAGAACTGGAACTACTACCCCTACGAGAAGCCCGAGCCGCTGATGGCGGCCTTCGAGATGGCGCTCCTCGACATTCAGGGCAAGGTGGCGGGTGAGCCGATCTATCGCCTGCTCGGCGGGCGTGCGCACCATCAGATCCCGGTCGCCTCCTACCTCTTCTTCCGCCACGCCAACGCGGCCGGGCAGGGTGAGATCCACACCATCGACGAGGCGATCGCCTTCGCCAAGGACCAGGTTTCGCGGTTCGGCTTCGGCGCGATCAAGCTGAAGGGCGGCTACTACGCCCCCGAAACCGACCGCGATCTTCTGGAGGCGCTGCGCGACACCTTCGGCCGCGACATGAAGCTGCGCCTCGATCCGCAAGGGAGCTGGACGCCGGTCACCGCGATCCGCATCGGTCGTCAGCTCGATGCGATCGGCCTCGAATACTACGAGGATCCGTGCTGGAACGCGGCGCAGATGGCGAAGGTGCGCACCTCGGTGACGACGCCGCTCGCGACCAACATGTGCGTCACCCAGTTCGAGGACTTCTATCCCGCCGTCGCGCTTGGCGCGGTCGACGTGGTGCTGGCCGACCTTTGGTACTGGGGCGGCATCCGCGCCACCATGGCGGTGGACCAGATGTGCGCCGCAAGCGGCATCGATCTGGGCATGCATTCGGGCGCCGAGCTCGGGATCGGCTGGGCCGCGATGCTGCAGACGGCAGCGGCGATGCCGCATCTGCGCCTCGCCATCGACTGCATGAACCTTCACCTCGCGGACGACATCATCGTCGGTGGCAAGATCGAGCCCCGCGACGGCGTCGTCAGCGCGCCCGAGGCCCCCGGCCTCGGCATCGAAATCGATGAGGCGAAGGTCGCGCAATACACGGCGCTCGCAAGCTCCGGCAGCGCCAACGACCGCTTCCTCAACCCGCAACTGGCCGATACCGGCCGTCCGGGCTGGCACCCGCAGATGCCGTCATGGTGATGGGACACAACCTCGTGCAAGACCTCGATTGGCCCTCGATCGCAACCCGCTACAAGCGGCTCTATACGCCTGCCGTGAACGACGTGCTCGATTCCTACGGCCTGCGCCACCAGTTCGCGCATCACTCGATCAAGCCGCTCGACCCGACGCAGATGATCGCGGGGCCGGCCTTCACCATCGTCGGCATGTCGAACGCCACGATGGACCTCGGCAAGCGCATCGGCCCGCGCGTCATCGACAGCTTCGTGCCCCATGTGGTGGCCGCCTACGACACCATGGGCAACGAGGACACCGGCGTCTGGGGCGAGCTCTGGTCGAACGGCGCCGCCAAGCGCGGCTGCGTCGGCGCGGTGGTCGACGGCGGCATCCGCGACACCGCCTTCATCCGCCGCGCGCAGTTCCCGATCTTCCACAAATTCACCTGTCCCGGCGATGCGGTGGGGCGGTTCAACATCGTCGACTTCAATTGCGGGGTGAATATCGGCAACGTTCGGGTCAATCCGGGCGACTACATCTTCGGCGACGAAGACGGCACGGTCTTCGTTCCGGCGGAAATCATCCTCGACGTCCTGGAAAAGTCCGAGGAGGTGAGCCGCAAGGAAGACCGCATCCGCGACGCCATCGACGGCAAGCGCTCCCTCGCCGATCTCTACACCGAGTTCGGTAAATTCTGATGGGCGCGTCTTCGCCCCGGCGGATCGTAGTCACCGGCAGCTCCGGACATCTCGGCCGCCACGTGGTGTCCGCGCTGGTCGGCGCCGGCCACCACGTGCACGCGGTCGACCGGGCGCCCTTTGGCGGCGATCCCCGGCCGCAGGAAGCGACGGTGGCGGACCTTGCCGTTTTGGACGGCCTCGGCGCGGCGATCGCGGCGGCCGACACGGTCGTCCACCTTGCGGCGATCCCCAATCTGGACACCGATCCGGAACACCTCGTCTACCGTTCCAACGTCGAGATCGCCGCCCGCGTGGCGTTCGCGGCGATCGACACGCGCGTCTCGCGCTTCGTCTACGCGTCGAGCCAGACCGTGCTCGGCCAGTCGCTGGCGCCGCACGTGATCGCCCCCGAGCGGCTGCCCGTGGATGAAACGCACCCCCTCGTCCCGCGCGAAGGCTACGGCCTGTCGAAGCTTGCCGGGGAGGGCCTCGCCGCGCTCGTTGCCGAGCGGCTCGGCATCGGCGCGATCGCGCTGCGCCTGCCGGTTGTGTGGAGCCCCGAGATGTTTGCCGCGCACGTCGGCAAGCGCGCCGGCAACCCCGAGCAGGGCGCGAAAAGCCTGTGGGCCTACGTCGATGCGCGCGACGCGGGGGCCGCCTTCCTCGCCGCCGTCGAGGCCGAGGCGGACGGCTTCACCGCCCTCCAGATCGGCGCCGACCGGCCGTTCGCCGACGACGTCCGCCCGCTCGTCGACCACTGGTACCCCGACGTGCCGCGTTCCCGCCCCATCGCGCGGGACACGGCGATCTTTGCAATCGACCAGGCCGCCCAGGCTATCGGCTACCGCCCGCGCTACCGCTGGCATGCCGAGGGCATCGAGGACACGGCCGCAGCATCAACGGAGGTGGCCTGACATGGCATCGGTCCTCGTGACCGCGGGCAGCCGCGGCATCGGAACCGCGATCTGCCGCACGCTGGCCGCGGCCGGCTACGACGTCGCCGTCAACTACATGACCTCGCGCGAGGCCGCCGAAACGGTCGCCAAGGACTGCCGCGCCTCGGGCGTGCGCGCCGTCGCGATCAAGGCCGACGTGACCGTCGAAGCCGAGGTGGAGGCGATGTTCGCCGTGGCCGACCGGGAGCTTTCCCCGCTCGTGGGTCTCGTCAACAACGCCGGCGGCGCCAAGATCATCCTCGGCGACGGCGGGCGGCGCATCGACGAAACCTCCGCCGACGACGTCCGCCGCATCTTCGATCTCAACGTCACCTCCACGATCCTGTGCTCGCGCGAGGCGATCCGGCGCATGTCGACGGCGCACGGCGGGCAGGGCGGCGCCATCGTCAACATCTCGTCCGATTGCTCGCGGCGCGGCGGGGCGGTGGCGCGCAAGGACGGCGCCAAGGGCATCGTCCTCTACGGGGCCGCCAAGGCCGCCATCGACGGGCTCACGCTGGGCCTTTCCACCGAAGTCGCGCCCGAAGGGATCCGCGTCAACGCCATCCGGCCGGCCACCATCGTGACCGAGGCCCACGAGGCGGACGGCCCGGAGCACTACGCGCGCATGTCCACCATCATTCCGCTCGGCAGGCCAGGCCGGCCGTCTGAAATCGCCGAAGTGGCGCTGTTCCTCGTGTCGGAGCGCTCCTCCTTCATGACCGGGGCGCTGGTCGACGCGACGGGCGGGCGCTGAAGCACCGAAACAAGAACACGCAAACAAGGGAAGAACCGCTCCATGGACTATCAGCTTGCCGGCAAGGTCGTTCTCGTCACCGGCGCCGCGGCCGGCATCGGCCGCGCCATCGCCGAGCATTTTGCGCGCGAGGGTGCGGTCGTCGCCATCGCCGACATCGACGGCGATGCCGCCGAGGCGACAGCCGCCGCGATCCGCGCCGCCGGCGGCAAGGCGACCGGCTACGCGCTCGACGTCACCGACCGCGACGCCGTGTTCGTCGTGGCCGACCGGATCGCCGAGGCCGATGGCGGCATCGACGTCCTCGTCAACAACGCCGGCGTGGTCGGGCTCGCCAAGCTGGAGGAGATCACGCCCGAGGCGTTCGACCGGCTCTACAACGTCAACATCAAGGGCAAGCTGTGGTGCATGCAGGCCGTTCTGCCCCACCTCAGGGCGCGCGGCGGCGGCAAGATCATCAACATGTGCTCGATCTCCGGCAAGACCGGCGGGCGGCTCCCGTACGGGCACTATTCCTCATCCAAGGCCGCCGTGTGGGCGCTGACCATGTCGGCCGCCCACGCGCTCGCCGACGACAACATCACGGTGAACGGCGTCGCGCCGGGCTCCATCATCAACACCGCGTTCTCCAAGGACTTCGACCTCACCAACGACCCCGAAATCTTGCGCGCGACGATCCCGCTCGCTCGCAGGGGTGTGCCCGACGACGTCGCGCCGGCGGTGCTTTTCCTAGCCTCGGAGGGGGCGCGCTACATCACCGGCGAACTCATCGACGTCAACGGCGGCCTCCACATGGATTGAGCCGATGGCCCGACCTTTCCCTCCGAATTTCGGTGACATGACATGACCTCGATCGGCAATGTCAGCGCGGTCGGTCCCCCCGGTCGCGCGCGACGAACGGGACCGCTGCGCCGGCTCGCACCCGACGAGTGGCGCGCCTTCGGCTTCGTCGCGCCGCTGGTGCTGCTGGAGATCGTCTTCGTGACGATTCCGCTGCTCCTCGGGATCTACTACAGCCTGTTCCGCGTCGATTACTTCGAGCTGACCGCATTCCGCGGCCTTGAAAACTACACCCGCATGCTGACCTCGCCGACGATCTTGTCGGCGCTCGTTGCGACGACCGTCTTTACGATCGGCGCCCTCGTCCTCACGCTCACGGTCGGCATGGCGCTCGCGCTGCACCTGGAGCGTGACAGCCGGTGGAACGTCGCCGTGCGGGCGGTGGCGCTCGTGCCCTACGTCATCGCGATGCTGGTCGGCTCGCTCCTCTTGCGCTGGATGTTCTCCAAGGACGCAGGACTGATCGGCGCCGCGCTCGGCCCCTTCGGGCTCGGCGAGGCGACGATCCTCGCCGACCCCACGGCCGCGATGGGCGCGCTCATCTTCAACGCCGTCTGGCGGGACAGCGCGTTCGCGATGATCCTGCTCCTCGCCGGCCTCAAGTCGATCCCGCCGGAACTGTTCGCGGCCGCCCGCGTCGACGGAGCCGGACCGTTCATGCGCTTTCGCCGCATCACCGTGCCGCTGATGCGGATCCCCATCCTCATCACGCTGGTGCGGCTGATGATCCATTTCGTCAACGTCCTGACCTTCGCGCTGATCCTGACGGGCGGGGGACCCAACAACGCCACCCAGACGCTCGGCCTCGCCATGTACCGCCTCGGCTTCGTGGAGTTTCGCCTCGGCGAAGCGAACGCGCTCGCGCTCCTCGTCTTCCTGTTCAACCTGATCCTGATCGCGATCAATCTCGTGCTCTTCCGCCAACGCCGGGGAGCGGGACGATGAGCGGCGCACCCTCGTGGCGCGCCCGGCGGCGCACCCGCCTCGTGACGGGGGCGGTGGTCAACACCGCCATCATCCTCTTTGCGCTCTTTCCGATCCTCTGGGGCCTGTCCACCTCCTTCAAGCCGGCAGACGAGATCCTGCGCTTTCCGCCGGAACTGATCCCGAGTAACCCGACGCTGGAGAACTACGCGCTCCTTTTCCGCACGGGCATCGAGCGCTTCGTGCTCAACAGCACGATCGTATCGGTGGCGGCGGTGGTCGGATCGCTCGCCATCGGCAGTCTCGCCGCCTACGCGATGGCGCGACTCGCCTTCCGCGGGCGCACCACGCTGATGTTCGCCGTGGTGGCGTTGATGAGCATTCCGCTGCCCTCGCTGCTGGTGCCGACGTTCACGTTCCTCGCCAACCTCGGCCTCATCAACTCGCGGACGGGGCTTGCCCTGCTTTACACCGCCTATCAGCTGCCGATCGTCGTGTGGATCCTTTACGGTTACTTCCTCTCGCTGCCGATCGAACTGGAAAATGCCGCCCGGATCGACGGCTACTCGCGGCTCGAAACGCTCTGGAAGATCGTGTTGCCGCTGTCGGGGCCGGGCCTCGTCGCGTCGGGTCTCTTCGTCCTCACGTTCGCGTGGAACGACTTCGTCGTCGCCGTCGTGATGATCTCCTCGGAGGACTACAAGACGCTCCCCGTCGCGATCTACGGCTACCTCGGCTTCTACGGCCGCGAGTGGGGGCCGCTCACGGCCTCCGCGATCCTGTCGATCATCCCCGTCATCGCTGTCTTCGTCGTGTTCCAGCGCTTCTTTCTGGGGGGCATGACGTCGGGCGGCGTCAAATCGTGAAGGAAACGCCATGAGTTCAGTGCATTTCGAGAACGTTTCCAAACACTTCGGCAACGTGGTCGCGCTCGCGGATCTCGACCTTCATGTGGAATCGGGCGAGTTCGTCTCGCTCCTCGGCCCGTCGGGGTCGGGCAAGTCGACCACGCTCAACCTCCTCGCCGGACTTCTGGACGCCGACGAGGGCGCGATCCGCATCGGCGAGCGCGTGGTCAACCATGTCAGCCCCGACAAGCGCGACATCGCCATGGTGTTCCAGTCCTACGCGCTCTACCCGCACATGACGGTGTTCGAGAACATCGCCTTTCCGCTCAAGGCGCGCCGCAGCCGCGTGCCGAAGAAGGAGATCGAAGAGCGGGTGACGGCGGTCGGCGAGATCCTCGGCGTCGAGGCGCTCCTCCACCGCTATCCCAAGGAGCTGTCGGGGGGCCAGCAGCAGCGCGTCGCGCTGGGCCGGGCAATGGTGCGCGATCCCAAGGTGTTCCTGCTCGACGAGCCGCTGTCCAACCTCGACGCGCGGCTCAGGATCCGGATGCGGCGCGACCTCAAAGCGCTGCACGACCGCATCGCCTCCACCATCATCTACGTCACCCACGACCAGGCCGAGGCGCTGTCCATGTCGACCCGCATCGCCGTCTTCGACCGCGGCCGGCTGCAGCAGTTCGGCACCCCGTTCGAGATCTACAACCGCCCGGCCAACACCTTCGTGGCCAACTTCGTCGGCGAGCGCGAGATCGTCTTCTTCGAGGCCACCGCGCGGGTAGACGGCGACAGTCTCGCCATCGAAACCGAGGCCGAGACGCTGCCCGTCGCAGGCAAGCTCCCCGGCGCCCAGCGGCTTACCGGACACCGCGCCACGTTCGGGCTGCGCGCGGAGAGCCTGCGCCTCGCGGACGAAACCGAGGGCACCATCCCCGCGGTGGTGAGCGAGGTCGAGCCGGCCGGACCCGACATCATCGTCTTCGCGACAACGGCGGGAGGGCTCGACCTCTCCTGCCGTGTCGACGGCGGCACGGCCATCGCGCGCGGCTCGCCCGTGCGCCTGGCGATCGTTCCCGACCGGCTGCTCGCCTTCGACCGGGAGACCGGCGCGGCGATCGCCGTTCACGGCTGACCATACCCGTCCGCCGATCGCCCCGGCGCGCGTGACGGCAAAGAAAAACAGCGGGGCGGCAGGAGAAGGAAACAGCCATGAGATTTCACCCTTTCGGGCTCCGGACCGCCGGCCTTGCGCTGGCCGCGGCGCTCCTTTCATCGGCGGCCATCGCCGAGACTACGGTCACGATGTGGACCTTCCTCGATCCGGCCAAGGGCTCCCCGCGCGAGGTGGCGCTGAAGCAGATGATCGAGGATTTCGAGGCCGCCAACCCCGACATCAAGGTGCGCGTCGAGCCACAGGATTTCGCGCAGATGCCGCCGAAATTCTTTCTCGGCCACCGCACCGGCAACAACCCCGACGTCGTATGGATCGATGCCAAGAACCTCGGCGGCCTGCAGCAATCGGGCGCCGGCGCGGACATGGAAAAGCTCATCGTCGACAAGTGGAGCGATGAGGAAAAGAAAGACTTCTTCGTCGAAGCCGGCTGGGAGGCGGCCCGTCACGACGGCACGCTGGTTGCCTTGCCGCTCTTCCACGGCGCGAGCGTGATCTACTACCGCAAGGACCTTTTGCAGGAGGCGGGCATCGATCCGGCGAGCCTGTCGACCTGGGAGGGTCTGCGCCAGGCGGCCAAAGCGCCGACCAAGGACAACGACGGCGATGGCCGCATCGACGTCGGGGGCTTCGGCATGCCGCTCGCCCCGCTCAAGACGGAGAGCACCCCGTTGCTGATCGGCATGCTGGAGGGCGACGAGGCGGCCTTCGACGGCTGCACGGCGAACTTTGCCACCGACATCGGCGCCAAGTCGCTGGACTATACGGTGGACCTCATCAGCGAAGACAAGGTGACCCCGCGTGACGCGCTGGTCTACAACGTCGACGACATCACCGAGCAGTTCGCCGCCGGCCGCTACGCGATCGCCATCACATCGATCCTTCGGCAAAGCGTGATCGCCAAGAACGCCACGTTCGATGCGGCCAACATCGGCGTCGCCCCGTGGCCCACCTGGACGGGCGAGGGCTCCGGTCCGATGCCCGTCTCGGGCTGGTGGGTCGCGGCCTGGAAGGATTCGCCGCGCATCGAGGCCGCCGGCAAGTTCATCGACTACATGGTGAGCCCGCAGGGCGTGAAGCTGTGGTCGGAGGTGGGCGGACAGGTGCCCACCCGCCGCTCGCTGCTCGAGGATCCCTATTTCCAGAAGCCCGAGACTGCCTGGGTTTCCACCATGATCGACGCTTGGAGCGCCAACAGCTGGATGGAGCCCACGGCGTGCAACACGCGCAGCCTCCAGGGCGTCCTCAACGAGGCGACCTCGCGCGCCCTCGTCGACGGGATCGACGCGAAGACCGCCCTCGAAGAGGCGGAGGCGAAATTCGCCGACGCCCAGTAATATTGGCGACAGAAGGGCCGGCCGCGAATTCCGCGGCCGCCCGACGCAAAGCCATCGAGCGGTTGAGGCTCACGCGTGATCGCCCAAACCGCTCCAGCTTTTATGCGGGTCGCGTTCTTCCGAGCCGCATGCCGATTCCGACAAGCATGAAAACGCTCCAGGGTGAGCGTTGCGGGCGGTCAGGCGTAGTCGGCGGCGAAGTCGCCTTCGCGGGCGAAAGCGGCGCGGTCGAACGAGAACCGCCACGGCGTGGCGTTGGCGCGTATCAGCGCGGTCAACGCTCGGCGCCGAACCTCCCAGGATACTTCCCGGATCGGCCTTCGACTCTGACAACGGTGTCGGGGTTCGCCGGCGGGGTTGGAGGCCGCGTGGCGTGGCGCGCGACGCCCGCGATCAGCCCTGGTCGAGCGGGAAGATCGGGCGGCGCAGCTTTTTGTAGGGGAGGGCGGTGAGGTCGCTGGTGCAGGGGCCGAGCGTTCGCACGGTGAAGCTTTCGACCGCGATCTTGTCGTAGGCGCGGCGGTGGGCGACGGCGGCCTTCACGGCAATGATCGCCGCCTCCTCGGGTACGATTCCCTGGCTGCGTAGCTGTGCCAGGTCGAACGGCGGCGTCTTGCGGCTGGTGAGGAGCACGGTGATCGGGCCGGGGAGCTCGACAACCGCCGAGGGGCCCATGTCGTAGTGGATCCCTTGCGAGGCGGCGAGGTGGCTGTGGCGGTCCTCCAACGTGAAGTGACCATCGGTGCGGCGCAGGAACGTCGCGTCGACGGTGACCGGCCCCTCGCCCAGCGGACTGCCGCGCCCGCCGATGGCGATCCGCCGGATCTCGCCCGGCTTTGCGTCCGCGAGCGCGCCGACGGCCGCCTTGTCGGCGATCGCCACGACGGCCCCCGCTACCTTTTTGTCGATAAGGGCGCGCAGGACGTCGGTCGCGTCGCCCGGGGCGCCGCCGCCGATGTTGTCGGCGGGCTCCACGATCACGATCGGTCCGAGGATCGCGGCCTTGGCCCGATCGATGGCCTCGTCGAGCGACCACTCGTCGGGAAGGCCCTCGTGGCGCCGCTCCACCGCGAGGTCCACGAGCGCGGCAAGATCGGCGCGCGCGGTGTCGGGCGGGCCCGTGTGGATTGCCGAGAACGCGACGCCCGCGTCCTCCACGTCGCTGAAGGAGAAGCCCGCAACGACGTTGACCGCCCAGATCGAGGGGTCGCGCGCCTCGATCGCGCGGGCGGCGCGCTCCAGGCTCAGCATGGGCTCGTCCGCCGTGCCCGTGCCGGTCGGCGGCCAGACGATGGGGGCGCCTTGCCGGACCATCGCGGGCAGCACGCCCTCGTTCAGCGAGCGCGCCAGGAGATCGGCCGAGCGCGTCGCCGCTTCGCGCGCGTCGGTGTGCGGGTTCTCGCGATAGCCGACGAGGCCGTTCGCGTATCGGGCCATCCGGTCGGTGAAGGTCGCGTGCAGATCGAAGACGCCGAAGATGGGCAGGCCCGCGAGCGCGGGGATACGGCGAAGGCGCTCGAGCAGCTCGCCCTCGACGTCGTCGCACCCGGTCGTGACCGCCGCGCCATGGAGGGCAAGCCACACGCCGTCGAGCGGGGTGCGTGTCGCCTCCATCACCGCCGGTTCGAGCTCATCCCAGAACGCTTCGAACACGGCGTGGTCGATCGTTCCCGACGGCAGCGCCATCGCATCCAGCGTCGGCACGACGTCCCATCCCTCGCGTGCGGCGACCTCCAGGAAGCCGTCGATGGTGGAGCCGTCGCCGGCGCGCGCCAGGAGCGCGGCGCCGCGATGGAAGCTGAAGTCGGCGAGCGGGGTCACATCGCCGACGAACGTGTAGGTCTCGTGGAAGAAGCCGGCCAGCAGGATCCGTTTGGCGTCCGTCATAGTCCCTTACCTTTGTGCCGCTTCGCCCGCGATGAGGAGGCGGCTCGCCTCGGCAAGTTCCTGCACCAGGCGCTCGCCATACCGTTTTTGGACGTCGGGGCCGAACCGCGAGACCGGCCCCGCGATCGAGATCGCAGCGACGGCCTTGCCGTCGCGATCGAGAAGCGGGGCGGCCACGCAGGCGCTGCCCACCTCGTTCTCCTCGTTCTCCGTGGTCCACCCGCGGCTGAGGCTTTGCGCCAGCAGCGCCTCGAGCGCATCCACGTCGGTGATCGTGTGCGGGGTGACCGCGACGAGCGGCCGGATCTTGAGGATCGCGGCGCGGAAGGCGGCGGTCTGGAATGCGAGGAGGGCGCGGCCGCAGGCGGTCGAATGATAGCTGGCGCGGGTTCCCGCGTAGGACGACACGCGCAGGGCCTGGCTGCCTTCGAGGCTGTCGATGATCATCGCATCGGTCGCGCAGGGCAGCGCGAGGTTCACCGTTTCGCGGGTGTCGGCGCAAAGCCGCACCAGCGTGGGGCGAAGGAGGCCCTGGATGTCGATCCGCCGCTCCACCGCCTTGCCGTAGACGAGAAACTGGAGCCCGAGGCGATAGGCGCCGCCGCCGGCGTCGTGCTCGACCAGGCCGGCGTCCACGAGCGCGGCAATCAGGTTGTAGGTGGTCGGCTTGGCGAGGCCGACGGCGCGCGCGAGGTCGCGCAGGGCGACCCATTCGCCGCCAGCCAGTGCTTCGAGCAGCCCGGCCGCGCGGCCGATCGATTGGATCCGCACGGGTCGCGCGCCCTGTCCGGCGCTGGCGGCGCCGCGCAGTTTGGCGTCGGCTGGGTCTGCGTCATTCAATATCATTGAATGCTGTTCGCCCTCGTGCTGCGCTCGATGCTCGTCGTCCATTCATCAGTATTGAACAATGGATGCATCAAGTAGCGAATTCGTCGAAGATAAGCGTCATTTAATATATTGACAAGTCGCCAATCGGTCCGTTTCAATCGTAAAACTGAGTGAGCATCGTTCAATAATAATGAACGATAACTTTGCCTGAGCGCGGTGTGGTGTCTCGGGCAGGCCGTTTGACAAGGAAGCAATGCAGAATGCGTGCCTACGTCGCCTCGCTCGCGACCGAGACGAACACGTTCTCGCCGCTCTATGTCGACCGCTCGGCATTCGAAGGCGCGTTCTATTGCCTGCCTGGGCAACACCCCGCGACGCCCACGCTGTGCTCGGCGCCCGTGGTCGCGGCGAGGTCGCGAGCGCGCGAGGGGGCGTTCGAGCTCGTCGAGGGTACGGCGACCTGGGCCGAGCCCGCCGGGCCGATCGCACGCGCCGCCTATGAAGGGCTGCGCGACCAGATCCTCGCAGAGATCGAAGCCGCGATGCCGCTCGACATCGTCCTCTTCGGCCTGCACGGGTCCATGGTCGCGGTCGGCTATGACGATTGCGAGGGCGACCTTCTGGCAAGGGCGCGGGCCATCGTCGGCGAGCGCTGCGTCATCGGCGCCGAGCTCGATCTGCATGCACATCTGACGGACGCGATGATGGAGGCGGCGACGCTCATCGTCTCGTTCAAGGAATTCCCCCACACGGACTTTCTCGCCCGCGCCGAAGACCTCGTCGAACTCGCGATTGCGGCGGCGCGCGGCACGGTCGACCCGGTCAAGGCCGTCTTCGACTGCCGCGCGATCGGCGGGTTCATGACGAGCCGCGAGCCGGGGCGCAGCTTCGTCGATCGCCTGATCGCGATGGAGGCCCAAGGCGAGGCGCTCAGCATCTCCGTCGTCCACGGCTTTCCGGCCGCCGACGTTGCCGATGTCGGCCTGAAGGTGCTCGTCACCACCGACGGCGATGCGGCCAAGGCAGCCGCGCTGGCGCGCTCGCTCGGCGAGGAGATCCTCGGCTGGGGCGGCACCGGCGTCCCGCCCCACCTCAAGCCCGACGAGGTGGTCGCCCACGCGCGATCCGTCGCCGGTCGGCCGGTCGTGTTCGCGGACCGCTGGGACAATCCCGGCGGCGGCGTCGCCGGCGATGCCACCATCATGGTCGAGACGCTGCTGGCCCATCCCGACATTCCGGCGGCGATCGGCGCCCTGTGGGATCCCGTCGCGGTCGCGATCTGCCGCGCGGCGGGGCCGGGCACCAAGTTCAAGCTGCGGTTCGGCGGCAAGGCCGCGGCGACGTCGGGCCGGCCCGTCGACGCCGAGGTCGAGGTGATCGCGACGACGGAGGATCTCCTCGTGCCCTTCGAGCAGAGCGTGGTGTCGCTGGGACCGGCGGTCTCGCTGGCGATCGGCTCGCTCGCGGTGGTCCTGTCGAGCACCCGCGCGCAGACGTTCAGCCCCGACGTCTTCACCAAGCTCGGGATCGACCTCGCGGCGCGCGAAATCGTCGTCGTCAAGTCGTCCAACCACTTCTACGCCGCGTTCGCGCCGATTGCCGCCGACATCGCCTACCTCGATACGGGCGGCCCCTATCCGAGCGATCCCAGCAAGATCCCCTATACCAAGATCCGCCGGCCGATCTGGCCGCTCGATGACATGTCGCTGGTGGAGAACGCGCGCAGGAGTGCCGCATGAGCGCCGGCGCGAGCCCCATGCACCTGCCGCCGCCGCGGCTCGACGCCCTCCTCGAGGCGGTGCTCGATCCATCGACGAAGGGCCTTCCCGTCGGCGCCGAGCCCGTTGCCCTGGGCGCGGTCGGCGCGAAGGGATGGCAGGTGTTCTCCGATGAGCTGCCGCTGCCGCTCGCCGTCCTCAAGGAGGACGTTCTGGCCGCCAACAGCGCCTACATGAGCCAGTTCGCCGCGATGAACGACCTCCTCATCGCGCCCCATGGCAAGACGACGATGGCGCCGCAACTCTACGACCGCCAGATCCGCGACGGCGCCTGGGCGATCACGGTGGCGACGGTGCAGCAGCTCGGCGTGTGCCTGCGGTTCGGCGTGGCGCGGATTCTCCTCGCCAACCAGCCGATCGGCCAGGCCGTCGGCGTCCTGTTCGATGCGCTCTCGAGCGATGCGGCGCCGGAGATCTACTGCCTCGCCGACAGCCTCGACGGGGTGGAGCTGCTGGTGGAGGGCGCGCGCCGCCGACCCCCACCGCCCGGCAACCCGCTGCGGGTGCTGGTGGAAATCGGCGTGATGCACGGTCGAACCGGGGCGCGCACGCTGGAGACGGCGCTCGATGTGGCGCGGCTCGTGGCGCGCACGCCGGGCCTCGCGCTCGCCGGGTTCGAGTGCTTCGAGGGGATCCTGCCCGACACTGGCGCGGTCGACGCCTTCCTCGACCGCGTTGTGGAAACCGCCCGCGCCGCGTCCGACGAGGGGCTGCTCGGCGCGGACACGCCGGTCGTCCTCAGCGCCGGCGGCTCGTCGTTCTTCGATCGCGTGGGCGAGCGCTTCGCCGAGGCGGCGCTGGGCCGGCCCGTCCTCAAGGTGCTGCGCTCGGGCTGCTATCTGACGCACGATTCCATCGGCTACGCCAAGGCGTTCGAGCGCATCCTGAGCGAGACCACGCTGGAGCGGCCGGAGGGCGGCCTGCGCGCGGCGCTGGAGGTGTGGGCGCACGTGCAGTCGCGCCCCGAGCCGGACGTGGCCATCCTTTCGCTGGGCAAGCGCGACGTCAGCCACGACGCGGGCCTGCCGGTGCCGCTCTTCGTTCTGCCGCGCGGGGAGACTGCCGGTCCGCGCTCCATCGGCGAGGGCTACCGTGTCACCGCTCTCAACGACCAGCACTGCTATCTCGCCTTGCCGCCGGACAGCCCGCTCGCCGTGGGCGACCGGGTCGGGTTCGGCATCGGGCACCCCTGCACGACCTTCGACAAATGGACGCTGCTGATGGTGGTCGACAGCGACTACCGCGTCATCGGCGGCGTGCGGACCTTTTTCTGAAGAATGGGGACATCAAAGTGAAGCCGCTGCGGATCGCGCTCATCAACCTCGCGCAAGAGTCGAACAGCTTCAATCCGGTGCTCACGACCCGTGCCGAGTTCGAGGCCTACGGCGTCCACGAAGGCGCGGAGGTCGTGACCCTCAACGGGCCCAAGAGCGAGGTGGGCGGCTATCTCGCGGCGGTGAAGGAGTGGCCCGGCGAGGTCGAGACCGTGCCGATCATCCGCGCCTGGGCGGTGGCCGGCGGGCCGATCAGCCGCGATGCGTTCGACCATTTCGCGGCCAAGATCCGCGAGGGCCTCGCGGCGGCTGGGCCGATCGACGGCTTGGCGCTGCAGCTCCATGGCGCCTGCGTCGCGGAAATGCTGGACGATGTGGAGGGCGAGCAGATCGAACTCTGCCGGCAGATTCTGGGCGACGATGTGCCCATCGTCGTCGCGCTCGACCACCATGCGAACATCACCAGGAAGATGGCGGCCAACGCGGACGCGATGCTCGCCCACCGCACCCAGCCCCACGACGTGTTCGACACGGGGTTGCAGGCCGCGCGGCTGCTGCTGCGGACCGCGTCCGGCGAGGTGGCGCCCACGATGGCGTGGCGCAAGGTTCCGCTCATCTCGCACCAGGAGCAGTTCCTCACCGCCAAGGGGCCGATGAAGATCCTGTTCGACCGGGCGCGGGAGATGGAAACCCGCCCCAAGGTGCTGTCCGCCTCGCCGTGCCCGATGCAGCCCTGGCTCGATGTGGAGGAGGGCGGCTGGTCGATGATCGTCGTCACGGACAACGATCAGGCGCTCGCCGAGGCGCTTGCCGAGGAACTGAGCGATCTCGCCTGGTCGATGCGCGCGAAATTCCAGGAGCGCGAAGCCGTCTCCGTCGACGATGCGGTGCGCCGCGCGGGCGAGGCGACGTCGGGCCTCGTGCTCCTGAGCGACACCGGCGACACGGTGTTCGGCGGCGCCGCGGGCGACAGCAACATGATCCTGGAAGCGGTGCTGCGGCTCGGCGTCGAGGGGCCGGTTCTGATCCCGCTGATTTCGCCGTCGGTGGTGGCGCGTCTCGCGGCGGCGGGGGAGGGGGCGACGGTCACCGTCTCGGTCGGCGGCGATTCGGCGCCGGCCTTCTTTACCCCCATCGAGGTGACCGGGACGGTGCGCAAGGTCGCCGACGGCAGCCGCGTTCCGGTGGGTTACAATCACCAGAGCGAGGTCGACATGGGGACCGTCGCGATCTTCGAGGTCGGCCCCGCGATCCTTCTCGTCAGCGAAAAGCGCGGCGTCGCCGGCAACCTGCCCGAAGCCTACAGCGCATTCGGTGTCGATCCGGCCGCGGCCAGGATCGCCGTCCTGAAGACGGCCTCGAACTTCCAGTATTTCATGCCGCTCGCGTCGGAACTGCTCCGCGCGGACACCAAGGGTCCAGGCCAGTCCGACCTCGCGACGCTGCCCTGGAAGCGTCTGCCGCGGCCCATCTTCCCGCTCGACCCGATCAACGATTGGCAAGCCGGCGGCGTGAGCCGTCCGTAACGAAAACAATCAGCGAAGGAGAGAACTATGCGTGCTCATCCACCCGGCCGATCAGGTGCGCTGAAGCGCATCGCACTTTGCGGCGCGCTTGCGCTCGGGCTTTTCGCCCATGAACCACTTTCCGCCTCGGCGCAGGACCTCAAGGGCGGAACGCTGAAAGTCGGCATCCTGGGGGACATGACCAACTATGACCCGCAGCAATTCTCGACGGTAAACTTCTTCCTGATCAAGAACCTCTACGACAGCCTGATCGAATACAGCGAGGACGGCGAGGCGATTCCGAACCTTGCCACCGACTGGACCATCGCCGACGACAACACGTCCGTCGCCGTCAACCTGCGCGACGACGTTACCTTCCAAAGCGGCGCCCCGTTCAATGCCGAGGCCGTCGCGGCGACGCTGGAAAAAGCCTCCGACCCCGAGCGCGGCAAGAACGTCTACGCGACGACCTCGATCATCAAGGATTGGACGGTCGACGGCGATACCGCGATCACGATCAACTTCAACGGCCCCGTGCCGGACAAGCAGATCACGGACCTGTTGCAGTTCCTGCTGCCGATCGACCCGGCGGGGATCGATACGGTGGAGACCGTGCCGGCCGGGACCGGGCCGTTCAAACTGAAGGATCGCATCGTCGGCCAGAGCGTCACGATGACGAAGAACGAGGACTATTGGCGCGAGGGCGAACCGATCCTCGATGAGCTCGAGTTCACGATCTTCAGCGACGGCTCGGCGGCCGATGCGGCGCTGGAATCGGGCGCGATCGATCTCGTCTATAACGGCAGCCCGCGCAGTGCGGTGCGCCTGCGCGATGCCGGCTTCCAGGTGGTCCAGGGCCCCGGCAAACTCGTCCAGGTGTTTCGCATCAACACCACGAAGGCCCCTTTCGACAACGAGAAGTTCCGCCAGGCGTTCAACTATCTCATGAACCGGCCGGCGATCCTGCGGATCGGCTATGCCGGTCTCGGCGAGCCGACCGCGCTGCCGTGGGTGCCGGCGAGCCCCGCTTTCAACCCGGCCTATAACGAAGAGTTCGCCTACAATCCTGAGAAGGCCAAGGCGCTCCTGGCCGAATCGGGCCTGTCGCCCGAAGCCATGAGCGACTGGAAGCTGCTGGCGCAGGGCAACGACGAATCGCTGATGCTGATCAGCCAGATCGTCCAGCAGTCGCTGGCCGAAGTGGGCATCGACATCGAGCTCGACGTGCGGCAGGGCGCCGAATTCATCGATGCGCTCCTGTCGGGTGACTTCGTGGCCGTGTTCGGCGGCGTCGGCAACGTGCAGAAGTTCCCCTCCCGCGTCGCGACCAACAGCATCTACCGCGTCGTCAACAACCCGGTGCTGGGCGATCCGCACCCGCATCCGGCCTATGTCGAGGCGATCGAGCGCGTGAACTCCACCTTCGGCGAGGGCGTCGCGGACGCCTACGACAACCTCAACCGCGTGTTGGTGGAATCGGCCTTCGGCATCCCGACCAACTCCTACGAGATCGGCCTCGTCGTGGCCGCGCCCAACGTGGACGGCTTCACGAAGGACATCGACAACCTGCTGATCGGCCGAACTCTTGGCTTCAAGGACTGAGCGTCTGCCGGTGAGCGACCCGGCGTCCGGCATCGTGGCGGAGGGGGCGGCCGAGCCGCTCCTGTCCGTCCGCGGCCTGACGGTGGGCTTCGCCGGCCGCGGTGGGGTGGTGCCCGCGGTGCGCGGGATCGACTTCGACGTGATGGCGAACGAGGTCCTGTGCATCGTCGGCGAGTCGGGCTCGGGCAAGAGCGTCACCGCGCTCGCGCTCAACGGGCTTCTGCCGGCGACCGCGCGCATGAGCGGCACGATCCGCCTCGGCCAGACGCGGATCGACACCGCCGGCGAGGAGGCGCTGCGTGCGGTGCGGGGCCGCGAGATCGGCATGATCTTCCAGGATCCCGCGACCACGCTGAACCCTCTGATGGTCGTCGGCGAGCAGGTCACCGAGGGCGAAGTGGTGCGCGGCGACCTGGCCCGCACCGACGCGCCGGCGCGGGCGGTGGAGCTGCTGGAAGAGGTTGAAATTGCGGACGCCGCCGGGCGGGCGGGCCAGTATCCGCATCAGTTTTCGGGCGGCATGCGCCAACGCGCGGTGATCGCGATGGCGATGGCCGGGCGGCCCCGGTTGATTGTCGCGGACGAGCCGACCACCGCGCTCGACGTGACGGTGCAGGCGCAGGTGCTGGCGCTGCTGGCGCGGCGCCAGGCGGAGACGGGGGCGGCCGTCATCCTCATCACGCACGACCTGGGCGTGGTGGCGGAGGTGGCCGACCGCGTGGCCGTCATGTACGCCGGCCGCATCGTGGAGATCGGCCCGGTCGACGCGATCTTCGCCAATCCGCGCCATCCCTATACGGCGGCGCTGTTGCAGAGCATTCCGCGCGTCGACGCCGCCGACCGGCGCCTCGACACGATCCCCGGCCAGCCCCCGCTGCCCGGCGCGTTTCCGTCCGGCTGCGCCTTCCATCCGCGCTGCGCGCTCGGGAGCGCGCGGCCCCGGTGCGCCGCGGACGATCCCGCGCTGCACCCCGTCGGCGGCACGGCCGCGGCCTGCCATTTCGCCGAGGAGACGGCGCCGCCGCGCCTTCCGGCCGACCCGCGCCAGTCGCGCGAGATTGCCGGCGCGACCGAGGCACCGCTCCTCAGCATCGAAAACCTCGAGGTCCATTTCCCCATTCGCAAGGGGCTCTTGAAGCGCACCGTCGGCCATGTGCGGGCGGTGGACGGGGTGAGCCTCGTCGTCAGGGCGGGCGAGACGGTGAGCATCGTCGGCGAATCGGGCTGCGGCAAGACGACGACGGCCCGCGCGGTGATGGGCCTCGTCAAGGCGACGGCCGGGACCATCGAATTCGAGGGCGACGACATCACCCACAAGAGCAGCGCCGCGCTCCGCGCGGTGCGCCAGCGGATGCAGTACGTCTTCCAGGATCCGTTCTCCGCGCTCAATCCGGTGAAGCCGGTGGAGGAGATCGTCGCCGAGCCGCTGCGCATCCACGGCCTGTACGACGAGGTGGGCGGAAAACAGCGGATCGCGGAGCTGTTCGACCTGGTCGGGCTGTCCAAAACGATGTTCGGGCGCTATCCGCGCGAGTTTTCCGGCGGCCAGAAGCAGCGGATCGGCATTGCCCGCGCGCTCGGCCTGGCGCCGCGCCTTCTCGTCCTCGACGAGCCGGTGGCGGCGCTCGACGTGTCGATCCAAGCGCAGATCCTCAACCTGTTGGAGGACCTGCAGAACGAACTCGGTCTCGCCTACCTCTTCATCGCGCACAACCTGTCGGTCGTGCGGCACATCTCCGACCGGGTGGCGGTGATGTATCTGGGGCGGATCGTGGAGGAGAGCGTCAAGGACGACCTCTACGAGGGCGCGCTGCACCCCTACACGCAGAGCCTGCTGTCGGCCGCTCCCGTTCCGGATCCGACGCGCCGGGCGGACCGGCGGCGCATCGTCCTCGCCGGCGAGATCCCGAACCCGGCCGCGCCGCCGCCGGGGTGCAGCTTCCATCCGCGCTGCGGGCGTGCGAGCGCGGTGTGCAGCCGCGACGACCCGCGCAAGGCGCGCTTCGGGGACACCCGCACGCTCGTCGCGTGCCACCACGCCGGGCCGCTCGGCGAGCCCGTGGGGCAGGTCGCGGCGGGAGGCGTGCGGTGAGGGGCGGCGCACGCATCCTGCGCGAGCTCGTGCGCCGCAAGGGCGCTCTGCTCAGCCTCGCCTTTCTGGCGGTCCTCGTGCTCCTCGCAGTTTTCGCCGTGGCGCTCGGCTTCGACCCGGTGAAGCAGAACATCCTCCATTCGCTGGAAGCGCCTTCGCGCGCGTACTGGTTCGGCACCGACGAACTCGGCCGCGACATCCTCTCGCGCGTCGTCTATGGCGCGCGGACCTCGCTCATGACGGCGGGGGGCGCCGTCGTCCTGGCCGGTGTCATCGGCGTTCCCATGGGTCTCGTCGCCGGCTTCTTCGGCGGCTGGCGGGACGCGGTGCTGATGCGCGCCGTCGATGTCCTCCTGGCGCTGCCGGCGATCTTGTTCGCGCTCGCCCTCATCGCCGTGTTCGGCCGCAGCCAGGGAGCGGCGATGCTCGCGGTCGGGATCACCGGCATCCCCGGCTTTGCCCGGATCGTGCGGGCGCAGGTCCTGTCGTTGCGCCAGCGCGATTTCGTGGTCGCCGTGGAGGCCTTCGGCGGCTCGTCCGGCTATTCGATGTTCCGCACCATCCTGCCCAACTCGTGGAACCAGATCCTCGTGCAGGTGGTGGTGCTGTGCTCCATCGCCATCTTGCTGGAGGCGGCGCTGGCCTTCCTCGGCGTCGGTGTCCCGCCGCCCACGCCGAGCTGGGGCGAGATGCTGCGCACGGGCAAGTCCTACCTGCACGAAGCGCCTTACTACGCGATCCTGCCCGGGCTCGCGCTCACCCTCACGATCCTGTCGTTCGACACCATCGGCCGCAGCCTCACCGCCATCCTGGAAAACGAGGACGCCGCGGTGACCCGCGCCGAGGGGGTGGCGTCATGACGGCCTATGTGCTGCGCCGCCTCGCCCAGCTCGTCCCGGTGCTCTTCATCGCGTCGATCGGGATCTTCGCGATGATCTATGCCGTGCCGGGCGGTCCGGTGGGGATCATGCTCGGCGAGAACGCCAACCAGGCCGAGATCGACGCCCTGGTGCACGATCTGGGCCTCGACCGGCCCATCGCCATCCAGTATTTCGACTGGCTCGGCAGCGCGGTGACGGGCGATTTCGGCGTCTCGCTGCACAGCCGCGAGCCGGTCATCAAACTCATCGGCGAGCGTCTGCCGGCGACGCTTCAGCTCGCCGCCGTCGCGACCCTCATCGCAGTGCTCCTCGGCATCCCGGTCGCGCTCGCGAGCGCACTTCATCCGGGAAGCTGGCTCGACCGGATGCTGAGCGGCTGGAGCGCGCTCGCGCTCGGGGTGCCGACGTTCTGGCTGGGGATCCTGCTCATCCTCCTGTTCGCGGTCGAGCTGAGGTGGCTGCCGTCCGCCTCGCGCTACGTGCCGCTGTGGGAGGACCCCCTCGAAGCGCTGCGCCATCTCATCATGCCCGCGGCCACGCTCGGCGTTTATGTCTCCGGCGTCCTCGCCCGGTTCCTGCGCGCCTCGCTCGTGAGCCAGCTCGGCGCGGACTACGTACGCACGGCCCGCTCCAAGGGGCTGAGCCGGGGCCGGATCGTCCGGGTCCATGTCATGCGCAACGCACTCCTGCCGTTCATCACGGTGATCGGGCTGATGATGGCGACCTTCATCGGCGGCGCCGTCGTGACGGAGGCGGTGTTCACCTACCCGGGCCTGGGACGCATGCTGATCCAGGCCATCAGCACGCGCGACTACCCGCTGATCCAGGGCTGCATCATCGTGATGCTGGTCATCTACGTCGCCATCAACCTCACCGTCGACGTGCTCTACGCGTACGTCGATCCACGCATCGAATACAGCTGATGATCGGCCGCCGCCGGCACGCTGCGAGGAGGGGCGCGATCGCCGATCCGCCGCCCGAACGCCGCGGCCGGACCGGCGATCCGATCCCACAAAGACAGTCCACAAGGAGGGCGCAGTGGCCATCGAGACTGGAGCGAATGGAGCGAACGCGGCAGGCAGCGACCTGTTGGAGCGGGTTCGATCCGAACTGAGCGCGGCGCTGGTATCCGACGCGCTCGACAGCCTGGGCCACCGCTGGCAGGCGCTGCCGCCGTCGATCCGTCCGCTCGACAGGGCGAGCGTGCTGGTCGGGCGGGCCCGAACCGGGCTCTACCAGCACGTCTTTCACATCGAGCCGGGTGAAAATCCGTACGAGCTGGAGATCGCTCTCGTGGACGACCTCGCGCCCGGCGAGGTCTGCGTGCTGTCCTGCCCCGGCACGGCCAACATCGTGCCGTGGGGCGAGCTGCTCACCAACGCGTGCATCGGGCGCGGTGCGGCGGGCTGCCTGACGGACGGGCTGGTGCGCGATTCCCGCGCCGTCGAGGCGCTGGGCTTTCCCGTCTTCCACGCCGGCCTCAGTCCGCTCGACGCCAAGGGGCGCGGCAAGATCGTCGCGATCGACGTACCGGTCGAAATCGCCGGCGTGGCGGTCTCGAGCGGCGACGTCGTGTTCGGCGATGCCGATGGCGTGGTGATCATTCCCGCGGCTCTGGCGGATGAAGTGTTCGCCATCGCGTTCGAGAAACGGAGCGGGGAGACCGACACGCGCGACGAGTTGCGCGCCGGCGTACCGCTGCGGGACGTCTTCGCCCGGCACGGAATCTTGTGAGCGCGCGGCACGGCTGACCGGCGCGAGACCAACATCGAGGAGCATGAAAACACTATGCCCAGTCACGATTTGAACGACGATCCCGCGTCGCTGGACCCGTCCGATCCCTTCGGCGTGTCGCGGCGCACGCTGCTGCGCGTTGCGCTCGTCGGCGCCGCGGTCGGCGCCATGCCGTCGGCCCTCTTCGCCGCCGAGGACGTGAAGCCCGGCGGCACCCTCGTCATCGGCGCGGACGCCGACCCGATCGGGCTCGACCCCACCACGGTGACGGCCTATTCGTCCTTCGACTTCACCGCGCTCCTTTATTCCGGTCTCCTGCGGTGGACGCCCGACATGTCCATCGAGCCCGACCTCGCGACAAGCTACGAGACGCCGGACGAGACCACCTACGTCTTCAAGCTGCGCGAGGGGGTAACCTTCCACAACGGCCAACCCTTCAGCGCCGAGGACGTCAAGTACACCTTCGACCGGATCCTCGATCCCGCCGTCGGCAGCCGGCTGGCGGCCTACTATTCGGGCGTCCAGAGCGTCACCGTCATCGATCCGCTCACGGTGGAGTTCAAGCTGAAGGCGCCGGACGCCGCGTTCCTGCGCTACCTCGCCACCAATCCGGACGGCGTGATCGTGCCGAAGGGGGTGGACGATCTTGCGACGAACCCCGTCGGCACGGGCCCCTTCAAGTTCGAGTCCTACGAGCCCAACCAGCAGTTCACGCTGACGAAGTTCGAGGACTACTACGAGGAAGGCCTGCCCATCCTCGACAAGGTGGTGTTCCGCTTCTTCAAGGATCAGTCCTCCCTCACGTCGGCGCTGCGCTCCAAGGCGATCGACATGACGTGGCTGAAGAACCCGCGTGTGGCGGCGCTGATCGCCAGGACTTCGCCGGACCTCGTGTCCGCGCCCGGCCAGACCTCGCGCACCTTCCCGGTGTGGCTGAACCTCAAGGCCGAGCCGTTGAACGACGTGCGCGTGCGCCAGGCGCTGAGCCTTGCCACCGACCGCACCGCGGTGCTGGAAACCGTCCTCGGCGGTGCCGGCAAGGTGGGCGCGATGCTGCCGGAGAGCCAGATCGGCGGCTACGACGGCGTGTCGGCGCTGCCCAACTACGGCCATGACGTGGCGGCCGCCAAGGCGCTGCTCGCGGAGGCAGGCTATCCCGACGGGATCGACCTCGGCGACTATATCGTCGTCGCCGCCAACGAGCTCGATGTCGCCGCCTCGCAGATCCTTCAGCAGCAGTGGGCGGAGGCCGGGATCACCGTCGCGCTGAAGCCGATGGAGACCGCACCGCTCCTCGACATGTGGGTCAAAGGGACGTTCCCGACGCTCCTGTCCGTCGCGCTGTCCTGGTCGCCCGACCCCGATGCGATCCTGCAGCGGATGAGCTCGCAGAGCGATTTCGGCGCCAATCTCGGCATGGACGACGCGGAGCTCGACCAGATGATCGCCGCCGCGCGCACCACGCTCGACCCCGACGAGCGCGCCGCCCTCCACCAGAAGATCCAGGCCCGGATCGCCGAGAACGCCTACGTTCTCCAGATCTACCAATACCCGCTGCGCTGGGAGATCTGGTGGGACTATGTGAAGGGCTACGAGCCGCTCGCCGCCAACATCCGTTCGTATGTGCGCACGACGTCGGTCGACAAATAGCATGCGGCGGACGGGCGGAGGCGGCGCGCCATGAGGCGCATGATCCTGGTGCGGCTCGCCTTGACGCTGCCGATCCTGTTCGGCGTGTCCATCGCCGCCTTCGTCCTGATGCGCGCCCTGCCGGGCGACTTCGCGGTCGCCGCGGCCGGCACGACCAGCGTGTCGCCGGAGGCGCTGGCGGCGATCCGCGCCAACCTCGGGCTCGATCAGCCCGTTTGGGTGCAGTATCTCGCCTGGCTGCAGGGGGCGATGACGGGCGACCTCGGTACGTCCTTCGTGACGAAGCGCCCGGTGGTGGGGGAAATCCTGCCACGCCTCGCGGTCACCGCCGAGCTGACGCTGATCGCCGCCACCATGGCGCTGCTGATGGGGGCCGTCACCGGGCTCGCATCGGCGCGCCTGCGCGGCAGCGTCGACTGGGTCGTGCGGCTCTACAACGGCTTCGTCCTCGCGGTTCCGAACTTCGTCGTCGCCACGCTGATCGTGCTCCTGGCCGGGCTCTATTTTCCCCAGATCAGGCTGTTCAACTATGTGCCCTTCTTCACCGATCCCTTGGAGAACCTCACCAGCCTCATCCTGCCGGCCTTTTCGCTCTCGCTCGCCGTCTCCGTCACGATCTCCGAGAACACGCGCGCGGCGGTGCTCGAAGTGGCGGGACAGGACTACGTGATGGTCGCGCGCGCCAAAGGCCTCGGCCCGGGCAAGGTGCTGCGCAGCTACCTCATCCGCAACGCGTTGACGCCCGTCATCACCATCACGGGATTGCAGGTCGCGACGCTGCTCGGCGGCAGCATTCTCATCGAGACGATCTTCGCCATCCCCGGCATGGGGCAGTACCTCTATGATTCCATCACCAGCCGCGACTATCCCGCGATCCAGGCGATCGTGCTGGTGACGGCCATCATCGTCATCCTCGTCAACGTCGCCGTCGACATCGCCTATGCGCGGGCCGACGCAAGGGTCGAGCTGTGAGCGAGGCGGGGGAGGGACGTGTCGCGACGGTGCCGGCGCCAAGCGCGCGGCGCCGCAAAGGGCTCGGGCCGCGCCAGCTCCTCCTCGCCATCGGCCTCGCGATGGTCGCCGTGCTGGGCGTCGTCATGATCTTCGGCCCGCAGCTCGCGCCCTATTCGCCGTCGGCCACCTCGCTCGACGCGTTGGCCCCGCCGAGCGCGCAGCACTGGCTCGGGACGGACCTGATCGGCCGCGACGTCCTCAGCCGCCTCATCGTCGGCGGGCGCACCACGCTGGTCATCACCGTGGCGGCTGTCGGGCTGGCGCTTGCGGCCGGGCTCGTCCTCGGCCTCTGGTCCGGCTTCGTCGGCGGGCTCACCGACCAGATCGTGATGCGCGGCCTCGATATCGTCTTCGCCTTTCCCGTCTTCCTCCTCGCCATCACCGTGGTCGCGGCGCTGGGGCCGACGATCCCCAACCTCATCATGACCATCGCGATCGTCTACACGCCGATCCTGGCGCGCGTGGTGCGCGGCCCCGTCCTCAGCGTGAAGCGGTGGGACCATGTGGAGGCGGCCCGCAGTGTCGGCGTCAGCGAGTTCTGGATCATGGTGCGCCATGTGCTGCCGCTGGTGATTTCGCCGATCCTGGTGGAGACCAGCCTCACCCTCGCCAACACCATCTTCACGGTGACGGCGCTGTCGTTCCTCGGCCTCGGGCCGCCGCCACCGGACCCGAACTGGGGCGGCATGCTCGCCGAGGCGCGGCAGTTCATGGAGCTTGCGCCGTGGACGGTGATCGCCCCGGGCGCCGCCATCGTGTTCGCCTCGCTCACCTTCATCATGCTGGCGAACGGCTTGCGCGATCGCCTCGACGTCGGCGGCCGGCAATGAGCGTCACCCCTTCGCCCCTCCTCGAGGTTCGCGACCTTTCCGCCACCTTCCTCACGCGCGGCGAGACGGTGCGCGCGGTCGACGGCATCTCTTTCCGGATCGGGGCGCGCGAGGCGGTGGGCGTCGTCGGCGAATCGGGTTCGGGCAAGAGCGTCACGGCGCGAGCCCTCATGCGCCTCGCGCCGGAGGGCTCGTCGATCGCGCTCGACGGATCGATCCGCTTCGGCGGGCGGGACCTCCTGGCGCTGA
>JAUIJH010000031.1 GCA_030431335.1 Alphaproteobacteria bacterium
TGTCCGGCATGTGATGGACTTGTACGAACAGCTCTATTCCCGGGGCCATGACGTGCGCCTGATCGCGTCTTTGACTCGCAGCGAACCGCAGTTTCGCGATTGGGTGGCGCGGCTGCCAGAAAGCCGGTTCATTCGCCTGGATCTGCAGAGGGGCCCGCATCCGACCGACATCACGGCAACCTGGCGCCTGCGCAGTGAATTGCAGGACAACACCAGCCATCGGATCCTGCATGCCCATTCCAGCAAGGCCGGAATGATCGCCCAACTGGTGCGCAGCAAATATAAGGCCACGCTGTTCACACCGCATGCGTTTCGCGGAATGGACGTCACACTCAGCCCTAGCAAAACCCGGGTCGTGCGCGTGGTGGATCACATTCTCGGTCGCTCTCATGACCAGATCATCGCCGTGTCACCGGACGAGCTGAAATATGCCCGCTCGATCGGACTGCCCAAGAACCGGCTGCATTTTGTGCCGAACGGTGTGGATGCTGCAAAGATTGCACGTACCGCTGGCAGCGCACTGAAACCCACGCGCAACCAGATCAACGTGGGCTTTGTCGGGCGCATGGTGAACCAGAAAAACCCGCTCAGCTTTATCCGGGCGTTTGCGCGCGCGCGGGCACAACGCTCGGATCTGCATGCTTTTGTCGTAGGGGCCGGCCCACTGGAAGATGAAATGAAGGCCTTTGCCACAGCAAATGACTTGTCTGGCGCGGTTACCTTTGTTGGTCACGCCAGTTTCATCGAAAATCTCAATCAGATGGACGTGATGGTGCATACCAGCAAATATGAATCCTTGCCCTACGTCATCCTCGAAGCGTGCGCTGTCGGCCTGCCGATTGTCGCCGTGCGCAACGCAGGCACGGAAACGATTTTCGGGTCCGAGGCGGACCTTGTAGATGACTGCTATGATGACGCGGCTTTGGCCGCATCCCTGTTGGAAACGGTAGCAACGCCCGAAACGCTCAGACACGCCGCCCGCAGGTCCCGCGCAGCCGGTGACCGCTTTTCACTAGAGACGATGGTGGATTCCATCGAAACGCTCTATCGCGGCGAAATAGGAGAGGCCGCGCTGCGCCAAGCGGTGTGATGGTTTGCGTCACGCAGGTCTAATGGGTCTGCGTGACGGATTGCAGATCAAGGACCTGGGGCAGGGGGGGCGAGAAGCGACATACTTTTTGGAATACGGCGTTTCGATCAGGGAACGATTATCCTGTCCAGCGGCTTCTCTGTCCTGCTAGTCGACGAGGAGCTTGGCCGTCTGTTCGTCCGTAATGAAGACGCTCGGCTTAAGCGCGTCCAAAGCCGCGCGCAGGATGCCCAGTTTTTCTTTGCCGCCAGAGACGAGGACTTTGTTGGGAACGCGTTTGAGCCGCTCCACGGACATCGAGATCGACCGGCTGTTGACGGGGTGGTCGACCGGGCGTCCATCTTTGTCCAAAAAGTTGTACAGAACGTCTCCGATCGCGCCTGCCTCGATCATCGAAAGCCGCTCGGCCTCGGACACATGGCCCAAACGATAAGATGTGGTCAGTGAGGTAATCCCACCGCAGGAAATCAACGCGATGTCGCAGGCTTCTGCCATCTTCAAGATTTCGTCGAGTCCGCAGTGTTCGAGCAACGCATGTCGTGTCTCGACCGAGTCCACGATGGCCGGGGCCGAAATCAGATAGCCCTCGGCGTCAAATAATTCGGCGAACTGCCACGCAAATTCCGCCGGATTAAAGCGCCGTGCCTGCGCGATACCGCCAAGAAGCGACACAACGCGCACACCTTCGAGGGTGCGGCCGTCCACATAAGGCAGCATGGAATGCAACGTCCGTCCCCAGCCGACACCGACCGTTAGATTGTCCGTCATAATCTCGGACACATAGGCCCCGGCGGAGAAGGCAATAACCTTGGTAGGGTCGCCTTCAGCGTCGTCGAAAGGGGCGACGATTGCACGTTCAAGACCAAATTGCTTCTCTAGCTTTTGTTGAATTTCAACGATTTCTGACAATTCGGATTTGATGTGGATGACGACTTCGCCGCGCTTCTTGGCCTCGGCCAACAACCGGGTAATCATGATGCGGTTGACGCCGAGCTTCTTGGCGACATCAGACTGGGTCATGCCTTCGACGTGATAAAGCCAGGTGGCACGCACGCGAAGCCTGTTTGCCGCATCAGACGAATTCCGATCCCTGCTTCGCGTTTCCCCGTCAAAAGCGCCTTCGGGCATGTCAGTTTCCAAACGTTTCTAAGCTAGCTCGCTATCATAGAGATGCTTTCAGGATTTTGCCAACCTCTTCGGGCGCTTCGAAATGCGGGATGTGTCCGACACCTTCGAACAGGTGCAAGGCAATGTTTCCAGGCGCGCCCAGGGCATGGCGCCAAGGGATGATCTTGTCTGCTTTGCCCCAGATAAGGCGTGCCGGCATCTCGAGGCGACCAAGTGCCGCGCGAAGATCGAATGCCTGTACACCGTCGGGGAACAGGCTGTCGGCGAGCGCCTGTTGAGCTGCGCGCATGTTCGCGTCTGTCCTCGGCGCCATGGCAAGGCGAACATAGGCGTCAGTGATCAGGGTGTCATCCTTCACCATCTGCCGCAGCCAGGGTCCAAGACTCTCCGCGCGCGTTGCGCGGCCAATGCCACCAAGGACCTCGCCGTTCACGTCCGGCCCCAGACCAGCAGGTGAGATCAACGTCACCGATTTTATGGAGCGCGGCCGTGTGTCCGCCAGCGCCAGACAAAGCGCGCCCCCCAAGCTGTGACCGACCAGATGCGCCTCGTCGAGTGAAAGCTCATCAAAGGTTCGGCGCACGATCTTTGCCAGTTCCGCGAACCCGTTCAATTTAAGTTTTGGGGACTTTCCATGTCCGGGCAGGTCGATGCGGATAAGTGGACGGTGCCTGAGATGTGTCTCCAGCGGCGCCCAGGACGTCGCATCGCTCGCAAAACCGTGGATCAGGACGACAGGGGTCCCCGTCCCCCCTTTGGAGCGCGTGATGGACAGCGCTCCCGTTTCAGATTTGAACGCAACCGGCGCAGAAATGGTGGCGGACTGGTCCAAAAAGCAACGGACGTCTTCGGCCTGAATCCGCCCTTGCGGTCCCGTGCCCGATATTGCGTCGATCTCGAGACCATTCGCTCGCGCCATTGCTCTTGCTAGCGGTGTGGCGCGTGTTTTTTCCTCCGAAGACAGCGGCTCAACCCTCTCGGGAGCCGCAGTGTCTTCGGAGGGTTTCTCGGTGACATCTGAGACGCGGGAGGGGTCACCGTCAGCCGAGGAAGAAACAGAAGGCCTGGACGGGGGCTCACCTACCTCCTCACCGTCCGCGTATAGCCACGCGACAGGCGCCCCGATCAGGACTTCGGTGCCTTCGGGTGTGAGGTGGTGCAAGATGCCGCTTTCGGAGGCCTCGACCTCCATTGCGGCCTTGTCGGTTTCAATGTCGAAAAGGGGTTCCCCTTTGGTGACGGCTTCGCCTTCGGCGACGTGCCATGTCATGACCTTTCCGCTGGCCATGTCCATGTCCACCTTGGGCATGATCACTTCGATCGGCATTAAATGCGCCCTTTGAGCAGTCCGCGCGCCGCATCGAGAATGTCCGGCACCTGCGGCACCACGGCCTTTTCGAGTTCGGGGTTGTAGGGAATCGGGCTTTCCGCGCCGCCAAGCCGTATGATGGGGGCATCGAGGAAATCGAACGCATCGCTTTCAGCCACCATCGCGCTGATTTCGGCGCCGACGCCCAGCGTTTTCACGCCCTCATAGACGCAAAGCAACCGGCCGGTCTTGCGCACCGACGCCAAAACCGTCTCGCGGTCCATGGGGCGGACCGTGCGCAGGTCGATTACCTCGGCGTCAATGCCTTCGCCTGCGAGTGTTTCAGCCGCTGTCATAGCCTTTTGCGCCATGATCGACGTGGCGATGATAGAGACGTCCTTGCCTGTCCGGCGGATCGCGGCCTTGCCAATGGGTGTGGTGTAATAGCCCTCCGGGACAGGGCCCTTCATCTTGTAAAGGATCTTGTGCTCGAAGATCATCACCGGGTCCGGGTCTTCCAAAGCGGCCAAAAGCAGGCCCTTTGCGTCCTCCGGCGTGGAAGGTTGGACCACCTTCAGCCCGGGCACGTGGCCCAACCACGCCTCTAGGCTCTGGGAATGCTGCGCGGCAGCGCCGGTGCCGGAGCCAGCGGGAAAGCGCATGACCAGCGGAACAGAGACCGCACCGCCCAGCATATAGCGCACCTTTGCAGCCTGATTGACAATCTGCTCCATCGCCAGAGCGGCAAAGTCGGAGAATTGAAATTCAAAGATCGGGCGCAACCCGGTCAATGCCGCACCGACGGCAATACCTGCGCCACCCAGTTCCGAAATCGGCGTGTCCATTACCCGATCCGTGCCGTATTTCTCAACGAGGTCACCTGTGACCTGAAATGCGCCGCCATAGACCCCGATATCCTCACCCATCAGGATCACGCGTTCGTCCTGAGAGAGGGCGATATCCATCGCCTCACGGATCGCTTCGGCGTAAGACAGTTCGCGAAGTGTCGGTTTGGCCTGCATGTTCATGCCGCCGCCTCTTGGGTGTAGACATCGCGGGTCGCCTCGCTCACGTCTGGGTCGGGGCTGCCCGATGCAAAGGTTATGGCGTCTTTGATGATCTGGGTCGTTTCCGCCTCGAGCGCTGCCACGCCGTCTTGGTCGATGATCTTGTGGTCGATCAGCATGGCTGCCATGGTGGCAATCGGATCACGCTCCATCCACTCGGCGATTTCCTCTTTCGTGCGATAGCGGTTGCGGTCGGATTTCGAGTGGCCGCGCCAGCGATAGGTGACATTTTCGACAAGGCTGGGGCCTTCGCCGGAACGGGCGCGTTCAACAGCGGCGTCGACGGCCTCGGCGACAGCTGAGAAATCGTTGCCGTCCACGGTTACGCCTGGCATGGAATAGCTCGCGGAGCGGTCGGCAATATTCTTGACGGCAGTCGAACGTTCGGTCGAGGTGGACATGCCGTACTTGTTGTTTTCGCACACGAAAACGACGGGCAGTTTCCAGACGGCTGCCATGTTCAGCGCTTCGTGAAACGCCCCTTCGTTGTTAGCCCCGTCTCCGAAGAAACAAACCGTCACTGCGCCTGTGCCCAGTCGCTTGGCGGACAGCGCCGCGCCGACGGCAATCGGCAGGCCACCACCCACGATCCCATTGGCGCCCAAATTGCCTTTGGCCGGGTCGGCTATGTGCATCGAGCCACCGCGTCCCTTGCAGTAACCCGTTTCCTTGCCGAAGAACTCGGCAAACATTTTGCCCAGATCCGCCCCCTTTGCCACGCAATGCCCATGACCACGGTGGGTTGAGGTGATCTTGTCCTCGTCCGTCAGCGACATGCAGGACCCGACCGCCGAGGCTTCCTGCCCAATGGACAGATGCATCGTGCCGTGGATCAAGCCGCGGGTGTAGCTGTCTTCCGCGCCCTCTTCGAACTTTCGGATCAACATCATTTTCTTGAGCGCCGCCAAAAGCACTTCCGGGCTGTAGGCCCGAACCGCGTATGGCACGTTTCCGTCTTTAAAGGTGTCAGGCATGCAGCATGTCTTTCCCGTAAAGCATTTCGTCTTGTTTCCTGCGCAACTCGACCAACCGCGTCTCGGGAAGTTGGGTGTTGTGGGTGGTAATCAATTCACCCTTCTTGATCGGCGCAGTCACGATCGCACCCGTCAGAAGACCAGCGGGCAGGGCCCGCGCCGCCTGGGCGCGACCGACTTCCATCGCCCGGGCGCGGTAGGTATATTCCCCGATCTGGTCCAACGTTTCACCCGGCGCGAGGTCCTTCTTTGCAACAGCGCAGACTTCGGCCACAGGCTTGTCCAGCGGGACCATATCGGCCTTGCCGTACAGAACCGCGCGGGCGCAGGTCAGTGGGACCTCAAGCGAGGTGAGGTGATACGGGCGGATGAACTCAAAATAGGGGCCATCGCCCATCTTCAGGTCAGTCAGGCGCTCTCGTACGCGCGGATGCTCTGCTTCGACAATCACGAACACCCCAGGAGAGACGCCCTTGCCGATGGAATAATCGACCCGACCAATGCCCTTCAGGATGCCGCCGTCCTTTTCCGGCACCAGTACCTTGGCCAGTTCTTTTGGGCCGGCGGCCGGGCCATGCATGCCGTCGCAATCGGGGATTAGTCCCGTTGCATTGCCGATGGCTGACATCTCGACCGCGGTCTTTGATCCGTCGACAAATTCCACCAGCAGGCGCGGGTTCATGTTGCGCTGCATTGCTTCGGCTTCGTATTCATGAGGCACGGCATCAATGTTCAACGGGTTGTTCTTGCCCTTGCCCGCGCAAACGATCTTGTGGCCCATTGCACTGACGAATTCGATCAATTCCATGCAGGACGACGGCTCGTCACCTGCTCCTAGGCTGTAAACCACACCAAGACGCTCGGCCTCGCGGCGCAGGTAAGAGCCGATGGTAACATCCGCTTCGACATTCATCATCACCAGATGTTTGCCGCGTTGCATTGCTTCCATCCCGATGTCTGCGCCGATGGCCGGGATGCCTGTTGCGTCGATGACCACATCGATAAGGCCGGAATCCAGCATGGCTTCTACATTGTCTGTGACGGCACATTTGCCAGACTCGATTGCCGCGTTCAGCGCGTTGGTGCTGCCGACATCCTGACTGTGGCCCGCTTCCTGGCGGGCGATTTCGACAGCCTTGTGGGCGTTCGGCACGTTGATCTCGGATATGGCCGCGACCTCAACACCATCCATCATTGCCGCACGGGTAACGATATCCGTGCCCATCTCGCCCGACCCGATGAGCCCGATACGCACTGGCTTTCCTTGCTCTGAGCGGGTGGCAAGATCTTTAGCAAGACCTGAGAGGGCAATGTTGGATGCCATGTCTAAAATGTCCTCAATTCGGCGGGTGTTGATCGTATATGTGATGAACTTTTGTGCCAATGTCAATCATGATGTTCATTTATTCACCAGACTGAGGCTTGACAGAGGGAGATTTTTGAACAAACGTAAATTGTATAGAAAGTTTGTTCGAGCGATTGATCGTCAGTATTGGAAATGACGACAGCAGCGGTTTGAGGGGCCGCAAATCGAATTTAACGTTCATCAGGGAGGTAAAATGATGAAATTCCGTAACAATCTATCCAGACGCTCGTTTATGAAGAGCACATCGGCCTTCGGCCTTGCCGCCGCCGGCGCGTCCTTCGGCGGTCGGGCCTTTGCAGATTCGCATCTGCCGGACCCACAAAGCGTGCTCGATCAGATCTCGATCTCGCAATATGTCCGTGCGGACTACCGCGACCTCTATGGCATGTCCGACGACAAGCCGATCTGGGACGCGAACAGGGACTGGATCCGGACTGTAGACTGGGAAGCCGTGCGCAAAGAACTGGCAGGCACAACCGTGCGTTTTGCGATTGGTGCGGCTGACGCTGAATCAGCCGCCGAAGGTCTGGCACCGTTCGAGGCCCTGTCGGGCATCGAGGTTGAACTGGTCCCGATCCCTGACGACAGCTTCTACGACAAGGCTCTGGCTGAGTTCATCTCTGGCAACGCCTCTTTCGACGCGCTGCAGTTCTTCTCGCCTTGGCTGGGTGACTTTGCGGCGCCGGGCTTCCTCTATCCGTTGCAGGAATTCGCCGACAAGTGGACCCTGCCGCTGGATGACTTCTATGACACCTATCGGCTGAACTATGGCTACTTCAACGGCCAGATGTACGGCATCCCGTTCGACTGCGACATCCAGATGGTGCACCTGCGCAAGGGCTATGTAGAGCAGGTCCTCGGCGGCCCCATCGACAAGGTGAATTCGGTTCCGACCTATGACGAACTGATCCGCCTCTCCGCCGAGCTGAACAATGTCGAGCCGGGCGTCTCTGGCGTCGGCATAATGGCCGCGCCGGGCTTCTGGTCGACCTATACTTGGGAACACATCGCCGCACAGGCTGGGATGATGCTGTTCAATGAGGACTGGGAGCCGATCTTCAACGGCGAAGAAGGTATGAAGGGCATGGAGATCATCATGGCCCTGGCGGCCAATGCCAATCCCGGTCACGCCGGTGCCGGCTGGCCTGAAAACCGCGCCGCATGGCTGGGTGGTCAGGTTGCAACGAACATCAGCTGGCAGGACAGCGGCACGCAGGCGATGCGTCCGGACCAAAGCCAGATCGTCGACGATTTCGTCACCATCTACGAGCCGCGGATCGCGGGTGGCCGTTTTGCACCGCCAAACATTGCGGGGTCAACGTCCTGCGTTGCAGCGTCCGCACAAAACCCGGAAGGTGCATTCCTGATGCTGGCCTTCCTGACCACATCGTCGATCATGGCGATGAACGAGGCCAACGCCAACGGTGTGGCACCGGGTTACAAGTCGGTTTTGGAGAACGAAAACCTTCAGGCCGTCAGCCAACCCGCGAAAGTCTGGGGCGACAGCCTGCACCATGCATGGTGTGCGCCGCGTCTTCCGGGCGCGTTCCCGATCGAACAGGCAATCGGCAACGAGATCAACCGCGCTGTCGTGGGCCAGATCACGCCAAAAGAGGCGCTCGACAACGCTGCCGCCGCCGTGCGCGAGATCATGGCAAGCAACGGCTTCTATCAGGGCAATGATCCTGTGGACTATGCAGCGACGGCTCCGGGCCTTTATGTTGGTGAAGGTAAGGACCTTCCGTTCTAAAGACCCAACGTCTGAACGACACATCACTGGACCACGACATGAGCAAAACGACTCTGTCGGAAGCTGGGGCGGCAATTGCCGCCCCAGACACGCCGACGCCGCGCACATTCAAACGTCGCAGCAAGCGGATGAAAGCCGCCTTGCCGTACCTTCTGGTGGCACCGGCGGTCATCTATCTGCTGGGGATTACGTTTTATCCCGGCATCTATGCAATCACGCAAAGTTTCTACGAGGTAAAATTCGGCCCGTGGAAACCTGTCGGCTGGGCCAACTACGCCAAGTTGTGGAATGATCATCAGTTCTGGCAGGCGCTTTGGAATACGTTCATCATCGGTGCGATTTCATTGACGTTGCAATGTCTGATCGCCCTGGCACTTGCCTTCTACGCCTACCGCGACCCGTGGGTGAAAGGCTGGCGGATCATCTTCCTGATCCCGATGCTGTTCATGCCATCGGCGGTGGCCTTCATCTACAAGCTGATGTTTCTGGATGGACGGGTTTTCTCGGATATCCTGATCCGGCTCGGTCTGATCGAGACCAATCTGGCAATCCAGTCATCGGTCTGGGGCAGCCGCGCGCTGCTGATCCTTGCGGATGTCTGGCAGTGGACCCCGTTCCTGTTCATCATCTTCGTGGCCGGTCTGCAAAGTCAGGACGAAGAGGTCGAAGAGGCCGCACGCCTCGATGGCGCATCGTGGTATGCGATCTTCTGGAATATCTCCTTGCCGATCATGAAGCCGATCATCGCTGTCGCGCTGATACTCCGCGCAATCGACATCACCACGATGTTCACGAACGTCTTTATCATTACCAAGGGCGGGCCCGCCTTCGGGACCGAAACGATCAGCTATTTCATCTACCGGACCGGGTTCAAGTTCTTCAACTTCGGCTATGCCTCTGCGGCGTCGGTCATCATGTTGATCCTCACAATCATCATCGCGCAGTTCGTTGTGAAGCGCGCCTTCGTGTCGGCGAGGACCTGATCCATGGCATCCAACCGCAAGAAATCCCGCGGCGAAAGCCTGTTCCTGCGCTACCTGATCCTTGGCGGCTGGGCGCTGTTCTGTCTGGCGCCGGTGCTGTGGTTCCTGTCCATTGGTCTGCGCCCACGGACCGAGATCATCACGCCGCAGCCAATCTACATCCCGACCTTCAGCCTCGACGCATGGCACATGATCTGGGAAGACTGGCCGATGGGCAAATACCTGCGCAACTCGGTGGCTGCGATCATCGGGTCGGTCATCATTGATCTGGTGCTGGCGATCCCGGCGGCCTATTCGCTGTCGCGCTTCGAGTATAAAGGCCGCGACGAT
The DNA here is from genome assembly GCA_030431335.1 of Alphaproteobacteria bacterium. Taxonomy (GTDB): domain Bacteria; phylum Pseudomonadota; class Alphaproteobacteria; order Rhizobiales; family Amorphaceae; genus Acuticoccus. The sequence continues at coordinate 9,998 of JAUIJH010000031.1, forward strand.
ATCGGGTTCTATATCCTGTCCACCCGGATGATGGCCCCGGCTATCGTGGCCGTGCCGATTTTCTTCCTCTTCCGCAACATGGGGCTTCTGGACACGATCTGGGCGCTGATGTTGGTCTACGCCGCCATCAACCTGTCCTTCGTGACATGGATCATCCGGTCCTACATGCTGGACATCCCCAAGGAACTTGAGGACGCGGCCCGCACGGATGGGGCAGGGGAGATCCGCATCCTGTGGGAGATCATCATCCCGGCGATCCTGCCCGGCATCATCACCGCTTCGGTGATTGCGATGATCTTTGCAATCAACGAATTCCTCTTCACTCTGCTGATCGCCTCGACCCCAGACGCCTACACAATGTCGGTGGCGCTGGCGAACTTCACGGGCGGATCGGACGGGGTCATTTACAATGCAATCGCTCTGGTCGCCTTCCTGGCCTTCGTGCCGGTGTTCCTGGTTGTCGTGGCTATCCAGAAACACCTGTCACGCGGTCTGACCATGGGGGCCGTCAAAGGATAACGACAATGGCACGTATCGAGCTGAACAACATTCAGAAGAAATGGGGCGCATTTTGGGGCGTCCGGGATGTGAACATCGACATCAAGGACGAGGAATTCGTGGTGTTCCTTGGCCCCTCCGGATGTGGCAAGACCACGACGATGCGCATGATCGCCGGGCTGGAAGAGCCAAACGAGGGCGAGATCAAGATGGACGGCGAGGTCATGAATGACATCGACGCCCGTGATCGCGACGTGGCGATGGTGTTTCAGGGGTACGCGCTCTACCCGAATATGTCGATCTACGAGAACATCCGGTTCCCGTTGCGTATGCGCGGGGTGCCCAAGGACCAGCATGACGGGTTGGTAAAGAAGGCCGCCGGTCTGGTGGAACTGACCGATTATCTGGATCGCAAGCCAAGTGCTTTGTCCGGCGGTCAACGCCAGCGCGCAGCGCTGGCCCGCGCGATCGTGCGCGAACCGCAGGTCTTTTTGATGGACGAACCTTTATCGAACCTTGATGCCAAGCTGCGTCAGGCGATGCGGGTCCAGATCAAGCATATTCAGCGCGCGCTCAAGATCACGACCGTTTACGTCACCCACGACCAGATCGAAGCGATGACGTTGGCCGATCGGATCGTCATCATGCAATCGGGCATGATCCAGCAGATCGGGACGCCCGACGAAATCTATAATGATCCGACGAATACCTTTGTGGCCAATTTCATTGGCTCTCCGCCGATGAACCTAATCGAAGGCACGCTTTCCGATGGAACCTTCGTTGCGGACGGAGTGCGCGTCACAGGGATAGAGTCGACAACAGAAGGCAAGGTGACTTTGGGCGTCCGTCCAGAGGACTGCACGGTCAGCGCCAGCACGGAGGCCGAACTCAATGGCACCGTCTATGGCCTGGAGCCTACGGGTGATGTAACCTATCTGACGGTGAAAGCGGGCGACAAGCTGATCGAGGTAAAGGCAGACCGCACATACCGCGCAGATCTTGATGTGCCGGTGCAGGTGGCTTTCGATCCCGACAGAATTTACGTCTTCGATAGCGAAGACGGCAAACGAATTCAGTAAGACGTGCCAAAGTGGAGACCACAATGACATTCGACTACACATCCATGGGGTTTCACACATTTGATGCGCTGTGCCGTCCGGCCACAACCCTTCCACCAAATGGCGAGACCTATTTCGTCGAAGAAATCACGCTTGCAATGTCAGGCGCGGCGGGTTCGGCGGCAATCGTGGCGGCCAAACACGGGCTGACGGTCCAGGCCGTTGGGGGGGTCGGCGATGATCTTATGGGCGACTGGGTGCTGCGCCGGATGGACGATTTCGGTATCGACAACAAGATGATGCAGCGCTGCAAAGGGGTCTCCACCTCGTCCAGCATCGTGCCGATGAGCCGGCGTGCCTCGCGGCGCCAGCCGAGCCCGCGGATCGCCGGGTGCGAGATGCGCGCGTTCTCGGCCACCGTCAGGTTGGGGCACAGCGACAGTTCCTGGTAGACGCAGCGCACCCCGTGCTGCATCGCCACCTGCGGCGCGTAACCCCGGCTCAACTCGGTGCCGGCAATGACGATGGTGCCCGAATCGGGCGCCACGTTGCCGGTCAGCACGTTCATCAGGGTGGATTTGCCCGCCCCGTTGTGGCCCACGAGGCCGAGGCATTCGCCCGGCGCAAGGTCGAGCGTCACGCCGCGGAGCGCGCGAACGGCGCCGAAACTGCGTTCGACGCCGCTGAGCCGGACGATCGGGTCCGTGCCGTGTGGCATAGGCAAGGAACGCCTCGTTCTAGTTGCTCGCCCCGGCGATGACGGCCTTGGCCTCGTCGAGCGTGTAGACCACGTTGGCCACGCCGCCTTCCTCGGTGGTTTCGAGGTTTTCTTCCAGGTTGTCCTGGTCGATGCGCAGGAACGGCACGGTGAGGTCCTTGGGCACCTCGGCGCCGTCGAGGATCTGCTGGGCAACCCAGAAGGCGAGCGTGGAGACACCCGGCGCGATGGAGACCGACATGGTCTCGTAGCCGTTGGCGTCCTTCTGCTCCTTCCACCAGGTCAGCTCGTCGTGGCGGTTGCCCATGACGATGATCGGCATGTCGCGGCCCGATGCGGCGATGGCCTGCGCGGCGCCGTAGCCGTCGCCGCCCTGGGTCACCACGCCCACGATGTCCGGCAGGCTCGGCAGCACGCCGGCGACCGCCTTCTGGGCCACGTCCTGCGCCCAGTTGCCGTGCACCGAGCCGACGATCTTGAAGTTGCCCGTCTCGGCGACGCCCTCGTGTATGCCGGCGGAAATCTCGTCGTCGACGAAGACGCCGGCGAGGCCGCGGATCTCCAAGAGGTTGCCGCCGTCGGGCAGCTTGTCGGCGAGGTAGAGCACCTCGTCCTTGCCCATCTGCTTGAAGTCGACCGCGATGCGCCAGGCGCACGGCTCGGTCACGATGCCGTCGAAGCTGACGACGACCACGCCGGCATCGCACGCTTCCTTGACCGCGCCGTTGAGGCCTTCCGGCGAGGCGGCGTTGAGGACGATGGCGTCGTAGCCCTGCAGGATGAGGTTCTGGATCTGCGCGGCCTGCTCCGTCACCTGGTTCTCGGCGGTGGTGAAGGGATCGGCCGAGGCGACGATCCCGTCCGCCACGGCCTGGCCGGTGACGTCCTCCCAGCTGCGCAGCATCGCCTGGCGCCACGAGTTGCCGGCATAGTTGTTGGATAGGGCGATGTTCTTGCCCGACGTATCGGCCTGGGCGATGCCACCCGCCGCCACCGAGGCGATGAGGACAAGCGTCGTGCTCGCAAGTGTTTTCATTGGTTTCCTCCCTCCGCTTGTTTGGCAGTCTGCCGTCGTTGCGGTGACCGCTCCAAGCAAGGGGACACTAGAGAACGCTCGTTTCAAGCGAAAGAACCGACGTTGCCAACAGTCGCATTTCAATAGCCAGCGAGGCGTTGGCTTGGCCAATAGCTGATTGTTGGGCGCGATAGCGATGGTACGGCAAGGCGCACTAAGGTTATAAAGGTGCGCATAAACAACAGGCTCACGCAGCGATCGCCGATGGGCCGGTGAGAACATGGCCCGTACGGAGCGAGCGACCGAGGTGCCGCGATGCTCTTGTCGCGCGGCTTAGGGGGCATTGCGGCAATGAGCGACCAAGCCCGCGACACCGCAGCGCCGTCGCGGTTGGATTTGGGGCATCTCGACGCCCTCATCCGCGAGGGCAAGGCGGAACAGGCAAGGGCGGCGCTCACGGGCGCGGTTCCGGGGGAGATCGAGGAGGCGGCGCGTGAGCTGCGCCTGTCGCGCATCGCCGCTCTCTTCGCCGAATTGGATGCGCGCGATCGCCACGCGGCCCGTGCCGCCCGGCTTTTGTCCGCGGGGACGGGCGACTCGCTGACCGGCTACGTGAATGCCGTGCTCAATATGCAGGACAGCCGCGCCGCGGTCGCCGAGATGGACGCGCTCGCCGCCCGCTTCGCCAGCCACGCCGAGCCGATATTCGGATTGGCTCGTCTAGCTGCGCGGACCGGCCGGCACGAAGAGGCGCTCGCCCACGCCGCCGACGGCCTCGCGTGCGACCCGCGCCACTGGCAGCTCCACCGCTTTCGCCTGCTGGAGCTGATCCGGCTCGGCCGCGACGACGAGATCGATGCCTGCGTCGATGCGATCCGCGCGGCATTCGGCGACGGCGAGGTGATGAGCAAAACGCGCGAAATCCTTAAATCGCGTCCCGCGCGTCCTGCCGGGAGCAAGACCGCGCCCACCCCGAGGCCCGCTCCAGCGCCTGCCTCGGTGCCCACCAGAGCGCCCGTTGAGACGCCGGCGCCAACCCCTCGGGGCGACACGGTCGCCGATGTGCTGGCGCGCGCCAAAACTCTGGCGGACGCGGGCAAGCTCGAAGATGCCATCGGGCTGGTCCGCAGCGTGGCCGGCCGGTTCGGCAACGACGTGCACCTCTGCCTTCTCGAAGGCGAACTGCGCGAGCAAAACGGCGATCTCGATGCCGCCCGGGCCGCTTTCGAGCGCGCCGCGTCGCTCAACCCGCAGAACCAGAGGGCGCGGATCCTGCTTTGCCGGCTGGCACTGCGGTGTCAGCGCAACGCCGAAGCGCTGGCCCACGCCGATGCGGCGGTCGCCATCGCGCCGACCTCCTCCCACTCCCACCTGGCCCGATGCGATGCGCTGGCCTCGCTCGACCGGCGCGAGGCGTTGGCGGAGGCGATCGCCACGTTTCTCGCCCTTTCGCCGGACGGGGGGCAGCTCGTGAGGGTGGCGCGGCACTGCGAGCGGCTCAACCTGGTGGAGCCGATGATCGAGGTGCTGCAGCAGGGTCTGCGCTGCAAGGTCCCTTCCGAGGCGATCGTCAACCACATCGTGAGCAAGGCGACTTCGCGCGTGCACCCGGACATTCTGGCGCGATGGATCGCCTCGTTGGCGCGGGTGCTGCCGTCCAAGCCGGTCAACCGGTTGAGCCGCCGAGAACTCTTCGAGGCGGGTCAGTACGCCGACGTAGTGCGGCTGGTGCGGCAGATCCCCATGCGCGAGCGGGATTTCAGGGAAGCCGGCGACCTCTATGAGTCGCTGCTGGGCCTGCGCCGCTACCGCATCGCCCAGCGCTACGTGGCGTTTGCGGCGCGGTATTGGCCGCTGCAGATGGTGCAGCGCCTGTTCATGCTGCATATCCGCTTCGGCGAGTTGCAAAAGGCGGCGGCGGTGCTGGATCGCGCGGAGCGGGGCCACCTGCTCGGCAGCGAGGTGCTGGCGGCGATGCATCACACGCTGGCGCTCCACAGTCGCGCCCCGGCCGATCTGGTGACGCTCGCGCTGCAGTCGCCCGCGCCGGAGAGCTTGCTGGTCCACTCCCTGCGGTACGCTATCGGCGTCGGCGACATCGCTGCCGCACGCAAGGCGCTTCCATTGGTGCGGGGGCACAACCGCCAGCGAAAGCTGCATTGGCAAAGCACCTTGGAGGGGCAACTCTCGAACGAGATGACCCAACTTGCAGCGGTGCTGGGCGAGGAGACGATCGCCGACCTCGCCCACGCCAGCAACGACGTTCTCGCGCGCCACGTCATCGACAACAGCTGGTCGATTATCCTGGCCACGATCTATCTGGCGCGGTTCGGCACGCGGCCGCCCGCCGAGGAGCGGGGCACGTCCATTGCGCGGGTCATCCACCAATACTGGGACGAGAGCCCGCCGCCGCCGGACATTTCAGAGCTGATGGCGAGCTGGGACGGCTATCGCGATTTCGACCACGCGGTCCTGTCCAAGCGCGATGCCATCCAATTCCTGCGGGTGGACTATGGCGAGGAGTGGGTGAATGCGTTCCGCCTCGCCAACAATCCGGCCGAGGCGGCCGATTTCCTGCGCATGTGCCTGCTGGCCAAACGCGGCGGCGTGTGGATCGACGCCGATGACGAGGCCGTCGGCAGCCTCGACAGGCTGATCCGGCCCGGCGATCAGCTTGTGGTGTTTCGTGAGCCGATCGGCGGGGCGGTCGCCAACAATTTCGTGGCGGCGATACCGTCGCATCCCGTCCTCGTCAGCGCGGCGGCGCTTGCCAAGCGAACGTTGCTGGCCCGCTCCAGCGAATCGACCTGGGCCAAGACCGGACCGGGATTGCTGACGCGGGTGGTGGCCCAGTTCCTGGCCCAAACCGGCCGGACCGCCGACGTAACTCTGCACGAGCAATCTGTTTTACGGCGCGAGGTGGCAATCCATACCCCCCTCGCGCACAAACGAAGTGCAACCTACTGGAACGCCTCCAGCGCGACCGATCCGGTTCTCACCGAGCTCGTCAAGTCCCACATGGCCGTCCTGGGATCCGGCGAGCGCTCGGCTGAATGAGTGGTGCATGTCTGTGTGTGAGGTAACCATGGGACGAAAAAAATGGCATCCGTTTGGTCTTATTGTGCCATTTGATGGCGTCTGAGACGAAATCGGGTATCGTTGTGGTCACGGTGCGGCAGCCAAAGGCCGGTTGTCGCGAAGCGCGGAGCCAACTGGCGTTGAAAGAGTAAAACGATCGGAGAAACGGGTACGGGCTGAGAAATTCTTCGCCAGTATGCTCTAAGAATCAGAAACTGGACAATGTCGCCTACCGGAATAATCGAAAAATATGGCGCGGCGATCGGCATCTCGGGCTGGGCTTTCGATCCGAAGAATCCGACCGAACCGCTGCGACTTGGGCTCTACTTTGGCGAGACGCTTGCGGTGGCGACGGTGGCGGCCTTCCCGCGCGCGGATATCGCCGAGCGATACCCCGAATGCAACGGATTCGTCGGATTCCGGTTTTCGCCGATCGATTTTCTGACCGTCGCAACCATCGATGAGATCGCCGACGGCGCGCGCGCGAGTGTTCGTGTGCTGCCGGGCGGCGAACCGCTCGACGAAGCGGTGGAACTGCCCAACCGCGCAGGGGCGTTGGCGGCGTGTGAAGCGGCTTTGTCGGACAGCTCCAGCGGGCCGGGGGCGCCGGCCTACGGCTCGCTCGCGCAACGGCTGCACCACTATCGCCGCATCGCGGCGTGTACGAAATTCGCCCCGCTCTACAAGCAGGTAGACGGCTTCATCGAGACCGTGACGGGGATAGGCGGCGACTATGTCCTGATCAGCGGGTGGATGAAGGACGGCCAGCGGGATGTGCTGGAAGCGCCGGGCTTCCTGTTCGTCGAGGACCAGATTTCCTGCGGCGTCTCCATGGTCTCGTTCCCCCACCAGCGCACCGATCTGGATAGCGGGGCGCGCCAGTTCCTGGCCATGATCAAGGGCGCCTGGACACCTGCCCCGGACAGCCGGCTCAATGGTGGGCTGCACATCGGCGGCTCCACGCCGCTGTTCCTGCTCGCGTCCGACAAGCTCGCCAACCTTCCTGCGAACGTGCACGATGCGCGGCTGCGCGCGGCCGAGAACGTCTGCGATCGCAAGGTCGCCGACGTCGTCCGGCAGTTTCGCTCGCTCGTCCATCATTCGGGCTATTTGAGCGCCTCGCAGGATGCCGCCCCGGTCCGCTTCGGATTCGACCGGCTCATCGCCGTGCCCGGCTTCGGTTTCGTGGCAGCCGGATGGCTGCTTCTGGGGCCGGAGACACTGCGCACGCTGGAATTGCGGCACGGCGAGACGCTGGCGCCCGTCCTGCCCGAAAGCCTCGCCTTTTCCGCTCGACCCGACCTTGCCGCTGCATTCCCGCGCGAAAATGTCGACGCGGCGGGTTTCGTCGCCGCTTTCCTGTCGCCGGACGATACCATTCCCCATGGCCGCGTCGAGCTGCGCCTCGGACTTAGCGGCGGGCGCATGACGGTGGCCGAAATCGATCCCGCCCTCGTCTCGGTGCTCCGCAACGTCGGCGATCTCGATCAAATCGGTAAAGTCTATCCTCACATCGACACAGAAGAATTCGCGCCGCAATTGCACGGCGCGATCGTGCGATACTTCACGCAGTTCATGGACATCCGCAAAATCACCCTCGGCGAGACGTTGGCGGAAAGCTACCTGGTGGTCGTGCTGCCGGCGGACGAATTGTTGTGCCGGCTCTATCTCACATGTGTCGCCCGCCTTGCGGCGGACATGCCGGATGGAATCGGCATCTGTCTGCTGGCGGCTGGGGCAGGCGGCCAGCGCAGCATCCGCCAATGGCTGCAGCACGACCCCGCCCTGGCAGGTCGCGCCACGGCCGCGTTCTCGGTATCGGAACACTTCAGCCTGCGCCACTTGCGACGCCTCTACGACCTCCTGCCCCTCGACCGCTTCGCGGTGACTTTCGGGCCCCCGGTGTTCCAGCCCGAGACTTGGGCGAGGATCAAGAATTTCCTGGGCCGGCGACAGGACGCTACGTTCACCGTTGTGGGCAAGGGTGCGACCGGTGGGCTCAAGGCCGTCGCCACGACGCGCGAGCGTCTGGCCGCCTACATCGAGATGGCGACGTTCCGCTTTCGCGGCGAAGACCTCGACGCGCTTTCGCAACTTCAGTACGGGACGGTCCGGGACGAAGAGCTGGCGCTCGCCGGGGAAACGCGGGCGCAATCGTTTGCCGATCGCCTCGACGAATTGACGTGGCACGCCGAGATCGAACGTGCCGAACCTTAGCGCACCAGCACAATCGATTGCCGTTATCGCCCACGCCCACCCCGACTACAGCAAAGGCGGCAGCGAGATTGCGGCCTACAATCTCTTCCGCGCCCTGCGGGCGATGGGACTGAATGCGATCTACATCACCGTCACCATGTCGGCCGCGCGTCGGGTGGCATGGAACGAGGCCGACCACGAGTATTTCCTGTTCGTGGAGCCGGACGAATACGATTGGTTCTTTCATCTCGGCAGCCCCCGCACGGCCGTCCGGATCGAGCAGATCCTCAAGGCGTGCGATGTGAAGACTGTCTTCGTCCATCACTTCATGCATCTTGGCATCAACACGCTGGCATCATTGCGACGGCGCAATTTCAGCGTCTATTTAACCTTGCATGAATTCCTATCCATCTGTCACAATCACGGGCAAATGGTCACCAATCCACTTCATACGTTGTGCTCTGAGGCGTCTACTGTGGCCTGTCTCAACTGCTTTCCAGAGATTGATCCGTCGCGCCTTCGCATGCGCGAATGGCATTTCCGCACGGTGCTCACCGAACTGAATGGCTTGATCTCGCCCAGCCGCTTTCTGAAGAACCGCTTCGTCGAATGGGGCATCTCGGATGATCGGATCGCGGTGATCGAGAATGGGCTCGACCCTGCGCGGCTTGAGAAGAACCGCGAGCCGGAAACCCGCCGCGATGCATTCCTCACCGAAGATACTGTGACGGTCGGCTATTTCGGCCAGATCAACCCGTTCAAGGGCGTGGATCTCCTGGTTGCCGCCGCCGAGCGCCTCGAGGCGAAAGAAGGCAAAGGGGCGAGGGTGGTGCTGCGCGTGCACGGCAACATCGTCAGCCTCTCGGACGAATTCCAGCGGCGGCTGGAGACGGCACAGGCGAGCGGATCGCATTTCCAGTATGTCGGCCCCTACGCCAACGACAAAGTGGTCGATCTCATGCGTGCGTGCGACTATGTCGTCATGCCAAGCCGTTGGTGGGAGAATTCAACGGTAGTCATCCAAGAGGCTTATGCATCCGGCCGTCCGGTCATCGTCGGAGACATCGGCGGAATGGCCGAAAAAGTGCCGAATATGAAAACCGGGCTGCAGTTTACCCACAACAGCCTCGCCAGTTTCTTGTCCGTTCTGGAAAAGGCCACCGACCCGGCTCTCTACAAACAACTCTGCCACGCCATTCCCACGCCGCCCGATTCGCTTGCGATGGCGAAGGCATATCTCGCGTGGCATGGCGTTCGCGCTGGCGAAAGGGCAGTGGACTCCGGTGAGCAGAATGCGGCGGCGTTCGGTGGCCGCTGAATCCAAGATGGTTTCGACAGAATTCACAATGCGATCCGTCACCGAAGACCGGGTGCATCGATGCCGGTGAAAGATCTGCAGGCGATGGATCTCGAAAGTTTCGTCAAGGCGAACGCCGCGCCCGACGCGCTTTGGCTCCTGCTGCACATCCCGAAGACGGCCGGCTCCTCGCTTTCCGCCGAGCTCAACACGCTGATGCCGCCTTATCGCAACATCCACCTTTCGCAAGAGCACTACTTGCGGACGGACCTCACCGGCGAACAGTTCTGGGCCCAGCTCGATCCGGTCATCGAGACCATGATCGCCGACGACCGGACCGAGCACTTCCGTTCCGCGTCGGGTCATCTGAGGATGCGGCAGGCGAACATGATCCGCGACGCGATCCGGCGCACGAAGCTCTTCACTTTCCTGCGCAATCCGGTGCGACGCATCGTGTCCGACTACAACTACCAGCGCACGGACCAACATCCGGCCTGGCAGGAGTTCACGGCCAATTTCCCGACGCTCGATGCCTATGTCGAGAATGAGGCCGAACACAACAAGATGTACAAGTACTTGCGGGCGCCGCTGGATGAGCCGGTGCCGGACCTCATCGAACGAGTGGAGAGCGAGTTCGACTTCGTCGGTATCGTCGAGATGTACCCGCTCAGCTTCAATATTCTAAGCCGGCTATTCGGGTTCAACTACTTGCCATCCCAGCGTCTGCGCACGGGCCGGGTCGAGTACGAAGACGTCGCGCCGGCGCTGCGGGAAAGGATCGCCGAGGTCAACGACTTGGACCTCGCCATTTACGAGCATTTCCATGGTCTAATGCTGCAGCACCGCGCTGCTTGGCAGGCTCTCATCGAGGCTGATCCGGGGCAGGGTCTGTCCCGGTAGCGGCGCGCTGTTGTCGGCGCAATGAAAAAGGCCCGTCGCCGGAGGGCGACGGGCCTTTTTCAGCCAGCGAGGCGGTCGGGGTCAGGCCGCGAGGATGTTGAAGGACACAGTGTCCTCTTCGAGCCGGAAGCGCTCGCGTAGGGCCGCAGGCATTTGGCGCAGCGCGGAGATGCGCGGCATGTCCATTTCGGCGATGGTGTTTTCCTCGCCGTACAGCGTCACGAATTCGGCGTAGTTGTCGAACATCCGGCGGCCGGTGTAGTCGATGAACGTTTCGGCCGGGGCGTTGTTGGCGTAGACGATTTCGTGGCCGGCGGTCTCGATGTGGTAGTACGTGATGGTCTGGCGGAGCTGCTTCCAGGGCAGGAAGTCGATGCCCGGAGCACCCACCAGCACGGCGGCGTCCACCACGTGGCCGTCGACGATCATGCCATGGTCGGCGGTGACGACGAGGTCCTTGTGCGGTGCGTTCTCACCCAGCGCACCCGCCTTGATCAGCACGGGCTCGAGGCGATCGGCCGGGTTGAACATCGGGTCGGCCACCTTGATGCCGATCCAGCGCACCGGCACGGCGCGGCCATCCTCGGTTGTGACGAGGTCACCGACCTTGAGCGCCTCAACGTTTCGCTCGCCTTCCGGAGTCGCGATAAGGGTGCCCCTCGCGAAGCAGGCGATGGCGTTGATGACGATGGTGTCGGTGTCGTAGGTGCTGCCGGGATCCGAGGGATAGCCTTCGGGCGGTTCGTAGTCATCGCCGGCGCTCAGGCCACCTAGGGTCACGTTGAAGGATGTGCTGATCGCTTCGCCATCACTCAGGCCGTCCGGCAAATCGTCCAATGTCAGCGTGTAAGTGAACTCACCAGTAACAGTATTGAAATCCAAATCGCCCCAATCAGGCTCTGTGAATTCGAATTCTTCACCAGATTCGTCGGTATCGCTAGTTGTATTAAAGTCTCCTTCTAAAACAAACGTTTCGCCGGGGGAAAGTTGAAAGTTGAATCGGAAGCCATTAAAAATAGTTGGCGAGTATGTATATGTATCGTCGCCGGGATAGTCACCTTGATCAAGGGACCCTGTTTCGCCCGATGTCTCAGTTGCAAGGATATCAAGTTCTATGCCGTAGGTCGACGACCCCATCTCAAGTCTCCAACATGCCCCAAGCCAAACCGTCCGAAAGGTAGAGCGCTTGGCAATTTTATGCAATCCCTCGCTGGTTCGTAGTGAAACTTTCTACTCAAAATGCCGACGGACGATAGGGCGCAGATCCCGACGGGGGCTTCGGATTGCGACAGCCTCAAGTGACTGAAGGTGCGTCTTCATCAACAAGGGTGCTGAGAAAGTCTTCCATCGACAGCGACTGATTGGTCCAACCCCCATCGTCGCGCCTCCGGCTTTGGACGATGCGATGGAGCGTCCCCTCTTTTACCCTCGGAGAGCGGACGAGGTTGTGCTGCTTGGATACGGTGCTCATCAGCCATCTCAGGACATCGCGACCGGTTCCCAACCCGTAAGGCGCGTAGATATCCATGATCCAAAGCTGGGGCCCGGACAGCCAGTCGCTCGGCCTCAGCCCCTCCCCACGAGCAAACTGCTTTTCTTGCTCCGGACCGAGAAAGGCCCAAGTGACTGCCGCCCGCGGAACCTTGTCTTGATAGAAGACCTTGTACAGGCCGAGGTCGATGGGCGGCTGAATCACCCGGCGGACGCGTCCCATGGGGACCGGTTCGTATTTGCGGACACGCATATACAAAAACATGAGGTCCCCATAGGCCTTTAACTGCGCTTCGGTCGGATATTCCGGGGTTGGCTTCGGGAGACCGGGAATCGGCTTTTGACCGTTTGTGCTCTCGTCCATGGGATTCCTCACCTTACGTCAGCATCCGCGAGAGAAAAACGACTTGGCCGCGCCTCGAAACGCCAGCCACCGGCTCCCCTCGCCAGGACGCAGTTATATTGCGGCCATTCTCGTGCGCCCAATTTAACATGCCCGTAACGCGGGCGCGGTTGGGCCGCAAGTTCGCCACACATGTGTCCGGCGGTCTTTGCGGTCCCGGCCAGGAGTCGATAGCGAGCGGTGTCTCGGCAACGCTGCCTGGGAAGTGACGCGACTATTGCGCTTGGACCGCATTCTCGCGGGGCGGCCCCAGAAAGGCCGGGACCACCACGAACGCCGCGATCAGTGTGAAGACCAGCGAGATCGCGAGGAGCTCGCCCATCGAGGAGGTGCCGGGGTGGCTCGAGGCCCACAGGCTGCCGAAGGCGGTGCCCGTCGTCAGGGCGCTGAAGAAGATCGCGCGGGTGAGACTGGAGGCGAGGACGTCCGACACGCCGTTGCGCCAGGCGATCAGGTAGTAGACGTGGAAGGCGATGCCGACGCCGAACATCAAGGGCAGCGCGATCACGTTGGCGAAGTTGAGGTGCAGCCCGATCAGCGACGCGAACTCCAGCGTCCAGATACCGGCCAGCACGAGCGGCCCCAGCGCCAGCACCACGTCGAGGATGCGGCGCAGCGCGATCCACAGGATCGCGGTGATCGCGATGAGCGCGAAGAGGCCCGCCTGCAGGAAGGCCCGCACGATGAGATCGCCCGCCTCGGTGATGCCGATGGGCGGGCCGGAGGCGTGCGGCGCCACCGTGCGCACGGCGTCGGCGAAACGCTGGAGGACGGCGTTGTCGTTGGAATCGCCGGCCGGGGAGACCTCGATCCGGGCTCGCCCGTCGTCGGCGATCCAGTCGGCCAGGAGGTCGGCGGGCAGCGTTTCGCGGGTGATTGGGGCGGCGGGCGAAAGGGCCGTTTCCAATTGGGCGATAAACTCCGGGAAGGCGGCGAAGACCGCGTCGTCCGCGAGCGCGCGCGTCGCCGGCGATGCGGCGGCCAGCGAGGCGAAGCGCTCACCGAGCGTGGCGAGCGGGGCGCCGCCGGGCACGTGTGCCGCAGCCCCCTGGAGCACGGCGGCGCCCCTTCGGAGGGCGGCCACCGTCTCCGCGTCGCTCGGCGCGGGGGCCTTGCTGGCACCGAAGGCGGGCGCGAGGCTTTGCCGGGCGGCGGCGATCAGGGCGAGTTTCGCGCCCTGGTCCGCCGGCACGAAGGTGACGAGCGAGACGGTGTGGTCCACCTCCGGCAAAGCGTCGAGCCGGGCCGACAGATCGGCGACGTCATCGAGCGAGGGCGCGAGCACTTGCAGCTTGTTGGGCGCGGTCGCGGGATTGCGCGACAGGTCCAGGAAGGTGGAGACCGATTCCACCTTGGCGCTGCGCAGGTTCATCGGGTTGGAATCGAAGCTGACGGCGATGAGGAACGGCACGCCCGCCAGCGTCACGAGCGCCGTTGCGGCGATGACCAGCCCCCTGCGGCGCGCGATGAAATGGTCGATATGAGCGAGGGCGGCCGTGTCCACCGGGCGCGTTTCGGGCTTGAGCCGCAGCACCGTCATCAGCGCCGGCAGCACCGTGAGGCTGGCGCTGAAGGCGATCACCATGCCGAGCCCGGCGATCAGGCCGAGCTCCGACACGCCCTTGAAGGCGGTGGGCAGGAACGAGAAGAAACCCGCGACCAGCGACAGCGCCGCAAGGGTCAGCGAAAAGCCGACGCCTTGCGCGGCGCGCAGGATGGCCGGGCGCAGCTCGCCCGTCGCGTGGCGCTCGGCGCGATAGCGCGTCGAGAGCTGGATGCCGAAATCGACGCCGAGCCCGATGAACAGCACCGCGAAGGCGACCGAGATCATGTTGAGCTCGCCCACCAGCAACAGCCCCACCGCGGAGGTGATGACGAGCCCCACCAGCAGCGTCGCGAGCACCGCGCCGATCAGCCGGCCGGAGCGCAGCGCCAGAAACAGGATGAAGGCGACCGCCGCGAGGGTGAGCGCGGCATTGAGCGCGGCATTCTCCTTCAGCGTCCCGAATTCCTCGTCCGCCAGCGGTACAGGGCCGGTGAGGCGCAGGCTCGGCCCGTCGGGTGCGCCGAAGCCGGCCTCCGCAGCCAGGGCGCGCAGGCGTGCGACCGAGGCGGCGCCCGGCTCGATGGCGTTGAAATCGAGCACCGGCTGCACCAGCACGATGCGCATGGTGCCGCCGGTGGGCGCCATGCTCTCGTCCCCGAGCGCGCCGCGCCAGGACAAGGGCTCGCGCCGCCCTTCGAGGGCCGCGCCCAACGTCTCGTTCAGCGCGGTGAGGAAGGGGGCCGCGCCGGCGAGTGCGTCCGGGCTCCTCGCCTGCTTGATGAGCCCTTCCATCGCCCCGGCGAGGCCGCGCAGGCTCGGATCGCCCGCGAGGGCGGCGAGGAGCGGTGCAGCGCCCTGCAGCGGCGCGAGCGTCTCCTGCAGCGCCGCTTCGGGCATGAAAAGGAGCCCGTTGGCGGCGAGGAATTGCGACGCGTCCGGGCGGCGTACGATGGGGAAGCGCTCCGGATCGGCCCGCAGCGCGGCGGCGAGCTTGCCGGCGGCCGCGTCGGCCGCGTCGGGCGTCGCCGCCTCCACCACGGCGATGATGAGGTTCTGCGTCTGCGGAAACGCCTTGGCGAAGGCGATCTCGTCCTGCCGGTAGGGCACGTCGGAGGCGATCAGTTCTTCGGTGTTGGTGGTGATGGCGAAGTGGGTGGCAGCGTAGTACGCGCTCGCCACCGTGAGCAGCAGCCCCGCGGCGACCACCAGCCAAGGCCGCCGGACGGAAGCTGCAACGATCTTCTGGAGCACGCCCCGTTCTCCCTTGCCGAACCGCCGATGCGCCCCGCCGGAACGCGTCATGGCAGTACGGGCTCGTGCGGCGCTCTTCAACCGCCGGAGGCGCGATGGCGCGGGCCTTTCGTGCCGACAAGGTACGGAAGTTGCAAATCGAGCGATGCAATTCGAGCGACGGCTCTGGACAGTACAATTCGAGTTCCATCATTCTGCGCGCAGAGCCGGTGCGCGGAATGGCTTGGCGAAGGGGTGCGCGGCGATGGCGTGGGCGTGCGGCGGGACAACGACACGGAATGTGATTCTCGCCGCGCCGCGGGGGTTTCGTGCCGAGGCCGTGCGCGCTATCGATGCCGCGACGGATGCGCCGAAGTCCTGCCGCCACTCCGGCGCAATCGTCGCCGAGATCGTGCCCGATCTCTCCGCCCCTGTGGCGACGCTGGGGGGGCTTGCGGAGAAAGTTCGCATCGCGCCGCCAGAGCCGCTATCACTCGCCTGACCGTCGTCACTCCGTTCAGTTCAGAGACGCCCCTTTATGTCCATTCCGCTTCGTCAGGCCGTCGCCGTCGGTGCCTACATCGTGAAGCAGCACCTCAAGGGCAACAAGCGCTACCCGCTCGTGTTGATGCTGGAGCCGTTGTTCCGCTGCAACCTGGCCTGCTCGGGCTGCGGCAAGATCGATTATCCGGACGCGATCCTGAACAGGCGCCTGTCCAAGGCCGAATGCCTGGAGGCGGCGGACGAGTGCGGCGCGCCGGTGGTGGTGCTGGCCGGGGGCGAGCCGTTGATCCACAAGGATCTGCCGGCGATCGTCGAGGCGCTGATCGAGAAGCGCAAGACCACCATCGTGTGCACCAATGCGCTGCTGCTCGCCAAGAAGATCGACGCCTACAAGCCGAGCCCCTATTTCACCTGGTCGATCCACCTCGACGGCGACCGCGGCATGCACGACGCCTCCGTCTGCCAGGAGGGCGTCTACGACAAGGCGGTCGATGCGATCCGCCTCGCCAAGGCGAAGGGTTTTCGCGTCACCATCAACGCGACCATCTTCAACAACCACGACCCCGAGCGGCTGGCTAATTTCTTCGACGACGTGTCGGCGCTGGGGCTCGACGGCATCACCGTGTCGCCGGGCTATGCCTACGAGCGGGCGCCGGACCAGACCCATTTCCTCAACCGCACCAAGACCAAGGAGCTGTTCCGCTCCGTGTTCCGGCGCGGGGAGGGCGGCAAGCGCTGGTCGTTCAACCAGTCCTCGCTGTTCCTGGATTTCCTCGCCGGCAACCAGACCTATCATTGCACACCCTGGGGCAACCCGACGCGCACCGTGTTCGGCTGGCAGAAGCCCTGCTACCTGCTGGGCGAGGGCTACGCGAAGACCTTCAAGGAGCTGATGGAGACGACGGATTGGGACAGCTACGGCACCGGCAACTACGAAAAGTGCGCCGACTGCATGGTCCACTCCGGCTTCGAGGCGAGCGCGGTTGAAGACGCCTTCCGCCGCCCCTGGCAGGCGGTGCGGGTGGCGCTGAAGGGCGTGCGTACGGAAGGGCCGATGGCGCCCGACATCCCGCTCGATCGGCAGCGCCCGGCCGAGTATGTGTTTACCGACCATGTCGAGCGGCGGCTGAGCGAGATGCGCGAGCAGAACGCCGCCAACGCCGCGAGGATTTCAGCCAAGAAGGCCGAAGCCCGGACCGAGGACGGCGCGCACGCGGCCTAGCGCGCGCATCGCCCGCGCGGCGGCGAGCGCCGTTCCGGGCAAACGCACCAGTTGGGCCGGCCGGCGCGTGAGTTCGGCGAGGATGGCGCCGCCGTCGAGCCGTCCGTCCGCGCCGATGGCGCGCACCGCGAGCGGCGGCAACGCGTGCCCCACCGGGTCGGAGATGGCGCGCAGGACCGCGAACGGCAGGCCGTGACGCGCCGCGAAACCGGCCGCGAGATGGGATTCGGTGTCGACGGCGAGCGCGCCGCGCGCCGCCGCGAGCGCGCGCTTGTCGTCCGGCGCGAGGACGGGCGCCGCGACCGCCGCGAACCGCCCGCGATGGGCGCGAATGCCGCCCGCCGCGAGCGCGGCGGCGAGGCGGCCCACCGCGGCGCTGTCGCAGGCGAGGTCGCCGAGCGGCGCGGCGATGGCCTCGGCGATGGCGATGTCACCGACCGCGAGTGCCTCGTCGAGCCCACCCGCAAGGCCGAAGCTGAGAACGGCGCAAAGACCGGCCCCGTCGTGCCCCTCGAGAATGCGGGCGAGGGTTTGCGGCGGTGCGGCGAGGGCGACGACGCCCGGTCCCGCCGCGATCTTCGCCTCGCTCGCGAGCCCCGAGACGACGAGGACCGCCGCCCCCCGCCTCACATGCCGACCGTGACGATGCGGCTGTTGCTGGCAGACAGGTTGCGGTAGCGCGCAAGCGCCCACAGCGGGAAGAATTTCGCGTAGCCGTGGTAGCGCAGATAGAAGACGCGCGGAAAACCGACGGCGGTGAAGCGCGTTTCGTCCCACAGCCCGTCGGCATTTTGCGTCGCGGCGAGCCAGGCGATGCCGCGCGCCACCGCCGGATGGTCGACGCGGCCCGTCGCCATCAGCCCGAGCAGCGCCCATGCGGTCTGCGACGGGTTGGAGGGGGCCGGCACGTGGCCGGCATAGTCCAGCCGGTAGCTGTCGCCGTCCTCGCCCCAGCCGCCGTCTTCGTTCTGGATGGCGACGAGCCATTCGGCGGCACGAGCGACGGGTTCGGCATCGGGCGGCAGTCCGGCCGCGTTGAGCGCGCACAGCGCCGACCAGGTGCCGTAGATGTAGTTGGTGCCCCAGCGGCCGAACCAGCTTCCGTCGGCGCGTTGCTCGGAGAGGAGATTGGCGAGGGCGGCCCGCAGGCGAGGGCTCGTGTCGGCACGCTCGCCAAGCTGGGCGAACATGGAGATGCAGCGCGCCGTCACGTCGGCGGTCGGCGGGTCGAGCAGCGCTCCGTGATCGGCGAAGGGGATGTTGTTGAGATAGTCGCGCGTGTTGTCGGCGTCGAAGGCCGCGAAGCCGCCGTTGCGGCTCTGAAGTCCGCCGATCCACTCGGCCGCCCGCGCGATCGGTTCGGCGTAGGCGGCGCCGCTGCCGGCCTTCGCGGTCATCCGGTCCATCGCCATCGCGACGACGGCGGTATCGTCGAGGTCCGGATAGTCGGGATTGTCGTACTGGAAGGCCCAGCCGCCGGGCCGCACGTTGGGGCGCGCCACGGCCCAGTCGCCCTTGTGGGTCAACACCTGGCGCGGCAC
Organism: Alphaproteobacteria bacterium; assembly: GCA_030431335.1. Classification (GTDB taxonomy): domain Bacteria; phylum Pseudomonadota; class Alphaproteobacteria; order Rhizobiales; family Amorphaceae; genus Acuticoccus. The sequence continues at coordinate 28,695 of JAUIJH010000031.1, forward strand.
CAGCCAGTCGAGCGCGGCACGGGCGCGCCGCTCCCCTTCCGCGCCGCCGACTTCCGCGAAGGCGTGCGCCGACAACGCCGTGTCCCAGACCGGCGACAGGCAGGGCTGGCAATACGCCTCCTCCTCGCCGACCACGAGGAGACCCTCGATGGCTTCGCGCGCAGTGATCACGCGCGGGTCGTCGGGCGGAACGCCGAGCGCGTCGTACATCAGCACGGCGTTGACCATGGCGGGGAAGATGGCGCCGAGGCCCGACAGCCCGTTCAGCCGCGCGTCCACAAAGGCGACCGCCTTGTCGATGGCCCGGCGGCGGGTCTTCTTGGGAAAGCGCGGCTCGGCCACCTTGAGCAACTTGTCGAGACCGCCGAACAGTTGCGACCACGGCGCCACCTGATGGGGCCCCTTGGGCCACTGGCGCACCGCCTCGGGCGGCACCAGGAAGAGTTCCGGAATGTGGACCCCCCGCGGATTACGCGCACGCGGCCGGACCGCCTGGAGCACCAGCAGCGGCACGATAACGGTGCGCGCCCAGTACGATATCTTGGTGAGGTGCACCGGGAACCAGCGCGGCATCGACACCAGCTCGACCGGCATGTTGGGCACGCCGCGCCATGGGATCTCGCCGTAGAGGGCGAGCAGGATGCGGGTGAAGACGTTGGCGTTGGCCGCGCCGCCGTGCGCGAGGATCGCTTCGCGCGCACGCGCCATGTGCGGGGCGTCCGGGTCATCGCCGATCATCTTCAGCGCGAAATAGGCCTTGACGCTGGCGCTGATGTCGAACCCGCCCTCGGCAAAAAGCGGCCAGCCCCCGTGGTCGCCCTGGATGCGGCGCAGATAGACGCCGATCTTGGCCTCGATCTCGGGCCGCGGGTCGGCGAGATAGTGGCGGTAGAGCACGTATTCGGACGGGATCGTGGCGTCCGCTTCCAGCTCGAAGCACAGGTGCCCGTCATCGCGCTGCCAGCGCGCGAGCCCGTCCGTGCCGCGCGCGATGGCGCTCGCCAGCACGTCCTGCGGCGGCGGCGGCGTGGCCGCGAGCGCTTCGGAGGGGCGAACGGTCGAGGAAGCTTCGGTCTGCATCGGCTCTCGGTTCAATCGCTACAAGGCTCGGGCGAGTGCGAGGTGGGCCGCCCGCTCGCCCGAGCGCACCGCACCTTCGATGGTCGCGGGCAGGCCCGTGTCCGTCCAGTCGCCCGCGAGAGCCAGGTTCGTCAATGGGGTACGTGCCGAAGGCCGTCGCGCCTCCTGCTCGGGCGTGGCGGCGATGGTGGCCCGGCGCTCGCGCACCACCTGCCACGGCGGCATCGGCCGCGCCCCCCCGGTGAGGGCGGCGACTTCGTCCCACACCGTGCGGGCCAGCTCTTCGCGCGGGCAGTCCATCAGCCGGTCGGCCGCGCTGATCGTGACGGACAGGCGCCCCGGAAACGCGAACAGCCATTCCGATGTCCCGCCGAGGATGCCGAGGATGGCGGCCACGGATGGCGGGTCGGTCTCGGTGCGGAAGTGGACGTTGAGGATGGCGCGGAACTCGTCCGGCACGCGCAGATCCGGCAGGAGCGCGGCGGCGACACGCGGCGGCACGGCGAGGACGACGCTGTCTTGGCCGCCGAGCGGCACGCGCTCGCCGGCGAAAAGGAGCGCGGTGGCGCGGCTGCCTGCCGTCTCCACCGCCTTGAGCGAAGCACCGAAGCGGCAGCGGATGCCGCGCCGCGCGAGATGGGCGAGCGCGGGGTCGACGAGGGCCCCGCCAAGCCCACCTGTGGCGACCACCGGCCGGCACGCCGCGCCGCCCTTGCCCAGCGTTTCGCGGATGAGGCCGGCGGCGAGCCGCGCCGAGGCGGCCTGTGGGTCGGTGTTGAGCGCGGCCAGCAGCAGCGGATGCAGGAGCCGCTCGTAGAGCGCCCCGTGCGGGGGGATCCGGTCGCCGACCGTCGTCGCCGGTCCCGCGAACAGGAGGCGAAGCGGGGCGAGATAGTCGCCCGGCCGGGTTCCGGGCACCCGGCGCGCGGCATCGAACACCCAGGCCGGCAGGCGGCCGGCGCCGGGGCGCAGCGTCCAGCGCTCACCCGTCGCGAGATCGGCGAAGGCGAAGGCGCTCTCCGGCGCGACCGTGAGCGCCCCCTCGCCGCCGATGGCGCGCACGTAGGCGAGCGCGGCGGTGTTGGCCGAAAGCAGGAGGTGATTGCCATTGTCGATCACCATGTCGAGCGTGCGGTCGTGGTAGGAACGGCAGCGTCCGCCGGCCTGAGGCGCGGCCTCGTAGAGCGCGACGGGCCGGCCTGCGGGCGCGAGCCTGACCGCGGCGGCGAGCCCCGCCAGCCCGGCCCCCACCACATGCACGGTTCCTGCCATCAGAAGAAGGCGTGGCGCAGGGCGGCCTTTACGAGGGCGCTCTTGCTCTTGGAGATGCGGGTGCGCGGCGGGGCCCAGCCGCGTTGCAGCATCTTGTCGAGCACCGGCCGGTAGGCGGCCGCCATCAGGCGCGGCGCCCGTACCGTCCGGCGCGGGGCGGCGTCCATGATGCGGCCGGCCTCGTCGAAATGGCCGGCGGCGCGGTGCGCGAGCGCGCTGCACGTCGCGCCGAGCCTCGGATCGCTCAGGACGCCTGCGATGGGGCCCGGGGCGATACCGGCCGCCGCCAGATCCTCGCGCGGCAGGTAGAGCCGGCCGCGCGCGGCGTCCTCATCGAGATCGCGCAGGATGTTGGTGAGCTGCAAGGCGCGGCCGAGATGGTGGGCAAGGTCGATCCCGGCCCGCTCGGCGAGCCCGAACACGCGCACGCTGAGCCGCCCCGGCGCGGCGGCGACACGGTCGACATAAAGGTCGAGCGTCGCCCGGTCGGGGGCGTTGATGTCGTCTTCCACGTCCATCGCCATGCCGTCGATGACCGCCTCGAAATCGGCTTGCCGCAGGTCGTAGCCGATGCGCGCCTCGTCGAGCGGCTCGAGGCCCCGGCGGGGGCGGCCGGCATAAAGGTCGGCGATCGCCGCACGCCACCGCGCGAGCGCGGCAAGGCGCTCCGCCCGCGGATCCTCGCCATCGGCGATATCGTCGACGGCGCGGCAGAAGCCGTAGACCGCGTACATCGCCCGGCGCTGCCGCGGCGGCAGCAGTCGCAGCGCGAGATAGAACGAACTCTTGCGCGGCGCGGGGGCGATGAAGGCCTCGTGCAAGGCCAGCCGGCCGGGCTCGGCGATATCGGCCATCTAAAACTTTCCCTCCGGCGCCCTGGGGGCGGTCAGGCGCGCGAAGCCGTGGCGGATCACCGCCGCGAGTGCGGTCGCCGCCATGTGCGGGCGCGACAGGTGCACCCGGTCGGCAAGCGGGTCGCGGCGCATGAGACGCCCGAGATTGCGCTCGGCGAGCTGTTGAATCACCGCAATTTCCATTCTGAGCCGCCCATCGGCCACGGTGTGCGCGAGCCTCGCAGATTCGGCAAGCAGCGTCGCGGTGCGTCCGCCCACCTCGCGCAAGGCGGCGAGAAGCCCATCCGTCGCACGCGCGCCGGCAAGATCGGTGTCGCCGGCTCCGTTCCGGCCCATGATGTCCTGCGGGATATAGATGCGATCGAGCGCACGATAGTCGTCGGCGCAATCCTGCAGGTGGTTGATGATTTGCAATGCCGCGCACAAGGCGTCCGAAGCGAGCCAGGTGGTGCGGCTTTCGCCGTGCACGTCGAGCACGAAGCGGCCGACGGGCATCGCCGACAGCGCGCAATAGTCCATCAGCTCGGCAAAGGTGGCGTAGCGCGTCTTGGTGACGTCCTGCCGGAAGGCGGCGACGAGGTCGTGCGCGTGCGTCGGCGGCATGTCGCGTGCGGCGAGCTGAGCGCGCAGCGGCAGGGCGTCGGGCGCATTGCCCTCGCCGCGCAGCGTCGCGTCCATCCGGTCCAGGATGGCGAGCTTTTCGTCCGGCGCGAGGGTGGGATGGTCGGCGGCGTCGTCGGCGGCGCGGGCGAAGCGGTAGAAGGCCATGATCGCCGGGCGGTGGCGCTTGGCGACGAGGATGGAGGCGACGGGGAAGTTCTCGTCATGCTCGTCCTTGCCCGAGCGCCACGGCGGGGTCGCGTTCATGCCGTTTCGCCCTTGTGTGCGCCGGCCTGCAGGCGGCCCTTCCACAATCCGCCGCGTCCGCGCCCATGCTGCAGCGCCGATTGCAGCGTGAATGCGCCGTAGATCACGGCGATGGCCGGCAGCAACGCGCCGCGCCACGCGCCGACGCCGTAGAAGGCGGCGATGGGCGCGAAGGAGAGCGCCATCGCCGCCCAAGCGAGCGCCCCGGCGAGGCGAACCCATCCGGTGCCGAACAGCGTGGCGAGCGGGGGCACGAGGAAGACCAGCGCCAGCCCCGCGATGGCGATGGCGAGCCGCAGCGGGCTGTAGCGCAGCTCCGCATAGGCCGAGCGCACCACCATCGCGGCAATGTCGGCGAAGGCGGGGTAGGCGCGCACGCTGCTCACGTCCGCGCTCATGCCGAGCCAGATGGGGCCGGCGCGCTTCATCATCCGGCCCATCGCTACGTCGTCGATCAGCGCGCGGCTGATCGCCTCGAGGCCGCCGGCGGCCGCGAGCGCGCTTCGCTCGATCAGCATCGAGCCGCCGGCCGCCGCCGCCGTGCGGCGCGTCGGATCGGCGACAAAGGCGAAGGGGTAGAGCATGCGGAAGAAGTAGACGAAGGGCGGCACGAGCCAGCGCTCCGCCGCGCTGTCGGCCCGCAGCCTGACCATCAGCGAGGCGAGGACGGCACCGCGCCGGTCGGCCTCCGCCGCCAGGCGCGCGAGCGTGCCGGGGCCATAGTGGATGTCGGCATCGGTGAAGAGAATGCGCGGCGCCGTCTCGCCCGCCGCCTCGGCGTGGGCGAGGCCGCAGCGCATTGCCCACAGCTTGCCGGTCCAACTGGGCGGCAGCGGCGCGGCGCTCACCACGGTGAGCCGCTCCGGCCGGCCGCACTCGGCGGCGAGCGCGCGGGCGAGGTCGGCGGTGCCGTCGCCGGAATGGTCGTCCACCAGCAGCACGTGGAAGGGGCCGGGGGGCTCCTGGCCGAGGAGGGCGGGCAGGGTACGGGGGAGGGTGTCCGCCTCGTCGCGCGCGGGCACGATGGCGAGGATGGCGCGGCTGTCCGCTCCCCCTCCGGCGGCGGGGAGCCGGTCGCCGGCGAGGCGCCAGAAATTGCCGCGCGCGAACAACAGCACGGCCCAGATCGCGAGGGCGAGGACGGCCAGCGCGCTCACTGCAGCATCCCCTGGTCGGTAAACCAGGCGAGCGCGTCCGCGACGCCCTCCTGCCAGGGGCGCGCGCTATAGCCGAGCTCGCCCCGCGCTTTGGCGTCGGTGAAGAACATGTGGTGGCGCGCCATCCGCAGCGCATCGAACGAGACGAAGGGCGGGCGGCCGGTGAGGCGGGCGGCGGCCTCGGCCATCGCCGCCACCGGCATGATGGCGCCGATGGGCAGCCGCACCTTCGGCGCGCGACGGCCGCGCTGGCGGGCGATCTCGGCCAGCATCGCCGACAGCGGCACGTTCTCGCCGCCGAGGATGTAGCGCTCGCCGGGCCGGCCGTGCCGCGCGGCGAGCACGTGACCTTCGGCGACGTCGTCGACATGGGCGAGGTTGAGGCCGGTGTCGACGAAGGCCGGCATCCGCCCCATCGCCGCCTCCACGATGACGCGGCCGGTGGGGGTCGGCTTCACGTCGCGCGGGCCGATCGGCGTCGACGGATTGACGATCACGATGGGATGGCCCGCGGCCGCCATCTCGTACGCCAGATGGTCGGCCATCGTCTTGGAGCGCTTGTAGTGGCCGATCGCGGTGGCGGGCGACTGGGAAGAGCGCTCGTCGGAAGGCGCCTCCAGGGTTCCGGGCGCCAGCGCGGCGACGCTGGAGGTATAGACCGTCCGCCGGACCCCGGCCGCCTGCGCGGCGGCGAGGATGGCGCGGGTGCCTTCCACATTGGCCCGGTAGAGCTCGCCCGGGTCGCGCGCCCACAGCCGGTAGTCGGCGGCGGCGTGGACGAGGATCGCGATGCCGTCGAGCGCCGCCGCGAGGGACGGCGGGTCGAGAAGGTCGCCGACCGCGATGTCGCAATCGGGCTCGAGCGTGGTGCGGGGGCTGGTGGCGCGCACCATCGCGCGCACGGGGTGGCCGGCGCGGCGGAAGGCGCGCACCAGCGCCGAGCCGAGAAAACCGGACGCGCCGGTGACCAGGACGGGGGCGCCGCGCGCGGCATCGTCAGCCGTCTCGCCGGGGGCAGGCGCGCTCTCGATCATCGGTGGGGCTCCGAACGACTCACCGGCCGGCTCACGCGTCAGCGGCGATACCGCGCCATGATGGGCGGGCGATGGGCAAGCGAACGCCCGGTCGGCATCCGCCAGGCGTCGCGCGCCCAAGTTTGGCGATTGTCAGCACGCACGTCCCCGCATCGCAATTTCGTTGTCCCTCGCGTCGCCGCCCCTCGGCTGCAACGCGTGGACCACGACGCAGAGACAGCACAGCGGCGCGCCGAAGTCACCCCGTACACATGCAAAGGGGCATCCCGCCCCGCTACTGGCCGACCAACTGGTTGATGTCCGGATCGAAGGGGAAGACGTAGGCGTCGGGTGGCTGCACCGTCTGCGCCCAGGCGGCGAGGATGTCCTTGTCGAGCCGCGCGCGCGCCATCTCGCGGCGGATCGTCTCGGCATCCCACCCGGCGGTGAGCTCGGCCATCAACGCCTCGCGAACGGGCGTGTGGGCCGGATCGGCGGCAAGGTCGGTCACCTCGTCGGGATCGACCTCGAGGTCGAACAGCAGCGGCGGGCCGTCGTTGTAGATGGACAATTTGTGCCGGCCCCGGCGGATCATGCGCTGCTGCACGGCGCGCCCACCCGTCCAATAGGGCACGGCATCGGTGCAGTACTCGCTGAAGGTGGCGCCCTCCCAGGGGGCTGCGCCGTCCTGCGCGTAGCGCCAGAAGCTGCGCCCGTCCGCGTTGGGCAGCGCGGGCGCGTCGACGGCGTCGAGCATCGTCGCGGCGAGGTCGATCAGGTTGAGCGGCAGCGCGCGCCGCTCGCCGGCCGGCAACACGCCCGGCAGCCGCATGATCAGCGGCACCGAGGCCGATTCCTCGTAGAAGGTGTGCTTCCAGAACAGGCCGCGCTCGCCGACATGGTCGCCATGGTCGGAGGCGTAGACGATGAGCGTCTCGTCGAGGAGGTCGGCCGCCTCCAGGGCATCCAGGACGCGGCCGAGCATCCGGTCGGTGTGCTCCACCAGCGCCCAATAGGCGGCGCGGGCGCGCATCATGGCGCCTTCGCCGGCCGCGACCACGCCGCGATCGTGCCGCCACCAGTGGAAGAAGGGGTGCTCGTCGGTCTCGGGCGGCCCGAGGCGCGGCGGCGGCACCTTGCCGTCATAGTAGGCGTAGACGTCGGGGTCGGCGACGTAGGGCGGGTGGGGCAGGATATAGCCGACGGTGAGGCAGAAGCCCTTGTCCGCCGCCTGGCTCGCCGCATTGCGGGCGATCCAGTCGCAGGCGGCGTCCGTGGTGGCATCGTCCTTCACCTGGTAGGCGCACGAGCCGGGGCCGCAATTGGCGAGGCTGCGCGCTTCCGGGTCGTTGGCTCCGGTGAGGATGCCGAGCGACTGGCGCGGTACGCCCGGCACGTTGGGCGAGTGGTCGCCCACCGCGCGCTCAGCGTAGCCGTGCTCCTGGTCCGGGCCGATGGCGTGCAGGCGGCCCATCAGCACCGGGCGGTAGCCCTTGGCGCCCATCGCGTGCAGCCAGGTGGGCGCGCCGGAGGACAGGACGTCGTCGTTGGTCCAAATGCGCTGGCGCACGGGCCAGCGCGCGGTCAGCATCGACATGCGGCTCGGCACGCAGATCGGCGAGGGGCAGTAGGCGCCATCGAAGGTGACGCCCTCGGCCGCGAGGCGGTCCATGTTGGGCGTGCGCACGAGGGTGTCGCCATAGCAGCCGGCTACGCGCTTGGCGTGCTGGTCGGAGAACACGAACAGGACGTTCTTCACGCTCATCGGTCGGCTCCCTGGGGGCGCGCTTTGAGGCTGGTCAGATTGTGGACGTGGACGTGCCCGCCGGCCGGGACGGCGGCGGTGAGCGCGCCGATCACGGCGCCGTATTTCTTCACCCGCGTGCCGGTGGCGAGATCGGCGAGAGCGAACTTGTGGAAGGCCGGGATCGGCTCGACGAGGCGCACCCGCATCGCGCCGCCGGGTCCGCCGATAGCGGCCTCGTGGCCGGCGTCCAGCGGTCGCAGCGCAGTCGCGACATCGTCGGCGCCGTCGAGGCGGATGGCGTCGACGCTCATAGGGCCTCCCCGAAGCGGCTGATGGTTTCCTCGCCGTCGCCGAAGATCTCGGAAAAGGTGAGGGCGCCGGAGGCGATCGCGCGGGCCTCGCCCAGAAGCCGCTCGCCGGCTTCCTCGAGGCTTTCGCGCCCCTCGGCGAGCGCGTCAGCGGCGAAGTCGATCTGCGCGGCGAGGCGGGCGGCGGTGGCGCTGTTGCCTGTCACCTTGATGGTGGGGGCGAGGCGGCTGCCGAAGGAGTTGCCGACGCCGGTGGTGAAGAGCACGAGGTTGGCGCCGGCGGCCACAAAGCCCGTCACGGATTCTGGCGCATAGGCGGGCGCGTCCATGAGGAAGCGGCCGGGGGCCGGCGGGCGCTCGCCGTAGCCGAGCAGCCCGGCGATTTCGCCGGAGCCGATCTTGGCGACGGCGCCGAGCGACTTCTCCTCGATGGTGGACAGGCCGCCTTCGATGTTGGTGCGGCTCGGGTTGGTGCCGGTGAGGTCGATGCCGGCCGCCACCGCGAGCGCCTCGCGCCGCGCCACGGCGGCCCGCAGGCGTGCGGCGAGCTCGGGCGCCGCGCGGTCCGCCAGCCGGTCCTCGGCACCGAGCCACTCGAGCGTTTCGCCGATGATCGCGGTGCCGCCCGCGTCGGAGACCGTATCGGCGAGGGTGCCGAGCAGCGGATTGGCGGCGAGCCCAGAGGAGGGGTCGGAGCGCCCGCACTCCAGCCCGAGCGCGAGCGCCGACAGCGGCACTTCCTCGCGCCGCTGCCGCGACAGGCCCTTGAGGAGGCCGGCGCCGGCGCGCACGCCATGGTCGATAAGGGTGAGCGCGTCATGGCCCACATGGTCGAATACCAGCGCGGCCGTGGGTTTGCCGGCCGCCTCGGCGGCGGCGGCGGTTTCCTCCACCGCGCCCTGGTCGGCGCCGACGATCACCGCCGCGCCGACATTGGGATGCGCCGCGAACCCTTGTAGCGCGCGGGCAAGAGCGGCCTTGTCGGCGCCGAGAAGGCCGCTCCCGTAGGGCGTGCCGGCGAAGACCGCGCCGGCGAGCATCCCCGCGATGCGCCGTCCCGACGGTCCCGTCAGCCCGGTGACCGACAGCACCAGGAGGTGATTGCGCGTGCCGACCCGGCCATCGGGCCGCACGAAGCCGCTGAAATTCGCGCTCATCGCGTGGAATCGCCTTCGCCGGAGGAAAGGCCCGGTCCCGCCCCGGATCGGGCGATCCGCGACGTCCGCCATGCCCGGATGAACGGCGCAAACAGCAGCACGAGCGCGATGGCGAGGAAGATCAGCGGCAGCGGACGGGTGAACATCGGCTCGATGGAGCCGGCGGTCATCATCAGGCCCGAGCGCAGCTTCTCCTCCATCAGCGGCGCCAGCACGAAGCCGATCACGAACGGGCCCAGCGGGAAGCCGGCCTTTTCCATCGCGAAGCCGACGACGCCGAAGGCCAGCATCACCCACACGTCGAACATGGTGTTGTCGAGCGCGAAGGCGCCGATGATGCAGCACACCAGGATGACCGGCAGGAGGAACGTGCGCGGCACGTACATCACCCGGCTGACGAGCTTCACCGAGCCCATCATCACGATGTACATCATCACGTTGGCGACGAGGCAGGCGGCGATCATCGCCCACACCACGTCGCCGTTGGTGAGGAACAGCGTCGGGCCGGGCTGGATCGAGTGGATCATCAGCGCGCCGATGAGGATGGCGTCGATCACCGAGCCGGGGATGCCCATGGCGATCAGCGGGATCAGCGCGCCGCCGATGGTGGCGTTGTTGGCCGCCTCCGAGGCGACGATGCCTTCCTCCGAGCCCTTGCCGTATTCCTCGG
>JAUIJH010000032.1 GCA_030431335.1 Alphaproteobacteria bacterium
CCGCGCCGCCGCGTTCGTCGAGGCGCACGGCCCCTGCGCGCCGGCGATGGCCTGGCGCGTGGTCGACGCGCAGCACGCCCTCAAGCGCGCCGTCGACCTCGGCGCCACCGAATATACCGGCCCGGGCAAGACGCTGGACGTGCCGGCGGTCATCGGCATCGGCGGATCGCTGCTCTATTTCGTCGACACCTATGGCGAAGACGGCTCGGCCTATTCGCGCGAGTTCGAGTGGCTGGGCGAGGAGGATCCGGAGCCCGAGGGCGTCGGCTTCTTCTACCTCGACCATCTCACCCACAACGTGATCCGCGGCAACATGGACACGTGGTACAAATTCTACCACGACACGTTCGCGTTCCGGGAGATCCGCTTCTTCGACATCAAGGGCAAGATGACGGGGCTCACCAGCCGCGCCCTCACCTCGCCTTGCGGCAAGATCCGCATCCCGATCAACGAGTCGACCGACGACAACTCGCAGATCGAGGAATATCTGAAGCGCTACAAGGGCGAAGGCATCCAGCATATCGCCGTCGGCACCAGCTCGATCTACGATGCGACGGACAAACTCGCCGCAAACGGCCTGAAATTCATGCCCGGCCCGCCCGACACCTACTACGAGATGTCGCGCCAGCGCGTGGTGGGTCACGAAGAGCCCATCGAGCGGATGAAGACCCACGGCATCCTGATCGACGGCGAAGGCGTCGTGGGCGGCGGCGAGACCAAGATCCTGTTGCAGATCTTTTCCAAGACCGTGATCGGGCCGATCTTCTTCGAATTCATCGAGCGCAAGGGCGACGACGGGTTCGGCGAGGGCAACTTCCGGGCGCTGTTCGAGTCCATCGAGGAGGATCAGATCCGTCGCGGAGTGCTGAAGGAAAAGGCCGCCTAGACGAGAGGACCGCCCGCATAGATCCCACGTTCAGCGCCATTGCCCGGCCTTGGAAAACTCAAATATTTCGATAGTTGAGCCATCGGAAAAAGCCGCGAGATGGATCAACCCCCGCGCGCTGGCACGTGCCGCGGGCCAAGGCCGAATTTCCCGCCAATTTCAAATGACGTTTAGCTGAAGTTAATTTATAAAAATAATTCCTACTGAGTTCGTAAGGGAGGAATTATAATGACAACAACTGTCTCAAACACCGTTGGCGCGGTCACGATCAATAGCACCACACCGTATTTTCTGACCGCCAGCGGCGTGGTCATCGCCAGCTCTGCTATTAATTTCACTGCCGGCAGCGAACCCGGTGAGTTGATCATCGCCGGCAACGTCTCCGCGAACTCGCGGGGCGTCGTAACCAACGGCAACGATCATATCGACGTCACACAAACCGGCGTCGTGCTTGCAACCGACGCCTCCGATCCAGTGGCTATCTTCCTCAGCGGCACCGGCAACACGGTGCGCATCGCGGGGACGGTGACATCCGACGGCATCGGAATCTACACGTCGTCCGCCACACAAGAGATCGTCATTACCGAAACGGGCGTCGTGCGCGGCGGTGCCAGCAGCCATGAAAACGGGGGCGGCAACAGTTACTCCGGCGCGATCATGCCGAACTCCGATCTCGTCACGATCGTCAACAACGGGGACATTATTGGCGAGGTCGATCCCGATTCGGGATTTCGCATCGCCGTCGGCAATTCCAGCGCCGGTTCGGCTGATAACGGCCTCAATCCGCTGAGCAATTTCGACCTCACCTTCTTCAACACCGGCTTCGTCCACGGTGACGTCTACTTCTCCGCCGGCGAGGACATCTACGACGCGCGCGGCGGCGGCATCGTCAACGGCCTTATCGACATGGGCCGCGACGCCGACATCTTCCGCGGCGGCGAGGGCGACGAGATGGCACTCGGCGGCCTCGGCGCCGACACCATGAACGGCGGCTCGGGCATGGATACCCTCAACGGCCAGGGCGGCACGGACAGCATCACCGGCGGCGACGGCTCCGACAACCTCTCCGGCGGCGCCCACAGCGACACCATCCGCGGCCAGGACGGCAGCGACGAGCTCTTCGGCGGCGAGGGCGGCGACTTCATGACCGGCGGCTTCGGCGACGACGAGATCCGCGGCCAAGGCGGCAACGACGACCTGCGTGGCGGCACCGGCGACGATCTCATATACGGCGGCAGCGGCCAGGACACGATCATCGGCGGCACCGGCAACGACACCATGCGCGGCGACAGCCAGTTCGACACCTACGTCTTCAACGACGGCTTCGGACAGGACCTCATTCTCTTCTTCAGCGGCAACGACGCGGAGAAGATCGACCTGTCGAGCGTCAGCCGGATCCGAAGCTTCAACGACCTCGTCAACAACCACCTGTCGCAGGAAGGAAGCGACGCCCTGATCGATGCCGGCGACGGCAACGTCATCACCCTCGCCGGCTTCAACTCCAACAACCTCGACCCCGGCGACTTCATCTTCTGAGCGGTCGCAGCGCGGCGGGGCGAGGGTCGTCGTCCCGCCACCCGGTCCGCGCAGGGCCGTGAGGGCGGCCTGATTGGCGCGCCGCTTTAAAAGACGTAGGCGTAAATCAGCACCCAGGCCGACAACGCGGTGGCGCTCAGGAGCGCATAGACCCCGTTCCACCTGAGGCCCACGTGGAGCGCCGTGTTGCCGGACAGCGATCCGATCAGCAGCGTCGAGGCGGTGAAGGGCGAGGTGGCGGCCGTGATCGCCCAACCGCCGGTCAATGCCAGGAGCACGGAGGTCTGCGACACGCCGAGTTCGGCGGCGCTGGGCAGCAGCGGCCCGAACAGCGAGACGGCCAGGATCGGGTTCATGCCGAACTGGCCGCACAGCGGCACCAGCCACACCAGGAGCACCAGCAGGACCGGCGTCGGTATATTGGTGAGGTGCAGCCCCGAGGCGCTGAACGCCGGCAGCGCGATGTGCGCCCCCACGGTGCCGATATAGGCCGCCATCATCAGCAAGGTCAGCTCGCCGCGATAGCTGGGCAGATCGTGCGTCGTGAACAGCACGCTGCGCCCCACCACCGCGGAGAGCGGGCGGGCGCGCCGCGCCTGCAGCGCCACCCACAACAGCGAAATCACCGGAACGATGAGGATGACGAGCCCCACGATGCGGATGCCGGTGAGGAGATGCAGCGTCCCCGCGACGGTGATCATCAGCACGAGGAGCAGCAGCAGCGGCGTGAGGCTGCGCCAATTCTCCTCCTGCGTCTGGCGCGGCGGACGCGGCCCGCTCAGCCGCGGCTTGACGATGGTGTCGAGCGCATAGCCGATCCCGGCCAGCAACAGGCCGCTGATGAAGGCCGGCAGGAACGCCTCGCCCCAGCTCGTATTCGGCAACAACGTGGTGGTGATCGCAACGGCGAACGACAGCGGCGACCACGGCAGGATCGACACGAAGGCGCGCTGGATCGCCAGGAGCATCCGGCGCACGCGGATCTTGCGGATCTCCTCGTTCGGCTCGTCGCGGGCGCTGGCGGCCGCGAGGCTGCCGAGCAGCGCGATGGCGCCATAGTTGAGGAGGAGCGCGAAGAGCTGGCCGCCGGCCGTGAGCGCGAGATAGCGCCGCCCCGGCGGCTGCTGCGCCAGAAAGCGGCCGCAGCGGCGGATACCCGGCGAGGAATCGGCCGCCACCCGCAGCGTGCACAGCGCGGCGAAGAACGCGGCGACGAAGGCGGCGGCCGTGAGGCCGGCGTAGATGGTGTCACCCCAATCGTCCTCGATCAGCATGCACCCGCCCGTGAGAGCGATCCCCACCAGCACGAAGATGCTGCGCCCGCGCGTCACGGTGACGGCGAGCGCGGCGATCAGCGCCGCCACCGTCACCACCTTGGCCCCGGACAGAAACGACGACGTGATCCATTCGCTGCAAATGGCGAGGAAGACGATGGCGAGGGTCAGGATGCCGATGATGTCGTCGACCACCGGCGCCTTGCCGACGGGGCGCAGGAACGGGCCGGTGATGCCCGCCTCTTCCAGGCGCACGGGCAGGTCCTCCGCCGTCCCCTCGGGGTCGGGCGGACGCGCGGCCGAAGACGGCGTCGGCTTATCGGCGGGTTCGGTCGTGGCGGTCTCGTCGCGTCGGGTGGTCGGGGCGCGTCTCAGCCGGCGAGCCGGCACGCCGCCGCCCCGCCTATTGGCACCCTCTTGGGGAAATAGTCCAGACCCGCCGTTTGGCGAGCGGCCGTCAGCCGCTGTCTGCCATGCGTTTCGGCCATGCCTGCCGGGCGATCAGACCCCGCCGAGCGGCTTCTGCCGTTTGAGCGAGGCATCGAGGCGGCGCTGCTCGCGCTGGCGGTTGCGGCGCACCTCGTCCTCGAACGTGGTCTTGGCGCGGTTGCGCGACGGAGCGGGCACTGTGGCGGCCCGAGCCACGACAATATGAGAAAGCATTCGACTGTCCCCCCACACGCTACAATAGCGGATGCTGACACAATCGAACTTAGTCGGCAAATATCTTTTTCGTCGTGGCGCCGGTCACGGTCCGATGGCCGCGCGGCGGGCGCGCGGCCGAAAACTCAATGGCTAAAATAGAGTTGCAGGGCGTTGGTGCCCAGGATGCGGTTTCGCGCCTCGCGGTCGGGCACGGCATCGAGGAGCCAGTTTATCGTGCTCTCATAGGTTGTTTCCTCGCTGCCGACGAAGGGGCAGTCGCTCGCCCATACCAGCCGCTCGGACCCGGTGCGGCGGATCAACTCGCGCAGCGCCTCGGCGGCGAAGTCGAAGCCGAGCCGGTGCGGGCCGGACGCCTTGACCCAGGTGTTGCCCCGCTCCACCGCGTCCGTGAGAGCGCGGAAGCCGGCGCTGTCGAAGCCCTCGCCCGGGTCCGGCCGGCCAAGATGGTCGACCACGACCGGGGCCCCCGACGCCTCCAGCTTGGGAAGGAGATCCGGCAGGTCGCGGCATTCGGCGTGCAGGTGGATGTGCCAGCCGAGATCGGCGATGCGGCGCAGCGTGCGGCGATAGGCGAAGGTGGTGATGTCGGGCATGGCGACGCCGATCATGTGCATGCGCACGCCGATGATGCCCGCCTCGGCCATCTGGCGCATCGTGTAGCGCTCGACGGTCGGCTCCAGGATCACCGTGCCGCGCAGGCGCGGGTGCGCCTCCACGCAGTCGATCAGGTAGTCGTTGTAGTCGGCCCAGGGGCTCGCCGCCGCGAGCACGGCGAACCCCACCTTGTTGGCGTCGAGCACCTCGAGCAGCGCCTCCACCGTGAAGTCGTAGGTCGGCGCATGGCGTGGATTGTCCCTCAGCGGCATGTCCGCCTTGAAGACGTGGCAGTGGGCGTCGACCAGCGGCGCGGGAGTCTCGAGGCTCATGTCGGTCAGCGCTTCTCGATGCCGGCGGTGTCGATGACGTCGGCCCACTTCTGGCGGTCGGCCTCGAAACGCTCGGCCATCTCAGCGGGCGTCAGCGCGCCGGGGTTGGTGCCGAGTTCCGCGTAGCGCTGGTCGATCTCCGGCATCGCGGTCACCTTGGCGATGGTGTCGTGCAGCGTCGCGATCACCTCCGGCGGCGTGCCCTTCAGCGCATAGAGCGCGTTCCAGCCGCGCACGTCGTAGCCGTCGACGCCGGCTTCCATCGCGGTCGGCACGTCCGGCAGGGCCGGGTTGCGCTCGATGCCGGTGGAGGCGATGGCGCGGATGTCGTCGCCGCCGATGGCGGAGGCGAAGGCGGTGTAGGATTCGATGGCGAGATCGACTTCGCCGCGCATCAGTGCCGCCTGCACGTCCGGCGAGGTGCGATAGGGGATGATGTTGGCATCGATGCCGGTGACGGAGCGGAACAGCTCGGCGGCGAGGTTCTGGGTGCTGCCGGGGTTGATGGTGGCGATGTTGAGGACGCCGGGCTCGGCCTTGGCCTTGTCGATGACGGCCTGCACCGTGTCGAGGTCGCCGTTCTTGTTGGTGAAGAGGACGAGGTCGAACCAGGCGACGGTGGAGATCGGCTCGAACTGCTCCTGCGGATCGTAGCTGAGGTTCTCGAACAGCGAGGTGGCGATGGTGGTGCCGTTGGACATCAGGATCAGCGTGTAGCCGTCCGGCTCGGCGGCGAGGAGCTCGTTGGCCGCCGCCGCACCGCCGGCGCCGGGGTGGTTCTCGACCACGAACTGCTGGCCCAGCAGCTCGGAGAATTTCTCGCTCGCGACGCGCATCGTCACGTCGCCGAGGCCGCCGGGGCCGAACGGGACGATGATGCGCACGGGCTTGTTGGGATAGTCCTGCGCGCTGGCGGCGAGCGGCGACAGGGCCGCGGCGCCGAGCGCGAGCGCCGCGAGGGCGTGGCGAAGGCGGGATCGGCGGTGTTGGGGGTGCGTTGCTGTCATTGGAGTTTCCTCTTGTTGGTTTGTTATTCGTTGATGCCGCTGCGGCGCAGCCGCGGCAGGCGGACCTTGCGCATCAGGCGATGCACCGGGCCGAGCGAGAAGACGAGGATCGCCACCGTCGCGATCAGGAAGGCGAGGCTGATGGGGCGCTCGACGAACACGGTGAGGTCGCCGCGCGACAGGAGCAGCGCGCGGCGGAAATGCTCTTCCAGGAGCGGCCCCAGCACGAAGCCGAGGAGCAGCGGCGCCGCCGGGTAGCCGAACCGCGCCAGGACGAAGCCGCACACGCCGAAGATCAGCGTCAGCAGCACGTCGAAGGTGCTGTTGTTGACGCTGTAGACGCCGATGCAGATGAAGAAGAGCATCGCCGGGTACAAAATATTGTAGGGCACCGTCAGCAGGCGCACCCACACCCCGATCAGCGGGATGTTGAGGACGAGCAGCAGGATATTGCCGATCCAGAAGCTCGCCACCACGCCCCAGAAGAGGTCGGGCTGGTTGGTGAGAAGCTGCGGGCCCGGCGTGATGCCGTGGATGAGGAGCCCGCCCAGCATCACCGCCATGATGCCGTCGCCGGGAATGCCCAGCGTCAAGGTGGGGATGAAGGCGGCCTGGACGGAGGAGTTGTTGGCCGCCTCGGGCGAGCTGATCCCCTCGATGGCGCCATGGCCGAAGATCTCGGGCGTCTTGGAGACGCGCTTTTCCAGCGAATAGGACATGAAGCTGGCGATGGTGGGCCCGGTGCCGGGCAGCATCCCCACCAGCGCGCCGACGCCCGAGCCGCGGGCGGCGGCGGGCCAGAAGCGGCGCATGTCCGCGCGCGAGGGGATCATCGAGCGCAAGGTCACCGCCTTGGCGTCGACGCGCGGGATCGCGCCGCCGGCAAGGTTGGTGAGAATTTCCGAGACGCCGAAGAGGCCCATGGCGAGGGCGACGAGGCTGATCCCCTCCGACATCTCCACCGAGCCGAAGGTGTAGCGCGCGACGCCCGAGTTGATGTCGGTGCCGACCATGCCCAGAAGCAGGCCGACCGCGACCATGGCGAGGCCCTGCAGCACCGAGCCGGTGGAGAGCGTGGACGCCGCGCACAGCGCCAGCAGCATGATGGAAAAGTAGTCCGCCGATGAGAAGCTGACCGCGAAATCGGCCAGGACCGGGGCGAAGAAGATCATCAGCACGATGGAGAACGAACCGCCGATGAAGGAGGCGATGGTGGTGATCATCAGCGCGATGCCGGCGCGGCCCTGGCGGGCCATCGGATAGCCGTCGAGGCAGGTGATGGCGGCCGGGGCGCTGCCGGGCAGGTTGAGCAGGATCGAGGCGGTGGAGGAGCCGTACTGCGCGCCGTAGAAGATGCCGGCGAGCATGATCAGCGCCTGGGTCGGCTCCACGTAGAAGGTGAGCGGCAGGCACATGGAGATGGTGGCGAGGGCGCCGATCCCCGGCAGCACGCCGATGAAGGTGCCCAGCGTGACGCCCAGCAGGCAGAAAGCGAGCGAACTCGGCTGCAGCGCGACACCGAAGCCCAGCGCGAGGTTGGAGAGTGTGTCCATCTCAGCGCCCCAGCACCGTGAGGGGCATCCCGAGGCCCCAGATGAAGATGAACCAGCCCGCCGCGGTCAGCCCCGCGACGAGGCCGGCGATCTGAGCGACGCTCACCGGCCGCCGCGCGAAGGCGGACAGGATCACCAGCGCCGCATTGGCGCTGAGGAGGCCGAAGGGGCGCAACAGCAAGGTCCAGGCGACAAGGCCGGCCGCGACCCAGGCGAGCGGCAGGATCCGCTCGAGCCCGCCGCCCTCGGCCGGCTCGCTGGCCAGCACCGCCCGCACCCCGCTCGCCGCGCCCAGCACGATCACCATCACCGACAGCGCGAGCGGGAAGAAGCCCGGCCCCATGCGCGTCAGCGAGCCGACCTTGTAGTCGAGCGCCAGCACGAGGCCGAACAGACCGCCCAGCACAATGGCGCCGGCGACGAGGAGATCCGCGATGGGCAGACGCCGCATCACGCGCTCGTCCGCGTGGTGCAGGGCCGGTCCAGCGACCGAGGCGCGCGAAATTGCATCACAGCTCCTACATCAAGCTCGGTAGATAAAGGGAGATCGCCGGGAAGGCCGTCAACAGCACCACCACGACCACTTCGCACGCGAGGAACCACACGATGCCGCGGAACACCGTGGTGAGCGCGACCGCATCCCCCGCCACCTGCTTGACGACAAAGGCATTGAGCCCCACCGGCGGCGTCAGGACGCCGATCTCGAGGAATTTGACGACGAGCACGCCGGCCCAGATGAGATCGAGGCCCGCCGCCTCGAAGATCGGCATGAACACGGGCAGCGTCAGCAGCATCAGCCCGATGGGGTCGAGGAACATGCCCAAGACCACGTAGACCACCGCCATCGCGATCACGAGCGTGGTGCCGGACAGGTCGTATTCGGCGACCGCCTGGGACAGGAAGCGCGGCACGCCCGACAGCGCCAGGAAGTGGGTGAGGAGCACCGCGGCGATGGCGATGATGAAAATCGAGCCGGTGGTGCGCACGGCGTCGGTCACCGCATCGCGCAGGATCGCGACGCTCATGCGCCCTTGCGCGAGGGCGACCAGGATGGCCGCGAAAGCCCCCAGCGCGCCCGCCTCGGTGGGCGTCGCGACGCCGCCATAGATCGAGCCGATCACCGCGAGGATGAGCACGGGGATCGGCCACACCCTGCCGAGCGCGCGCCATTTTTCGGCCCGCGTCACCGTCTCGCGCACCGGGGGCGCCAGAGCCGGGTTGAGCTTGCAGCGCACCACGATCATCACCGTATAGAGCGCCGCGGTGAGAAGGCCGGGCAGGATGCCGGCGATCAGGAGCCGGCCGATCGGCTCTTCCGCGTACCAGCCGTAGAGGATGAAGAGGACGCTCGGCGGGATCAGCGCGCCGAGCGTGCCGGCGGCGGCGACGGTGCCGGTGGTGAGGCCCTTGTCATAGCCGCGGGCGAGCATCTCGGGGATGGCGATGCGGCCCATGGCGGCGGCGGTGGCGACGCTGGAGCCGCACATGGCGGCAAAGCCGGCCGAGGCGAGATTGGTGGCGACGGCGAGCCCGCCGGGGATCCAGTTCATCCAGAGCCGCGCGGCCGTATAGAGGTGGCCGGTGATGCCGGTTCGGTAGCTGACCGCGCCGAGGAGCAGGAACATCGGCACCGCCGACAGCGACCAGCTCGCGGCGAAATCGTAGGTGACGTTGCCGAGCGAGCCGAACGCGGCCGTCGGCCCGCGCAGCACCCACAGCCCCACCAGCGAGACCGTGCCGAGCGCGATGGCGATGGGCACGCGGATCGCGAGCAGCACCACCACGACGCCGAGGCCGGTAAAGCCGATTTGCAGCGATGTCATCGCCGGTCCCCTGCCCTGCGGCTCGCGGTCAAACCTCGAGCTCCGTCTCGGTGTGGCGCGGCGGCGGCGCGGGCGGCACGCGGCCGAAGGCGCCGGCGGCGTAGCGGGCGGTGTGCTGCAGGAGCATCAGCATGAAGACGGCCGTGCCCAGCGGCACCAGCCAGCGCGTCGGCCAGACGAGGATCTGGTAGTAGACCGCGTCGATCATCTCGCCGGACCGCGTGCGGCGCAGCGCCTCGATGGTGCTGCGCCAGGCGATCATGCCGGCGAACACGGCGCCCAGCAGGCAGGCGAACGCGTCGAGCGCGAGCACCACGCGCGGCGGCAGGCGCAGCGTGAACAGCTCCACGAAGATGTGCCCGCGCGTGCGCTCGATGGCGGCCAGCGGCAGGAAGATCGCCGCCACCATGTAGTAGTGCGAGACGATTTCGAGCGTTCCGACGATCGGCCGGTTGAAGATGTATTTCGACAGAACGTCGGCGCTGACGTGGATCATCATCAGGAAGACGGCGATGCCGCCCACCACCGCGAGCGCCCGCGACAGCATGGCGAGCACGCCCGCCACGCCCTTGGTCTCGTCCGTTCTGGCGGCCATCCGACTTGCTCAGAGCTTGGAGAAGATCTCGTCCTGGAGCGCCTTGGCATAAGCGTCCTGGTCGTCGCCGGCCTCGGCGACGATGCCCTCCCACTTGTCGAGAAGGCCGAGATAGGTGTCGAACAGCGCCTTGGCGTCGGCGACGCCGGCCTCCTGGGCCTTGGCCACGATCCGGTCCACTTCGGCGGCGCGGAAGTCGGCCAGGGCCGCGGCCATGTCATCGCCCATGGGATAGACGTTGGCCCCCTCGGCACGGGCCGTCTCCAGCGCCTTGGCGCTGCCGGCGCCATAGCTGAAGGTGATCTCGGCCAGCGCGGCGCCCAGCGGCGCGATCATCGCGGCCCGCTCCGTTTCGCTCATGTCCTCCCACGCGCGGGTGTTGACCGCGAGGTGCAGCAGGCCGCCGATGGCGCCCAACGGGTCGAGGATGAGCTCGCTCGCCACTTCCTTGAGGCTGTTGGTCTCGAGCCAGTCGAACGGGGCCGCGGCGCAGTCGATCTGCCCGCGCTGCAAGCCCTCGTAGACCTCGTCGCTGGTGAGGTTGACGGGCACCATGCCGAACTTGGCCGCGATCAGCGACAGCGAGCCCACGGCGCGCACGCGGGTGCCGGCCGCCTCCTCCAGCGAATGCACCGGCTTGTTGCACAGGAGCTGGAAGCTCGGCACGGCGAAGCTCATCAGCGGCACCGCGTTGACTGCCGCGAGTTCGGCCCGGCAGTCCTCGCAATGGAGGTCCACCATCTCGTTCATGGCGCCGACGAGGACGCGCGGGTCGGCCACCATGAGCTCCGACAGCAGCGCCTCCACCTTGAGCTCGCTCGGGTCGTAGACGGGGTTCAGCATGCCCGTGTCGGCAAGCCCGTCGCGCAGGATCCCCAGCAGCGCCTTGCCGCCGCCGAGCGCCCCCGCGAGGAACAGCTCGAAGGTGAGCTCGCCGTCCGTCCCCTCGCTGACGTCGGCGAAATAGGCTTCCATCGCCTTGTTCACCGGGTGGGCCGGCGGCAGGTGGTTGGCGTAGGTGAGTTCCTTCGCCTCGGCGCCCGCGCAGAGCGCCAGGAGCGCCGCGCCGCAGACGAGCGATTGCATGGATTTCATTGTCGTTCCTCCCGTGGCGGCTTGCCGCTAGAAGCCGTACAGCGCGGCGGCGTTGTCTTTGAGGATCATCGTTCGGGTGGCCTCGTCCGGCATCCAGGTCCCGACGAGGTCCACCAGGTCGCCGTCGTTGGGCATGGTGCGCCCGTTCATGTTGACGTGCGGCCAGTCGCTTCCCCACACCATGCGCTCCGGCGCGTGCGCGATCAGCGCGTGCGCCAACGGCACGACGGAGGGATAGGGCGGCTCTTCCAGCGTGCAGCGCATCGGGCCGGACAGCTTCACCCACACCCGGCCGGTGTCCAGCATCTCCATCACGCGGCGAAAGGCGGGCTGATCGGTGCCGCCGGCCGCCGGGACATTGGCGAAGTGGTCGAGCACGATGGCGTGGTTGGGCAGCGCCAGGAGCTGGTCCGACACCTCCAGGATTTCCGGCCCGTGCGGATAAAATTGCACGTGCCAGCCGAACTCGTGCGCCATCGCGGCCATGCGCTCGCTGATCTGCGGCAAGCCTCCGCCATGCGAGGGGCCGACGAAGCGCAGGCCCCGCACGCCGAGGGCGTCGAGCGCGGCCATCTCGTCCTGCGTGGTGGTCTCCGCCAGGAGCGCGACGCCGCGCAGCCGGTCGCCATGGCGCGCGAGCACGTGCTTGAGGTGACGCGTGTCGGTGCCGTAGCCGCCGCCGCTGATCAACACGGCGCACGACAGGCCGAGCACGTCCTGCAGGGCGAAATAGGTCTCCGGCAGCATGTCGTCCGACACGTATTTGCTGGCGGCCGCGAAGGGATAGGCGCCGGCCGGTCCGAACAGGTGCATGTGGCAGTCGATCGAGCCCGCCGGCAGGACGAGGTCGGGTTTGCGGGGGTTGGGGTCGGGCGGCTGGGTCCGCGGCTGCGTGCCAGCCGTCATCGCGGCCTCGCCCGCTCGGTCCGGCGTGGGCCGGCCGGCGCAGCGGCAGCGGCGGCGTCGCTTCCGGCGCGACGGATGCAAACGAGCATCGAGCCTTTCCTTCCCTGATCGCGACGACGGCCGATGCGTGTCGCTCGGTTCTTGGCGCCGGCGGGTTGCGACAGATGGGAATTGCCCATTGGTCTGATAACCGGCACGATACGATTCAGCTATCAAAACGATGCTCGGCTCGTCAACTGTGGGTTAGGACTTTAAGTGTTGCAGTGACTGGAACGAGCGCGACGGGGAAGGAACAAGCGAATGCCAACGGTGCGCAGCATGCTGGGCGAAGGCACGCAGTCGGTGCTGCTGACCGTGTCGATCCTCGAGCATCTGGCGGCGGCGGACGGCCCGGTCAGTCTGAGCGAGCTGTCGCGCAAGATCGACGCCTCCAAGAGCCGGATCTATCGTCACCTGCAGACCATGGCGTCGTGCGATTTCGTGGCGCGGGTGGAACCGGACGGCACGTACGAGGTGGGCAGCCGCCTGATGGCGCTCAGCCAGTCGGTGCGCCGGCGGCGGGATCTCGCGGAGATCGCCGGGCCGCTCCTGCGGCAGCTCCACGGGCAAACCGGCCACACGGTGGTGCTGGGCCGGGCGGCGCGCGACGGGGTTCACGTGCTGTCGTCGGTGTCGAGCGAATCGCCGATCATGCTCGCCGTGCGGGAGGGCACGGTGCTGCCCTTCGACAGCTCCGCGCAGGGCCGCATCGCCCTCGCCTTTCTCGCCCGTCCGCGCCGCGAAGGCGATAACCCCATGAGCGCCGCGCTGGCGGCGCTGGAGCGCGATGCGCCGGGCGAGCTGGCGCAGATCGCCGAGCGCGGCTTTGCCCGTGCGCAGATGCGCGAGGGGCTGATCGGCGTGGCGGCCCCGATCCTGTCGGCCAGCGGCGACCTGGCCGGCACCATGGCGATGCTGAATACGTCCACCGCCATGCAAGGGGGCATCGACCGGGGCGATATCGACCGCTTGCTGGGCGCTGCCCGGGCCGTCTCCGACCTGTTCTCCACCCCACGCCGGAGCAAGGACTGAACGTCCGCGTCCGGCATACCTTTGGAGGATGGGCACCACCCGGCCGAGCCGGTTATACCGGCTTACGATAAACCGGCCGCCAGGCCGGCGACACGCCGAGGGGCGCCCGGCGCTCCCGTCGAAGGAGAGAGTGCAAGCATGCAGATCGGGATGGTCGGCCTAGGCCGGATGGGCGCAAACATGGCGCGGAGGCTGACCCAGAGCGGCCATGCGGTGGTCGGGTGGGATCGCGCGCCGGAGCCGCGCGCGGCGCTCGCGCGAGAGGGCATCGCCACCGCCGAGGATCTCGCCGCGCTTGTCGCCGCGCTCGACGCGCCCCGCGCGATCTGGGTGATGGTGCCCGCCGGGGACGCGACCGAGGCCACCATCGAGACGCTGGCGGGCCTGCTCGAGCCGGACGACATCGTGATCGACGGCGGCAACTCCTTCTTCAAGGACGGGGTGCGGCGCGCGGCGACCCTTAAGGAACGCGGCATCGCCTTCGTGGATGTCGGCACGTCCGGCGGCGTGTGGGGCGTGGAACGCGGCTACTGCATGATGATCGGGGGACCGGACGCGGCGGTGGCGCGGCTCGATCCGATCTTCGCGTCGCTCGCACCCGGCGTCGGCGACATCGCCCGCACGCCGGGCCGCGAGGGCGAGCCGGATGCGGCCGAGCGCGGCTATATTCACGCCGGTCCCAGCGGCGCCGGCCACTTCGTGAAGATGGTGCACAACGGCATCGAATACGGCCTGATGCAGGCCTATGCGGAAGGTTTCGACATCCTGCGCGGGGCGAGCTCCGCGCAACTGCCGGCCGAACAGCGCTTCGACTTCGACCTCGCGGCCATTGCCGAGGTGTGGCGGCGCGGCAGCGTGGTCTCGTCCTGGCTGCTCGATCTCACCGCTGCCGCCCTCTTCGGCGACCCGGCGCTGGAGGGTTTTCAGGGGGTGGTGGCCGATTCGGGCGAGGGCCGCTGGACCATCGACACGGCTCTGGCCGAGGCCGTGCCCGCCAACGTGCTCTCCGCAGCGCTCTACGCCCGGTTCCGCTCCCGCCAGGATCCGAGCTATGCCGACAAGATGCTGTCGGCGATGCGCAAGGGGTTCGGCGGCCATCAGGAGCCCAAATAGCGGCGCGGCGCTGGGCGTTTGCTCCAGTCGGCGCCCGGTTCAGGTGGCGAACGCGATCATGCGGCCGAGGTAGAGCACCACGACCCAAAGGCCGAGCGAGACGGCCGCATGGCGCCGCAGCACCGCCGGCGCGACGCCTGCCATGCGCGGCCCGTGGCGCAGCGTGAGCGCCAGCGCCAACGCCGCCCCGGCCGCCACCAGCGCGATCTTCGCCTGGAACACCGGCAGCCCCGCATATTGCGTGGCGCGTGACGCGAACATCACCGCCCCCGTGCCGGCGGCGATGACGAGGCCGACCATCGCGCTCGGCACCAGAATGCGCGCCGCCTCCGCCTGCGGCAGGCCCACATCGAGCCCCAGCCGCAACAGGTTGAGCGGCACCATGGCGCCCACCAGCAGCGCGATACCCAGGATGTGCGTCCCATTGAGCACGGCATAGCCCCAGCGGGCGTTGCGCGCCCACTCGGCAAGCCAGCTCGCCTCCAGCGTGGCGAAAAGCTCGCCCACGCCGCCTCCCCTAGCTGCGGTCCGGGTAGAGCTCGAACACCTCACCGGCGATGGTGATGCGCTCGGCCTTCACGCGCCGTTCGGACGCGTCCGCCGCCGGCTCGCCGTCGACGGTGATCTCGGTGCCGACCGCGAAATGGGCGTCGGTCAGGCCCGCGCGCGCGTTGCGCCAGGGCTGGCCCACCTCCACGCGCCACATCTCGCCCTCCACGTCGACGCTCAACACGCCGTGCGGGTTGCCGAGTTGCGCCTCGCGGATGATGCCGGTGAGTTCGATGTTGCCGCCGCTGGTCCAACTCCAGCCGTGATGGGCGAGCGCGGGCACCGCAGCCAGCGCAATCGCAGCGCCCAGCGCCGCAACAAGGGTCCGTCGAGCAATGATCATGGCAGTTGCTCCGTGTTCGCTACCTCGTTCGCGCGTATCATCTGCCGGCCCACAGCGCCAATCACGACCGGTCGAGCGGCCTTTGGGCATGCTGGAAACTGTCACCAAACTGATCAAAGGCTGACATTTAAAAAGTCGAAAGTGCGGACCACGACACCAACGGAGCAACCCTTGCGCATGTCCCATTTCACTCGTCGGCGCTTCCTCGCGAACACCGCGCTTTCCGGTCTCGCCCTCGCATCCGGCTCGCTCGCGATGCCCGCCATCTTGCGCGCACAATCCCGCCCCACCTTCACGCACGGCGTCCAGTCCGGCGATGTCGACACCAACTCGGGCATGGCCTGGGTGCGCGCCGACCGCCCCTCGGTGATCGATTTCGAGTGGGCGACCACCGAGAGCTTCGCCAACGCCAGGACGCTCGCCCCGCTGAAGGCGCTGCCCGACAGCGACTACGCGGTGAAGCGCCTGATGGAGGGCCTGCCGTCCGACCAGGAGATCTTCTGGCGCGCCGTCGCCCGCGACCTCAACGACATCAACGCCGTGTCGGAGCCCATCGTGGGGCGCTTCCGCACCGCGCCCGCCTCGCGCCGCTCGGTGAAGTTCGTCTGGTCCGGCGACACGGTGGGCCAGGGCTGGGGCATCGACGTCGACCGCGGCGGCATGAAGGCCTACGCCACCATGGCCGCCCGCTCGCCCGATTTCTTCCTCCATTCCGGCGACACCATCTATGCCGACGGCCCGCTCAAGGAAGAAGTGCCGCTGAAGGACGGCACGGTGTGGAAGAACATCGTCACCCCGGAAAAGTCCAAGGTGGCCGAAACGCTGGACGAATATCGCGGCCAGTGGAAGTACAACATGCTGGACGAGAACGTGCGCGCGCTGAACGCCGTCGTGCCCACCTTCTTCCAGTGGGACGACCACGAGGTCTCCAACAACTGGTCGCTGTCCAAGGACCTCACGGCGGACGACCGCTACACCGAAAAGTCGATCTCGCTGCTCGCGGCCCGCGCCGGCCGTGCGTTCCACGAGATGACGCCGATCCGCTACGAGCCGGCCGAGCCGGGCCGCGTCTACCGCACCATCCACTACGGCCCGCATCTCGACGTCTTCTTCCTCGACCTGCGCTCCTATCGCGGTCCCAATGGCGATTCGATGGAAGGTGTGCTGACGCCCGAGGCGCGCATCCTCGGCTTCGAGCAGCTCGCCTGGCTCAAGCGCGAGCTCGCCAACTCGGACGCCACCTGGAAGGTGATCGCCTCCGACATGCCCATCAGCCTCATCGTGTGGGACAACTACGCCGAGAGCCGCGGCGCCGAAGCGGTGGCGCAGGGCGACGACGGCCCCGCCAAGGGGCGCGAGCTGGAGTTCGCCGACCTCCTCACCTTCATCAAACGCGCCGGCATCGACAACGTGGTGTGGCTGACGGCGGACGTTCACTACACCGCCGCGCACCATTATTCGCCCGATCGCGCCGTCTACCAGGACTTCAACCCGTTCTGGGAATTCGTCTCCGGCCCCATCCACGCCGGCACCTTCGGCCCCAACGGGCTCGACATGACCTTCGGCCCCGAGGTCCGCTACGTGAAGGCGCCGTCCGCCGAGCAAGGCGCCAACCTGCCGCCCTCCGACGGGTTCCAGTTCTTCGGCGAAGTGGAGATCGAGGGCGACACGGGCGTGATGACCGTGCGCCTCATCGATACGGCCGGCACGGAGCTCTTCACCCAGGCGCTGGAGCCCGTGCTCCGCGGCTGACAAGGCGGCGCGGCGGGGCCTTCCCGGCCGCGTCCGCCCCCCGTCCCGCACGCGCCGCGCGATTGGCGCTTGCGGGGCGGCGTTGGTATCGGACATGCTAGAGTCATCGCGAAAGGAACGTGCGATGGCCTCCCCTGCGCTGCTCAATCTCGTCGACATCACCAAGAAGTTCGGTGCCGTGGAAGCCTTGCGCGGCGTGTCCTTCTCGGTTTCGGCCGGCGAGGTGGTGGCGCTCCTCGGCGACAACGGCGCCGGCAAGTCGACCCTCGTCAAGATCATTTCCGGCGAGCAGCGGCCCACCTCCGGCCGGCTGGAATTCGACGGCCGCGAGCGCCACTTCGCCTCCCCCGGCGAAGCCAAGGACGCCGGCATCGAGACGGTCTACCAGGACCTGTCGCTCTGCCCCAATCTCGACGTGGTGGCGAATTTCTTCATGGGCCGCGAGCTGACGCGCAAGGTGTTCGGCATCCCCATCCTGCGGGACCGGGAGATGCGCGAGGAGACGCGCCGCGCGCTCACGGCCGGCGGCACGCGCATCCCCTCGCTGCGCACGGACGTGGAGCACCTGTCGGGCGGCCAGCGCCAGGCGATCGAGCTCAACCGCTTCGTCCATTGGGGCGGCAAGCTCGTGATGCTCGACGAGCCGTTTGCCGCGCTCGGCGTGGAGCAGACGCGCCGGGGCCTCGAAACCGTCGACAACGTGCGTCAGCGCGGCATCGGCGTCATCCTCATCACCCATGTGATGGCACAGGCTTTTGCGGTCGCGGACCGCATCATCGTCATGCGCCAGGGCATTGTCGCCGGCGATCTCAGAACCGATGAGACCAGCCCCGACGAAGTGGTTCGACTGATTACGGGCGACATCGAACGCGTCGGGCAAGGGTTCAAGCAACAAGAGGTGGGGACCAACCTATGAAAAGAATTTGGCGCATCGGCGCGGCGGCGTTCGCGGCCGCCGGCATTGCCGTATCGGCGGCGGGCGCGGCCCTCGCGCAGGACAAGGGCACCGTCTACTATCTCGTGCCCACCCTGCTCGACGAGTTCCAGACCGGCTCGATCGACGCGATCAAGAAATTCATGGGCGATGTCGGCTACGAGGTCATCGCCCTCGACGCGCAGAACCGCAGCGACCTGCAGCTCAACCAGGTGGACGACGTCCTCAACCTCGACGCCGACGCGGTCGTGCTCGCGGCCGTCGATTTCGACGCCATCAAGCCCGGCATCGAGAAGCTGCGCGAGGCAGGCGTCCCGGTGATGATCTTCGACCGGCAGATCACCTCCACCCCGTCCGACCTCACCTCCGTCGCCGGCACGGTGGAGATCGGCTACACCGCCGCCGCCGAGGCCGAGCGCCTCCTCAAGGAGAAGAACGGCGAGGTGAAGGGCAAGATCCTCCAGATCCTCGGCGATCCGGGCGACCCCTATACCCTCGATATCCAGAAGGGGTTCGAGGAAAAGATGGGCGCCTATGACGGCGTCGAGATCATCACCCATCCGGCGATGCAGTGGGAGGCCTCCAACGCGGGCAACATCGCGCAGGACCAGCTGCTGATCAATCCGGACATCGACCTCATCTTCAACCATGCCGCGCACCTTTCGGTGGCCGTCGCGGCCGTGCTGGAGGCGGCCGGCAAGAAGCCCGGCGAGATCATGATGATGTCCTCCAACGGCGCGCCGGTGGGGCTCGACCTCATCCGCAAGGGCTGGCTGCAGGTGGAAGTGGAGCAGCCGATGTACGCGCAGGCCGCCGCGCTCGCCATGTTCGCCGACAAGATCATCGCCGGTGAGGAGCTGACGCCCGGCACCTACAACATCACCGGGCTCGATTCGGTGCTGACGATCGAAGACTGGGGTCCCAACATCAAGATCCCCGGCGCCGCGATCACGGCCGACAACGTCGACGATCCGGCCTTCTGGGGCAATCTCCAGCCCCCCACCGAGCCGGTCTCTCCGGTCCAGTAGCAGAGCTTTGCGCGGGCGCTCCGGCGTCCGCGCATCCTGGCGATAGGCATGGCAAACACTCAACCGACTGGCGCGCTCGACAATTCCGATGCGCGCCCCCGGCGTTCGCGCCAGCTCCTGGCGTTCGTCCTCGACAACCTGGTCTGGATCATCCTGATCATCGCGTTGTCGGCGTTCGCGCTCTTCATTCCGCGCTTCTTCCAGATCGGCATCTTCCTCAACATCGTGGAGCAATCCACCTTCGTCGGCATCATCGCCGTGGGGCTGTCGCTGACGTTGATCGCCGGGCACATGGACCTGTCCATCGAATCGGTGATGGCGCTGGCGGCGATGCTGGTGGCGCTCACCTTCGGCACCGGCGGCGCCGGCGGCGGGCTCGTGCTGTCGCCCTCGTTCCTCGCCTTCCCCGTCTCGCTGGCGATGGCGCTCGGCGTCGGCGCGCTGATCGGCGCGCTCAACGGCATCCTGGTGGTGCGCTTCGAGATCAACGCCTTCATCGTGACGCTGGCCGCCTACATCTGGGGGCGCGGGCTGGTGGTGGCGCTGTCGGGCGGGCGCTCGGTCTACGGCCTGCCGGACGAGCTGCGCGCGATGGCGATCCAGCGCGTCCTGGGCATTCCGTTCCTGGCGTGGGCCTTCATCGCGGTCTACGTGGTGTTCGCCTTCATCTTGAACCGCACGCCCTATGGGCGGCATCTGTTCATGATCGGCGGCAACATGGTGGCCTCCAACCGGGCCGGCATCCGCGTCGCGCGCAACGTGATCCTCACGTTCGTGCTGTCGGGCACGCTGGCGGGCCTCGCGGGGTGGCTGCTCGCCTCGCGCACCGCGGGGGCGACGGCCAACCTGGGCATCGGCATGCTGTTCCAGGCGTTCGCGGCGGTGGTGATCGGCGGCGTCAGCCTGCGCGGCGGCCAGGGGCGGCTGTCGGGCGTCTTCGCCGGGGTGCTGCTCCTCTCCTCGATCCAGACCGCGATCAACGTGATGGGGATGCGCCCGCACTTCACCATGATGATCCAGGGCGCCCTGGTGCTGGCGGCGGTGCTGCTCGACACGGCCAAGAACAACATCCGGCGGCGCTATCTTTGAGACGCGCCGCTTGACGCGCGCGGCGCGGCGCGGGATCCCGGCACGACCAATCATAGCTGAGACGAAGGAAACGACATGGCGGGGCGGCTCGAGGGACAATCGGCGCTGGTGATCGGCGGCGCGCGCGGGATCGGCGAGGCGATCGCGCAGCGCTTCGTCGAGGAAGGCGCACGCGTCACGGTGGCCGACTGGCTGGAAGCGCCCGGCGAAGCCACCGCCGCCCGCCTCGGCGGCAACTTCGTCAAGGTCGACATCTCGCAGATGGCGGACGCGGAGGCGGCGGTTGCCAAGGCCAGCGAGGCGACGGGGCGGCTCGACATCCTGGTCCAGAACGCGGGCATCTACCCCTATACGCTGATCGAGCACATCAGCCCGCAGGAGTGGGACAGCGTGCTCGCCGTCAATCTCAAGGGCACCTTCCTTGCCGCCCGCGCGGCGCTGGTGCCGATGAAGGCGCAGCGCAGCGGGCGCATGATCTTCACCTCGTCGATCACCGGCCCGCGCGTGACGAGCCCCGGCCACGGCCACTACTCGGCCAGCAAGGCCGGCATCAACGGCTTCATCAAGGCGGCCGCCATCGAGTTCGCCAATTACGGCATCACCGTCAACGGCGTCGAACCCGGCAACATCCTCACCGACGGGATGAAGGCGGAGCGCTCGGCCGACTTCATCGCCGGCATGGAAGCCTCCGTCCCGCTCGGCCGCCTCGGCACGCCGCGCGACATCGCCAACGCCTTCCTGTTCCTCGCCTCCGACGAGGCCGCCTACATCACCGGCACCACCATCATCGTCGACGGTGGCCAGACATTGCCCGAAGGCCCCGATTTCCGCCTGCCCGGCTGAGCCGCCTCACGCGCTTGCCTCCGCGTCGCCTAACCCGGTGGCCTCGAGGGCTGCGAGGGTCGCCGCCGCCACCACCGCCCCGTCGCCGGGCGAAAGGCACACCGGCTTGAACGTGAGCACGCCCTCGCGGTGGGCGCTCTGGTCGACGTGGACGGCCGGCCGGCCCGCTTCCATCGCCAGGATGAGGTCGGCGGCCTGCCCGCGCCTGTCCGGCGGCAGCGTCAGCGAGAGGCGCGGCATGTCGCCGGTATCGTCCAGCCCGTGCAACGCGAGGGCGATGCCGTGCGGGGCCACGCCCGCTTCGAGGTGGGCGGCGATGTCCTCGACGATGGCGCGCCAGCGGGCATGGCGTGCGCCGTCCCCCTCGCGCAGGAAGAGGTCCAGCGCAACGAGGAGGCCGACGATCTGCTCCT
Organism: Alphaproteobacteria bacterium; assembly: GCA_030431335.1. Classification (GTDB taxonomy): domain Bacteria; phylum Pseudomonadota; class Alphaproteobacteria; order Rhizobiales; family Amorphaceae; genus Acuticoccus. The sequence continues at coordinate 21,403 of JAUIJH010000032.1, forward strand.
TGCCCACCTTGGTCACGCGGCCGACGCCGTGGCGCGGCGGCCCGCCGATCGCCGCCCGGTCGATCAGCCCGGCGGGCGGGCGCCACAGATGGTCGTAGACGTCGAGATCGAGCTGCTGCAGGGCGGCGGCCATCACGAGGTCGGCGCGCCCGCACAAGATGCCTGACGCGGGCGGCCCGCCGAGCGCCTTGCCGCCGGAGAAGGCGACGAGGTCCGCCCCCTCCGCGATGAAGCGGGTGAGATTGTCCGCCGGCGGCAGCTCGGCCGCCGCGTCCACCAGCACCGGCAGGCCCGCCTTGCGCGCGACGGCGGTCACGTCTAACAGCGGCGGCGAGGCGCCGACGCGCGCCACGTACAAGATGGCGGCGGTGCGCTCGGTAATGGCGTCTTCCAGCTCGAAGGCGTCCGCGTCGCGCACACCGGCGCCCGCGGCGCGGTCGGGCAGCCCCACCTCCACCAGGCGCGCTCCGGCCAGCCGCACCGCGATATCGTAGCTGTTGCGCTGGCTGCGCACGACGAGGAACTCGCGCTTGTCCGGCGGCGCATCCGGCAGGCCGGCCATCTTGGTGCGCGACAGGCCCGTGAGACAGGCCGCGGCGCCGATCAGCAGCGCCGCCGCCGCGCCGGACGTCACATAGCCCGCCTGCGCGCCCGTCGCTGCGGCGATGCGCGCGCTCGCCGCCGCCTCCAGCGCCGCCATGTCGACGGAGCGGCCCGCCGCCTCGGCCATCGCGGCGGCCACTTCGGCGCGGACCGGGGCGCTCGACAGGCGCGTCAAGGTTCCGGCGGCGTTGAGGATCGTCCGCACGCCGAATTGTTCGTAGATGTCCGCCATCAGATCTCCGCCATGGTCCGCAAGCGCGCATACCAGCCAAGCTGCTCGGCTTGGCCTCGCGAACAACGCGCCAAAACACAAGGATAGGGCATTTGCCGCGACTCTGTTGTCATGGAAAATGCCCTGTTATCTCGGTTGGGTGAGGCCGGTGCGCACGAAGGCGATGTGCGTGCGCAGCCGATAGACGTCGTCGCGGAACATCAGCGGGACGCGGATCTCCATCACCTGCCCTTCCAGCGTGCGCAACCCGTCGAGCACCTTCTCGATCTCGGACTCGGTGCTGGCGTCCTCCGCCTCCAGCTCCAGTTCGTGCAGGTCCTTGTACCAGCGGTAGACGCGCCGGCGCAGGCTCCACCCCAAGGTGGAGGGGCCGAACCGCAGCAGCGGGATCAACAGCGTCACCACGGGGATGACCAGCACCCAGAACCGCTCCACCAGGTTGGCCGCCCAGAACGGCAGGTAAAGGCGCGCCGGCGTCGGCCCATAGCGGAAAAAGCGCTCCGCCTCCGCGTCGAGCGGGTATTCCACCAGCCGCGCCGAGGGGAACTCGCCGATGGTGCCGAGGATGGCGTCGCCGCGCACCACGTTCAGGTCTTTCGCGCTTTTCAGGGAGAGCACATCGACCGGGCCGTCCTCGAGATTGAGGGTGATCCGGCTGTCCGGTCCGTAGACCGTGTTGCCGCGCACCACCTGCGTCGACACCTGCAACAGGAGCTGCTTGACGGCCGGGTGAAGTTCGTCGCGCACCATCATGATGGTGGCGACGCCCAGGGTGTCGATGTCGCTGGCGGGGACCCGATTGGGATAGTCGATCACCCGGGCCGGCAGGAAAACGCGGCTCGCGAAGGGAATGAGCCGGGTCAGCGCATCGCTGTCGCGGAAATCGACCAGCTTGACGGCCGGATTCTCGATCAGTTCCAGCACCCAGTGGGTGCGCGGGCTGGTGAGGAAGGCGGCGACATCCACCTTGCCGGCGAGGAGCGCCTGCGCGGCCTCCTCGCCATCGAGGTCGGAGGGCTCGACGCGGCTGTCGAGGCCCGTCACGGCCAGGAGCTGGAACATGAAATCGCGCGTGCCGCTGCCCGGCGGCCCCATCGCCATGCGGATGGGCCCGCCCTCCTCCAGTTCCGACAACGATGCGGCATCGCGCGCGAAAATCCACACCGGCTCGATGCCGAGCGCCGCCAGCGAGCGCAAGTTGGTGTCCTGCGGCGGCGGCGACCCCACCCCGCCCTGCACGAAGGTGGCGCCGATCCCGTCACCTTCGCGCAGGAGCGCGAGATTTTCCGGCGCGCCGGCCGTCTCCACCAGGTCCACCTTCACCCCCTGGCGCTCCAGCGCTACCGCGAAGCGGCGGCCGAGACGCTCATAGAAGCTGTCGGGCGGGCCGGTGGCGATGGTGATCCGGTCCGGCGGCGCGGGATCGACCACGAGCCACATGGTGGCGAACACGGCGAGCACGGCCAAGCCGATGGCGCTCCAATAGACGGTGCGCACCGATATCACCGCCGCCGGCACCTCCTGCCAGCGCGGTGTGATGGGGCGCCGCCCTGTCCCCGTTGCCCGTTTGCTCGCCATCGTGAAAAGACCCGCCCGCCGTCCTACTGGCCGCGGCGGCCGCTCTCGGCGAACGCATCGAGGATGGCGATGATCTCCGATTGCGGCCCCTCCCGGTGGGCCTCGGCGATGCGGGCGTACAAATCGGCCGCGCCCGACAGCATCTGCGCGGACCCCGCCTCCGGCTGCAGGAAGGTGGCGATCTCGCGCAATTCGCCCTCCCAGCGGTAGGCTTTGGCGTACATGGAGGGCAGCCGGCGCGCGAGCGAGCCGAAGACCTGCGGCTGGCTCTGGCCGAGCTCTTCCACCAGGGCGTCGCCGGCGCCGTTGCGGTAGGCGCCCAGCGCCATCGCCGCGCCCAACGCCAGCATACCCTTGGTGATGCCGGCATAAGCCATCTTCAGCGCCGACGCGTCGCCGAGCGCGGACGACAAAAGCCGCGTGTCGAGCCCGAAATCGCGCAGCGTGCCGGAAGCGGCGGCGGCCGAGCCGGACATATAGAGCCGCGGTCCGTCGGTGCCGCGCTCGGGCGGGCCGCCGACGATCGAGGCATCCGCGAACGGCAGGCGTTTGGCGAGGAAGGGCTTGGCGATCTCCTTCACCGTCTGCGGCGCGATGGCGTTGCATTCCAGGAAGAGGGGCGGCAGCTCGGTGCGCGCGATCAGCGGCAGGTAGTGCTGCGCCACCCCGGCCGCCTCGTCGGGCGGCACCACGCTGAGGATCATCTGCGCGGCGGCGACGAGTTCCTCCTCGTCCACGCCCTCCACGCCCGCGGCGGCGGCACGGGCGGCGCTCGCCGCGCTGCGCCCGGCGAGGCTGGTGAGCACGCGCGCGCCGCGCTCGGCCAGGCGGCCGGCGATGCTGGACCCCATCTGGCCCATTCCGATCACGGCTATCGTCGTCATCCAAGCCCCCCCGGCGGCGACCTTCCATGGCAGGCGCCCGCCGGGAAAGTGAGCCAACCGGCCCCCCCGCGCAACCGGCGATGCGGGCGCAAAACACAGCCCTGGGATGCATGCCGCATTGACGTGGGGGCAATCGGCCGCAAATGGTCGGACGAACCGTCCGCTGCGCCGGAGCGGATCGAACAGAGCGAACAGGGGGCAGACGGATGCCGATGCCGACACGACGGACCTTCCTTGCGGGATCACTGACCATCGCAGCCAGCGCGTCCGCGCTCGGCGCGCAGGGCAGCGTGTCGCTCGAACTGTCCCCGTCCGAGCCGTTCGACTTCGACCGGCTCGCAGAACGCGCGCGAGCGCTGGCCGCCGAGCCCTTCCAGCGGCCGCACATCGCGATGCGCGAGGCGCTGGAGGCGATCGACTACGATGCCCACTGGAAGATCCGCTTTCGCGAGGATGCCACCTTCACCCCGCCCGGCTCCGAGGCGCAGATCCAGCTCTTCTATCCGGGCCGCTATTTCCCCGAACCCGTCGCCATCCACCTGGTGGAGGGCGGTTCGGCGCGGGAAATCGTCTTCTCCAACCGCTATTTCACCATGCCCGCCGACAGCCCCGCCCGCGTGCTCGGCAATTCGGCCGGCTTCGCGGGTTTCCGCGTCATGCGGCCGGGGCTCGGTCCGGACTGGGTGTCCTTCCTCGGCGCCTCCTATTTCCGCACCGACGGGCCGGCGCGTCAGTACGGGCTCTCGGCGCGGGGCCTTGCGCTCGACACCGGGCTCGGGCGGCCGGAGGAGTTTCCCCGCTTCAGCGCCTTCTGGCTCGCCGCCCCGCAGGAAGCCGGCGACGACCTGACCGTCTACGCCCTGCTCGAAGGGCCGTCGGTCGCCGGTGCCTACCGTTTCGGCCTCGCGCGCGGGCCGGATGGTGCCGGCCACGCCACCACGGTCGCCTCGCGCCTGTTCTTCCGCCAGACGCCGGAGCGGCTCGGCATCGCGCCGCTCACCAGCATGTACTGGTATTCCCAGAGCGACCGGCGCCACGCACGCGACTGGCGCCCCGAGATCCACGACAGCGACGGCCTCGCGCTGGAGACCGGGCGCGGCGAGCGGCTGTGGCGCCCGCTCAACAATCCGCCCGTGGTGCGCACCTCGAGCTTTGCCGACGACAATCCCAAGGGGTTCGGGCTGATCCAGCGCGACCGCGCCTTCGCCCACTACCAGGACGACGGCGTGTTCTACCACCGCCGGCCCTCCGCCTGGGTCGAGCCGCTGGGCGACTGGGGCCCCGGCGCGGTGCAGCTGATCGAGATCCCCGCGCATGACGAGACCTTCGACAACATCGTCGCCTACTGGATGCCGCGTGAGCTGCCCGCCGCCGGCGAGGAGCGCCGGTTCGACTATCGCATCCACTGGGTGGAGCGCGATCCGGCGCCGGCCAAAGCCGCAACCGTGATGGCCACCTGGCAGGGCCAGGGCGGCATTCCCGGCCAGGACCTGCCCCAGGACACGTACAAGATGGTGATCGATTTCGACGGCCCGGCGCTGGAGGGGCTCGAGACGAGCGACGGCGTAGAGCCGGTCGTCACCATCAACGGGGGCCGCATCGTCAGCGACATTGGCGCGCACCACATCGTGGGCGCGGCCGGCTGGCGCATGGTGTTCGACTATCAGATCGACGGCGACGGGCCGGCGGAGCTGCGCGGGTATCTGCGCAAGGACGGCGAGGCGCTGACCGAGACGTGGACCGCGCAGTCCGACCCGGAGCGACGCTGATGCGCCCTTCCCCCGAAGCGATGGGCCGGTTCGAGGCGGAGCCGAACATCCTGCGAGGCAGCGCCGGGGCGATGCGCGTGCACCGCTACCGCCGGCACGCCGCCCCGGCGGGCACGGCCTTGGTGGCGCACGGGCGCAACGGTGCGGCCGACCAGCCGCACATGCTGCCGATCATCGACGCCTGCCTGGAGCGCTCGCTGGCCGTGGTGGCGCCGGACCTTTGCCATTCGAGCGCCAACGACAGCGACGGCGACAGCGCGGACTTCACCATCGCCGCACACCTCGAGGACGTGCGCACCGCGCTCGCCTTCGCGCGGGAGGCCGAGGCGCTCGCGCCGATGGCGCCGCTCCTCTTGATCGGCCACTCCATGGGAGCCTATGCGGCGGTGCGCCTCGCCGCGGAGGCCCCGGCGGGAACGATCGCCGGGGTGCTGGCCGTGTCGCCGGTGGTCTCCGGCCGCGCGCTGATCGCGGCGCGGCGTGCGATGGGGCCCGACGCGCTCGCCGCGCTGCGGGCCGAGTTGCCGGGCGCCCTCGCCGAGTGGCCGCAGCACGATCTGGCGCCGATCGCGGCCGGTCTCGCCGTGCCCTGCGCCATCGTCGTCGGCGCGGACGACACGCTGACCACTCCCGACGATGCCCAGGCCCTCGCCGCCCTCGTCGGCGCCAACTGCGTCTCGCTGGACGTGGTGCCGGGCGAGCACCACTGCCCGCTCGGCAAGGACTATGCACGCAGCCTCGGCGCCGCGCTCGACCGCCTGCTCGCAGCGACGGAGGCCTGACATGGAGGCATGGCTCGCACAGCGCGAAAAAGCCTCCGCCGCCGCCATCGAGGCGGCCATCTCCGCGACGCACCTGTCGCACGAGCGGCCCGGTTTCGGCTACCGCGTCACCCCGGTCGCGGGCAGCGTGCTCGCCTCGCCCGTCTCGGCGCACTGGAACCCCGACCCGGACTATTTTTACCACTGGCTGCGCGATGCGGGGGTGGTGATGGCGACCGCGCCGCTGCTGCGCCATCGCGACGAGGCCGGCTGGCAGCGCCGCATGGAGGACTACGCCGCCTTCAGCCTCGCCATCGCGCGCCAACCGGGCCCGACCGCCAACCCGCAGAGCGCCAAGACCGCCGGCGACCATCAGAAATTCCTGCGCGACGACGCCGAACTCGCCGCGCTGACCGGCGACGCGATCCTGGGGGAGCCGCGCGTCAATGCCGATGGCACGACCGATTTCGAGCGCTGGGGCCGCCCGCAATTCGACGGTCCGGCGCTACGGGCGCTCTCGCTCTTCGCCTGGGACGGGCCGGAGCCGGCGGCGATGCCCGCGCTGCTCGCGATCGATCTGAACCACGCCCTCACCCATGCGGCCACCCCGTCGCTCGGGCCGTGGGAGGAGGAGCCGGAGGCGCTCTACGGCTTCACCCTCCTCGCCCAGCGCGCGGCGCTGCGGCGGGGGGCGGACCGCCTCCCCCAGGCGCCCCTCCTGGTGGCGTTCGCCAAGATCGAGGCGGCGCTCGAGGCGATGTGGTGCGAGCGCGAGGGGCACATGCGCGTCTCCAGCGCCGGGGCGCCGGGCGAAAGCGATGCGTCCATCGTGCTCGGCGCGCTGCTGGACCCCTCGGCGCCGACCTTCGGCGTCGACGATCCGCGCATCGTCGCGACGGTGAACCATATCGAGCGCTGGTCGCGCGAGCTCTTTCCCATCGCGACGGAGATGCACCCGCTGGTCGGGCGCTGGCCGGAGGATGTCTATTTCGGCGGCAATCCGTGGCTGCCCACCAGCCTGGGCTTCGCCGAATTCCACTTCCGCCGCGCCGCGACGGCGCCGGACGGGGACCAGGCGGGGCGCGCGCTGGCACACGGCGAGGCCTACCTCGCGGCGATCGCCCGCATCCTGCCGGACGCCACCGCCTTCCTGCCCGAGCAGCTCGACCGCACCACCGGCGCGCCGACCTCCTCGCGCAACCTCACCTGGAGCCACGCGGCGCTGATCGCGGCCGCCGAAGCCCGCCGCAAGGCCCTTACGCCAAAGGCAGCCGCGGGCTTGCAAAGCCGAGGCGAATGAGCCCGTCGCGCACCTCCGGCGCGCGCATCAACAGGTCCCACACGAGCCCCGTGCGGTGGTTTTCGATCATCACCACGATGGGCGCCTGATCGATGGCGAGGGTGCCCGGCGCGACCCAGCCCGTCCCCGGATGGAAGGCGTCCACCAGCCCGAACGGCCCCCACAGCGCTTCGCCCCGCTCGTCGACGAAGTGGCGCAGCGCCATCATCGCGGCCTGCGGCAAATAAGGCAGCGAGGCGACCGCCGCCGTCGGCGTGATCACGCCGAGATCGTTGGTTGGCGAGTGGGCCGCGTAACCGTCCGGGCTGTCGCTGGCGGTGAGCCCCCAGCAGGCCGGCCCGTAACCGGCGTGGCCATGGGGGTTGGCGACACAGTGCGCCCGGTTGATCGCGGCGTGCGCGCGCACCTCCTCGCCATAGTCGGCATAGCGGTCGACGAGCCCGCGCGGGTCGAGCCCGAGGAAGGAATAGTGCGCCAGGAACAGCGGGCCGCCCATCTCCGGGCCGAGCGGCAGGCGGATATCGTAGTAGGTGGCGCCGTTGATGAACTGATCGGCCCCCGCCCAGCAGCGGTGATAGATTTCCGGCGCGATGGCGCGCTCCCCCGCCCCGGCCGCCAGCACGTAGGTGATGAGGCATTCGTTCCAGCCGCGGATGGGCAGGCTCGTCGGCGTCCACGGGTGGGTGGCGCTGCGGTGCCACATCAACATGCCGTCGCTCTGGCGCACGTGAGCCGACCAACGCGCCTCCCGCCACAACAGGTTCACCGCATCGGCAATATCCGCCCGCTCGGGAAACGCTTCACGCGCGGCAAGGAGACCCGCGAGCAGGAACGCGGTCTCGGGCAGGTCGCCGCCGTCGTCCTTGGGCGAAAACGGGATCGTGGCGCCGCTTTCGCCGTCCATGAAGTGGGCGAAGATGCCTTGGTGTCGCTGCGCCCGCGCCAGGAAGCCGGCGATCCGGGCGATGCGGTCCGCGACGGCCGCGCGGGGCAGCCACTCGCGCGCGGCGCCCACCAGCAGCGCCATCACGCCGAAGCCGGTGCCCCCGGCGGTGACGACGCGCGCCACATCGTAGCCGAAGGCGCCGGCGCTGCGCTCGCGCGCCATGCCGCTCACCGGGTGCGCATGGTCCCAGAAATAGGCGAGCGCGGCGCGGCTCACGGCGTCCAGCAGCGCATCGTCGGAGAGCCCCTTGGGGGGGCGGCCCGGATTTAGAACTGCCATGTGATCTCAACGCTTTGCAGCGCCCGCGCATCCGGGCCGGTCGCGAGCACGAAGGTGCCCGGATCGGCCACCCGCTCGAGCGTCTCGAGGCTGTCGCCCATCACATAGGCGAGGTCCGACAGGGTGAGCGTGAAGACGATCTCGCGGCACTCGCCGGGCTCGAGCACCACCTTTTCGAAGCCCTTCAGCTCGCGCATGGGGCGGGTGATGCGGGCGACCGGATCGCGCACGTAGAGCTGCGCGACGGTGGTGCCGCGGCGCGCGCCGACATTTTGCACGCTCACGCGCACCACGGCCCGCGCGTCGGCGCCGGACAGGGCGGTCTCGTCCACGCGCGGGGCCGCGTAGGCGAACCGGGTGTAGGAGAGGCCGAAGCCGAACGGGAACAGGCCGGTGGCCGGGGGCACGGTGTCGGGCAGGTCGAGATAGCCGGTCTTAAACTTCTCGAAGCGGCCCGAATAGGGCCGGCCCGTGGGTTCGGCCGCGTGGAACACCGGCACCTGCCCGGTGCGGGCGGGAAAGCTCATGGCGAGCCGGCCGGCGGGATCGGCCACCCCGGTGAGGACGTCGGCGATGCCGTTGCCCGCCTCGGTGCCGGCAAACCAGACGAGGAGCACCGCATCGGCGAGCGCCACCTCCTCGGCGAGCGCCAACGGGCGGCCGGTCTTGACCACCAGCACCAGCGGCGTGCCGGTCTCGGCCAGCGCCTCGAGGAGGCGGCGCTGCGGCGCGGGCAGGCCGATCTCGGTGCGGGAGGAGGACTCGCCCGAATATTCCTTCGCCTCCCCCACCACCACGACGGCGACGTCCGCGCTCCGTGCCGCCGCGACGGCCTCGGCGATCATCGCCTCCGCCGGGCGCTCGTCCAGGAAAACGGTCTGGCCGTGCACGTTGAGCCGGCCCGCGAGGACGGTATCGTCGACGAGATCGGCGCCCTTGACGCAGCACACCTCGCCCCCGTGCAGCGCCACGAGGCCCTCGCGCAGCGTCACCGCCTGCGCCGGATCGCCCGAGACGGCCCAGGTACCCAGGAGGTTGGTGCGGTCGTCCGCCATCGCGCCGATCAGCGCGACGCACGCGCCCGGCGCGAGCGGCAAGGCACCCTCGTTCTTGAGGAGCACCGTACTCTCGGCGATCGAGCGGCGCGCCAGGGCGCGGTGGTCCGCCGAGAGCGCCGTCCTGGCGGCGCGCGCCTCGTCGCAATAGCGGAACGGGTCGTCGAACAGGCCGAGCCGGTACTTCAGCGCGAGGACGCGCGCGCACGCCTCCTCGATGGCGGCCACGATCTCGCCGGCTTCAATGGCAAGGCCCGATTCGGGCCGCGCAAGCCCCTCCTCGGCGAGGCGCGGCAGGTGGGTCACATAGTCCTCGCCGATCATGTCCATGTCGATGCCGGCAATCAGCGCGAGCGCGGCGGCGGTGGCGCGGTCGCCGAGGCCGTGCGCGCTGATTTCGGCAATGCCCGTATAGTCGGCGACCATCAGGCCGGCGAAACCCGCGTCGCCGCGCAGCCAACCGCGGATCAGCGCCCGGTGCGCGTGCATCGGCCGCTTGTTCACCGCGTTGAAGGAGGCCATGACGCTGCCCGCCCCCGCCGCGACGCCGGCGCGGAAGGGCTCGGCATAGACGCCGATCAGCTCTTCGAGGCCGAGGCTCGCATTGTCGTAGTCGCGTCCGCCCACGGCCGCGCCATAGGCGAGGAAGTGCTTGAGGCAGGCGACGACCGTGTCGGGCGCGAGCGGGTCGGTGCCCTCCAGCCCGGCCACCATCGCCTCGGCGTAACGGGCGGCGAGGAAGGGATCCTCCCCCGGGCTCTCAGCGACGCGGCCCCAGCGCGCGTCCCGCGCCACGTCCACCATCGGCGCATAGACGTGGTTGATGCCCTCCGCCGCCGCCTCGCGGGCCGAAACGCGCGCCACATCGCGCCACAGCGCCGGATCGAACGCACCCGCGAGCGCGATGGGCAGCGGAAAGATGGTGCGGTGGCCGTGGATCACGTCCTCGGCAAAGAAGAGCGGGATCGCGTGCCGCGATCCGGAGAGCGCCAGTTCCTGCCAAGCCCGCACCGAACGCACGGACTTGGTGCCGAAGATCGCCCCGAGCTGGCCGGCCTCCAGCCGCGACCGAATGTTGCGCACGCCGGCGCTGCCCGTCTCGGGTCCCTCCCCGGCGCTGAGGAGATTGAATTGTCCGATCTTCTCGGCCAGCGTCATCCGCCCCATCAGGGCGGAGACAAAGGAGGTCTCATCCATTTCGATGCCTTATTCGGCGGCGAGCGGCAGCGCTTTGCCCGGCACCGTTAGGCCAACGAGCTCGGCTTTTCCATCCTGGATGTAGATGAGGCTGTCGTAGAACGGGCGGCCCGTCGGGCTTACCGGCGGCTCCGGCTCGTGCATGATCGAGATGACGATCGCGCGCGGACAGCGCTCCTTGATGAGACGGTGGAATTCCAGCACCGCGCCCGGATCGAGCGCCGAGCAGGCTTCGTCGAGCAACAGCACGTCGGGCCGTTGCAAGACGATGCGCGCCAGCACCAGGCGCTGGCGCTGGCCGCCGGAGAAGACGCTGTTCCAAGGCTTGCCGTGGTGCAGCGCATCGCCCATGTCGCGGATGAACTTGCCCAGCCCCACTTCGGCGAGCGCGGCGGCCACCTCGACGTCGCCATAGCGTTCGCCGAAGTGCGGATAGGCGACGAGCTCCTTGAGGGTCAGGCGCGGCGGCAGGTCGGGATCCTGGCCGGCGAAGAACATCGCCGCGCCCGTGGGTTGCACGATGTCGCCCGAGCCGTACGGCCACAGCCCGGCGATCGCCTTGAGGAGACTGCTCTTGCCCGCCCCGTTCTGACCGCGCACATAGGCCCACTGCCCGGCGCGCAGCGACAGCTTCGACACGGTGAGGAAGGGGGCCGTATCGTGGCCACGGTGGCGCAGCGCGACGTCGCGCAGCGTCAGCCCGAAGCGCGGATCCTGGGTCAGGTGCCGGAAATCGTGGACGCCGGTCTTCGTGTAGAGCGCCCGCTGGTCGTTGGCGAGCTCGACCGCCTCCGCCACCTCGTTGAGGCGGCGAGAATTGGCCTTCAAGGTGGCGATGGCAGGCATCACCTGGATGAACCACGAGCAGTCGTTGATGAGCTCCGCCGCCAGCTCGGAGGTGGCCGAGTAGGTGCGGAAGGTCATCGAGCCGGCGAGGTAGGCCGGCAGCGCCGGCATATAGGACACGAGCCGCCGCGACAGGAAGTTGTAGCCGTCGGTGAACACCTGGAAGGCGGCCGTGGTCATGTTCATGCGGTGCCAGATGCGGTCGATGGCGCGGTAGAGCTTGCCGTTGGTGCGGGCCTGCACATGCTGGCCGCCGGAGATGGCGATCTGCGAGGAGCGCGTCAGCATGTCGTTCATCTCGCCGCGCCAGGTGCCGTCGCGGGCCTGCCGCTCCAGCGTCTGGCGTTCCAGCACGCGCCCCAGCAGCCAGGCGAGCCCGGTGCCGACCGGCACGTAGACGACGATGAGGAGCGCCACCAGCAGCGCCGAGCCGTATTCGCCCGGCGTGAAGGCCAGCGCCTCGCCCACGCGCGGCCCGAAGACGCGGCCCATGAAGGCGCTCCCCTGCGCGAACCAGCGCTCCAGGAACGCGACCTCGACGGACCGCGCGATGATCGCCACCGAGATGAAATAGATCGAGGCGATCGATCCCCAGACGCCCATGGCGAGCCCGATCAGGCCCGCGAACAGGCTCTCGGTGCACTCGTCGATGCGCTGGTCGACATTGTCGGGCATGCGCCCGGCGGCGCCCGGACCGGCATCGCGGTTGCTCATCAGGCTCATGGCGATGTGGTTCTGCCCCAGCACCGCGGCGTTGAACTGGCTCTGCGTCCAGCCGCGCACCTTGCGATGCAGCGTGGTGGAGCAGAAATGGCGCACGCCGATGCCGCCGATCCGGCCGAGGTGAATGGCGCCGAACGCCGCAACGGACGTCAGCAGCACCGCGACGGGGTCGAGCCCTTCGGGCGGCGAATGGAAGCGCACGATAGAGTTGAGGAAGTCGGCGCTGGCCGTCGCCGCCCACACGCTCGACTTGGACAGCAGCGTGGTGAGCGCGAAAATGCCGATGGTGAGCGACCAAGCCTCGACCCAGCGCTCCGACGTCCAATAGGACAGCAGCAAGCCCCAGAACCCGCGCATGCGCGACGTCGGCGTCGCGCCGGGGCGAACCAGCGGCATGCGCAAGCGCGGATGATCGAGGCCGGCACGCACGCTCGCCCAACCGCCCGTGAGCCCATCGCGGCCCTGCCAGCCGAGCAAGGTTTTCAGCACCGCCCCGATCTCGATTGCCCCGTGCCCGATAAAGGCAACGAAGCCCGGCGGAGCAATCAACGGGGCGCTCCGCAGCAACAGCACCGCGGCTGCGGCACTGATCAAGGCAAAAACCGTCCTCTCGCCGCGACCCATGCGGGTGCGGTCGAACGCGATACCAACCATTACCACCACGACTCTTTTTAGTGCGCGTGAGGACCGGCGAGCGCCAACTCTATATTATCCCCCTTGGCCGACGCTGTTAGCCGTCACAGTGCGTTCGTCCTATCGCAACACTATCGCCACATTCTGAAGCCGGCCAAGCATTTACCGGCTTTACAACAGAGTTAATGGCCAACTCGCGAATGTAACTGTGTCACGCATCACACAATTTGTTGCGGAGATCCCGGGCCGTTAAACGTCTTCACTAAGTCGTTATGCTGCATCGCACAAAGATGAGGCGTGCAGCTATTATTAGAAGGCAGAACTTAAAATTCCACTTCGAGTTCAATGACCTCGTCCGGCTCCTCCAGCGCGGCGCTGACCCATTCCTGCATCAGCGGCCAGTCGAACACCGTCTGGCAATAGGCGGTCAGCAGCGGCTCGAGTTCCACATCGTAGGTGCGGAAGCGCGTGCAGACCGGCGCGTACATCGCATCGGCGATGGAGGGGGTCCCGAACAGGAAGGGGCCGCCATAAACCGTCAGGCATTCCTGCCAGATTTCCTTGATGCGCTGCACGTCGGGCCGGGCGCCGGAGAACATCTTGAAGCGCTGGTGCTGCGCCTTGATGTTCATCGGGAGTGCGGAGCGCAGATTGTAGAAGCCGGAGTGCATCTCGCCGGAGATCGCCCGGCAGTGCGCCCGCGCCACCCGCTCACGCGGCAAAAGGCCCGCCTCCGGCGCAATCTCGTTGAGGTATTCTGCTATGGCGAGAGTGTCCCACACCTCGACCCCGGCGTGGCTCAGCCGCGGCACGCGCACCGAGGGCGACAGCAGCAAAAGCTCCTGCCGCATTTCCACATCGTCGATCGGCACCGGCGCCTCGTCGAACTCGAGGCCGGCGAGCCGGCACAGGAGCCAGCCTCGCAACGACCACGACGAGTAATTTTTTGACGAAATCGTGAGTGTCGCGCGTTCCATAGCGGGGCTCCCCTGCCAGTCAGGCCAGAATTGTGTCGCACCGCAACAATGGATGCACTAGCATTTTTCCAATTGGCTCAAGGGCCGAAGGACGCACATGCTGTACCAGATGTATCAGTGGCAGGACGATTTGATGGCGCCTTGGCGCGTCTTCGCCCGCCACGCGAGATTCAACGGATTGCCCGGTCCGACCACACTGCCCGGCCATTTCAACTACCTCGATGCGACCATGGAGATGCTGGCTCGCTTCCGCCTGTCGCATCACCGGCCGGCCTTCGGCATCGACACGGTGAAGGTCGCCGGCAAGCCCGTCGCCGTGACCGAGGAGATCGCCCTCGACCTGCCGTTCGGCAAACTTCTGCATTTCGTCAAAGACAGCGACGTTCCCCAGCCCAAGGTGCTGGTGGTGGCGCCGCTCTCGGGCCACTTCGCCACGCTCCTGCGCAGCACCTGCGCGACGCTGCTGCGCGACCACGACGTCTACATCACCGACTGGACCAACGCGCGCGACGTGCCCCTGTCGGCCGGACCCTTCGGCGTCGACGACTATACCGACTACATCGTCCGCTTTCTGGAGACGATCGGCCCGGGCGGCAACGTGCTCGCCGTCTGCCAGCCCTGCGTCCAGACGCTGGCGGCCGCCGCCGTGATGTCGGAGGCCGGCAACCCCGCCACCCCGCGCACCATGATCCTGATGGCCGGCCCCATCGACACCCGCGAAAGCCCCACCTCGGTCAACGACCTCGCCATCTCCAAGCCGCTGGAATGGTTCGACTCCAACCTGATCGCCGTCGTCCCCACCCGCTACGCGGGCGCCGGGCGGCGCGTCTACCCGGGCTTCATGCAACTGTCCGCGTTCCTGGCGATGAACATCGACCGCCACCAGAAACAGCACCGCAAACTCTACAAGCACCTGTCGCGCGGAGAGATGGACGAAGCGCAGAAGATCAAGGATTTTTACGACGAGTATTTCGCCGTTCTCGATCTCGCGGCCGAATTTTATCTCGAAACGGTGGACCGGATCTTCCAGCGCGCCGAGCTGGCGGAGGGCACCTACACCCACCGAGGCAAGCCCGTCGATCCGGGCGCCATCCGCAACACGGCCCTGCTGACGGTGGAGGGGGGCCGCGACGATATCTGCTCGCTGGGGCAGACCGCCGCGGCGCACGACCTGTGCCGCTCGCTGCGCCCGCACCTCAAGCGGCACCACCTGCAGGCCAACGTGGGGCACTACGGCGTGTTCAGCGGCCGGCGCTGGGAGGGCGAGATCTATCCGGTCGTGCGCAACATGATCCTGGCGATGGAATAGATCAGCCGGCGAACAGGACGTAGGCGGCGGCGCCCAACAGCACGACCCCCACCGCCTGCGCCACCCGGTTGCCGAACGGCAGCAGCTTCTCCGCCAGGACCAGGATCGACAGCCCCGCGATCCAGACCGCATTCATGGTGCCGCCAACGAAGAGCAGCGCCATCAGCACCCAGCAGCAGCCGAGGCAGTAGGCGCCGTGGCCCAACCCCATGCGCACGGCGCCGCGCCGCCAGTGGTCCGCCAGGTACTGCGCCGGCGCGCGGCAGTGCTGCAGGCAAATGTGCTTCCACGGCGATAGCTGATAGAGGCCTGCCGCCGCCAGCAGCCCCGCGGACAGGGCGCGGCTGCTGCTCCACATCGCCATGCCGTGCACCAGGCCGGCCCGCTCCAGCCCCCATTGGGCAAGCACCGCAACGGCGCTGAAACCCGCCCACGCGGCGAGATAGCCGAGGAAGAACCACACGGTGGGGATCGGCGCCGCCGCCATGCGGCCCTTGCGCTGCGCGTGGCGGCTCACGCGCGCATGCAACAGCACCATCGGCGCGGCGCTGGGCGTCATCATGGCGATCATCATGATCCACCACATGAAGAACATCAGGGCCCAGTAGCCGCCGCTCCACTCCATCGCCATCGCGGGGCGCATGGGCGGCGGAAAGGACCAGGTGGTCATCGCGGCGATGCTCATGCCGGTGCCCGCCCCGCTCATCAGGTACAGCCAGCTCAGCACCGTCAGCGCGCCGAGGCCGAGCGCCGTGATCAGCCGCTCGCGCGACAGCCCCGCCTCGATCGCGCGGGAAAGGGCGCCGGTCAGCCCCTCGCCCATCGCCCGTTCACGATGCCATGGCGGCCGCCATCGCCGCGTCCGTCTCCTCGGCGATGATGCCGTAAGGGCCGTAGGCGGCGTAAAACAGCGCGCCGTAGCGTTTGCCGCGATCCATTTCCAGGCCGTCCCCCTTGGACACGAAGCGCGCGCTCGCCATCTCGGCGGTGCGGAACTCGAAGCCGTGGGGCAGCACGATCTGCGCGAAATGGTCGAGCCCGGTGACCGGGTTCTTGATCGGCTCCAGCGCGAACTCCACCACGCCGTCGACGACGAAGCGGCCGCGCCGGGCAGGCATGTCGCACTCGAACACGATGTCGGCGAAGATGGGGTCGAGCTCGGTCTCGATGGTGGAGGCGTAGATGTTGAACAGCGTGGTGGGCTCCTGTTCCTCGCCGGACAGGATCTTGAACAGCGCGTCCACCTGCTCGGGGGTCGCGTTCTTGTCGACGAAACCCTGGGCGGTGCCGCCGCCCTCGTGCACGGCGCCCGGCCAGCGGAAGCGCGCGCCGACCTTGAGCCCGTCGAGGCGGACGTCGCCGAAATAGCCCTCCTCGATCAGCATCGCCTCGGCGCCCTCGCACAAATTGCCGAGCGTCGGCCGCGCGTTGAACTCGCAGGGGCACCCATAATCGCAGCTACAGCCGCCGATCTTCGGGCCTTTGATCTTCCAGTCGACGTAAGTCATCGCCGGCCTCCGTTGAGCGGGACACGGCACAATACTACCGAAAACACGCGGCGCGGGCCACAACCGACCGGTCGATCAGGCGGCTAAACACCACTTTTAATTGATCGGGCCGCAACTGCCCAACCGCGCCGCAGAGGCGGCGACGGCTGCCGGAAAAGCCGATGGCGCGGACTGAAACAAAAAAAGGCCGGGGCGAACCCCGGCCTTTTCGATTCTGCGAAACCCCGCAGCCTTATTCGGCGGCTTCCTTCGGGATCTCTTCGCCGCTCTCCTGGTCGACGACCTTCATGGACAGGCGGACCTTGCCGCGCTCGTCGAAGCCCATCAGCTTGACCCAGACCTTCTGGCCTTCCTTCACCACGTCGGAGGATTTCTCCGGGCGGCCGGACGTCATCTGCGAGATGTGCACCAGGCCGTCGCGCGGGCCGAAGAAGTTCACGAAGGCGCCGAAATCGACGACCTTCACCACCGTGCCCTCGTAGATCTGGCCCACTTCCGGCTCGGCGGTGATGCCCTTGATCCAGTTGAGCGCCGCGGTGATCGCCTTGCTGTCGGAGGAGGCCACCTTCACGGTGCCGTCGTCGGAGATGTCGATCTTGGC
>JAUIJH010000237.1 GCA_030431335.1 Alphaproteobacteria bacterium
TCGTAGCCGGTCGCTTCACCCCGATGAAGGATGGCAAGACACAGCGTGCTGACGGGGCTGAGCGTGTCGGCGGCCAAGCGATGCTCCATATGCCGGTTCGATATATGCCGGCCCGCTATATGGCGGCTCGATACAACCTTTGCAAGATCTTCTCTGACCCGAGGGCGTGCGCGCTCAGTGCGCTCATCGTGCTTGAACCAGATGGTCCCGCACCGTAGTCTGGGGACCGAACCCGAATTTCAGAGAGGAATGAATGGCGCAAAACACCGCCCTTGCCCGCGTTGACGATGACGTGATCGAACCCGAGATGTCCTCCCATTCGCCGAGTGGTCTGGCGGACGACGGTGACCACATCATGACGCGGGACGGCGTGCGCTGCGCAGGCGCGCATCTCATTGTCGACGTCTACGGCGGCAACCGTCTCGACGAGATCGAGCATATCGAGGAAACGTTGCGTCGCTGCGTCGAGGTGGCCGGTGCGACGCTGCTGCACATCCACTTGCATCATTTCGACGAGAATTTCGGCGTCTCCGGGGTCGCCGTGCTGGCCGAAAGCCACATTTCGATCCACTCGTGGCCCGAACACAATTATGCCGCGCTGGACATTTTCATGTGCGGCGACACGCAGCCGGAGAACTGCGTCGCGGTTCTGCGCGAGGCGTTCCGGCCCGACCGCATCGCCGTCAACGAGTTTTTGCGCGGGCGCGACCTTTAGGCGGACGCGCGGGTCGCGTTCAGTCGACGAGGCGGGCGATGTAGCCGGGCAGCGCGAATGCGGCCCGGTGCATCGCCGGATTCCAATAGCGGCATTCGATCCCGGCGGCCGCGGCGCGGGCGGCG
This sequence comes from Alphaproteobacteria bacterium, assembly GCA_030431335.1. Lineage (GTDB taxonomy): Bacteria > Pseudomonadota > Alphaproteobacteria > Rhizobiales > Amorphaceae > Acuticoccus. Next base: position 841 of record JAUIJH010000237.1, read on the forward strand.
AGCTCGGCCTCGTCCGGCGTGTTGGCATCGGGCGACGGCGTGGAGAAGCCGTGCGCCATCGGCCCGCCCGAGTAGCTCGGCACCGTGCTGAGAAAGAAGCGCCGGCCGGGGAAGACGGCGCGGAGGTCCGCGGCGTGCCCGGCAAACCATTCGGCAGTCAGGAACGGCATGCCGCTTTGGGTGACGAGGATGCCGCGCTCGCCCAGCATCGCCTTGCAGGCCCGGTAGAAGGCGGGCTCGAATAGCACCTTTCCCGGCCCCGCCGGGTCGGGCGAATCGACGATGATCACATCGTAGGAGTCTGCGCCGCCGGCGACGAAAGCGGCCCCGTCGGCGATCACCACCGACAGGCGCAGGTCGTCGAAGGCGCCGGCGGAAATCTCGGGCAGCAGCTCCCTGGCGAGGTCGATGACGGCGGCGTCGATCTCCACCAGCGTCACGTGTTCGACGCTGGCGTGGCGCAAAACCTCCCGCGCGATGCCCCCGTCGCCGCCGCCCACGATCAGCACGCGCCGCACCGCTCCGTGCGCGAACAGCGGCACATGCGCCATCATCTCATGGTAGATGAATTCGTCGGCCGTGGTGACCTGGACCGCGCCGTCCAGAAGCAGGATCCGGCCGAATGTGCGGTTGGTGAAGAGGGCCAGGTCGTGCATGCCGGCAACCGTGGTCGGCTCCTCCTCGGCGGCGAGCAGCATGCGGAAGCCTTCGGCATCGTTCACGGTTTCGGCGATCCAGCGCCGTTGGTCGTCGGTCAATGGGCAGCCCTTGGCAGGTCTTGGACGCGGTCTCGTCAGGCGAGGCGCCGTGCCGCCGGCACGAATCGCTTTGCCTGTGCCTCGATGAGGGAGCGCAGAAAGCGCGCCTCCGCAAGGTCCGGCACCGCCGCGATGGTGTCTTCTATCTGCCGTTTGAGCTCGGTGACCGCCCCGTCGAGTCCGTGGGCATCCACGCTGTTGGGCCGGCTGAGCCGCTCGTCCTGGCCGGTGGGCTTGCCCAGGCTCGCGTCGGGGGCGATCCGGTCGTGGATGTCGTCGGCCGTCTGATAGGCCGCGCCGAGCTTGATGCCGACCTGGCGCCAGCGGGCGATGTCGCCGCCTGCGGCCGCCGCCCCCCCGGCCGTCGCCGCCTCGAACAGGGCGCCCGTCTTGGCGGCGTGATACGTGGAAAGGCGCCAGGACGGCTCGCTTTCCATCGCCTGGCCGGCGACGAGCCCGTTGGGAGCCCCCGCGCTTTCGGCGAGGATGGACAGAAGGGGGCCGAGGCGCGATCCGGCCTCGTCGGCCACATCGGCAAGGGTCTGGAAGGAGAGGACGATCAGCCCGTCCCCGACCAGCACCGCCACCGCTTCGCCGAATGCGACGTGCACCGAGGGCTGGCCGCGCCGGATCGGCGCATCGTCGAAACAGGGCAGGTCGTCGTGCACGAGGGAGGCGCAGTGCAGGTATTCGACGGCGGCGGCGAACGCGTCGGTCAACAGCGGCCGGTCATCGCCACAGGCATGGGCGACGGCGCTGGCCAGGATGGGGCGCACACGCGCGCCACCTGGAAACAGCGCGTGCCGCGCCGCTTGCCCAAATCGCTCGGGCCGGTCCCGGCCCTTCAGATGCCGGTTGATTGCGTTCTCGACGCGAGCCTTGAAATCCATCACGCCTACGCCACACCACAGGTTGAAACCGATGGGCCGTCCGGCGGCTTTGAACCGCGCGCGACGGCGAGAAAAATTCTAGCTTTTCCTGGCGCGGCGCACCGAGCGCAGCTCGCCCACGGCAAAGGTCAAGACGCCGCCGAGTATGAGCGCCGCCTCGATCAATATAATTATATTGCCATCCATCGTGTTCATTCCTCTGGGTTGTGTCCCTGTGACACCAAACCGGGGGCCTCGATCGATACCTGCGCGGCAGTGCTCGGCGTCCTGGCCGAACTGGCAGCGCTGCCATCACTAAGCTGAAACTGGGACGACATGCCGCGAAATCAACATGGACCAGTGCATCGCGCACACATCACTTTCGTGTCAGGCGTCACAATCGCGATAAACTGTCCCCGCTTCGGCGTTCCCCATCAGCGTCTTGCACCTGCGCGACGTGCCGAGTGCGAATGCCGGCGCCACCCCGAGAAGGGTCGCCCGAACCTTGGCGACACTTCGACAACTTGGCGTGACAGGATCCTCTCTCCGCACGTCTAACGTGTGTATTGATGACTCAACTGGAGCCATTCGCCAAGAGACCTATCGGTTAAGTGCCGCTTGCAGGAGCGAAAACGCGATCAAAATGCTCTCGCGACGCACGTTTTCGCGCCCCAAATCGCCCAAACGGGCTTCCCGGTGGAGGACGCCCGCCGCGCTGGCGGCGGCGAAATGGACGAGGCCGACCGGCTTTTCCGCCGATCCGCCGCCCGGTCCGGCGACCCCCGTCACCGCCACCGAGACGATGGGCTGCGATGGATCGGCGTCCGCCGCCCGCGCCCGCGCGGCTTCGGCGAGGGCCCGCGCCACCGCCTCGCTGACCGCGCCGTGGGCCGAGAGCACCGCCTCCGGCACGCCGAGCGCCACCTTGGCACTGTTGGCGTAGGTCACGAAGCCGCCGAACACGGCGTCGGAGGAGCCGGCGACGGCCGTCAGCACGCCGGCCACGAGCCCGCCGGTGCACGATTCGGCGGTCGTGATCAGCGCGCCCGCCGCACGGGCCGCCGCGAGGGTTTTTTGCGCCTCGGCGATCAATTCCTGGTCGAACACGGCATTCCCCTAGCGTGTTTTTCAGCCAAGCCGATCCGCTCGGCGTCGCGAACAGCGCGACAAAACAAAAGGATAGGGCATTTGTCGCGGCTCTGTTGTCATGGAAAATGCCCTAGTAGCGCTGCACCGTGGCGACGGCCTGGGCGGCGATGCCTTCGCCGCGCCCGGTGAAGCCGAGCCGCTCGCTGGTCGTCGCCTTGACCGACACGATGGCGGGCGGCAGGTCGCAGATCTCGGCGATCCGCGCGCGCATCGCATCGCGCGCCGGGCCGATTTTCGGCATTTCGCAGATAATGGTGAGGTCGAGGTGAACGATCCGCCCCACCGCCTGCACCCGCTCCACGGCAAATCGCAGGAAGCGGTCCGAGGAGGCGCCGCGCCAGGTGGGGTCGGAGGGCGGAAAATGGTGCCCGATATCGCCGTCCGCGATGGCGCCGAACAGGGCGTCGGTCAACGCGTGCAGCGCGACGTCGGCATCCGAGTGGCCCTTGAGCGAAAAATCGACGTCGAACACGATGCCGCCCAGGATCATCGGGCCGCCCGGTTCGATGGCGTGCACATCAAACCCCTGGCCCACCACGCAGATGCCGCCGAGGCCGCGCAAGGCGTCCTCCAGGTCGTCGTTGGTGGTGAGCTTGTTGTTGGCCCGCTCGCCCGGCACCACCGTCACCTTGTGGCCGGCCGCTTCCATCACGCCGGCATCGTCGGTCGCCACCTCCTGCGCCGCGCGGTGCGCCTCGCGCAGGGCCGCAAAGTGGAAGCCCTGCGGTGTCTGCGCCAATTGCAGCCCCTGTCGCGGCACGGTCGCGGTGATGGTGCCATCCTCGACCCGTTTGATGGTGTCGGCGACCGGCACCGCCGGGATCACCGCCTTGGAGGTGTCGAGCGCGGCCACCACGCGCGAGATCAGATCCTCGCTGACGAAGGGGCGCGCACCGTCGTGGATGAGAACGCGATCGGGCGCATCGGCGGCAAGCCCCGTCAACGCGGCCTGCACCGATGCCTGGCGCGTGTCGCCGCCGATCACGGTCAGCACCTTATCGGAGCGCCCGCCGACCGCGTCGCGAAACTGGGCCGCGTCCTCCGCGCCGATTGCCACGCATACACGGCGAATCGCCGGATGCCGCAGGAATGCGTCGATGGACCGCGCCACCACCGTCCGGTCGCCCAGCGTGAGATATTGTTTGGGAAGCGGGCCGCCGAACCGGGTGCCGCGCCCGGCCGCAAGCACCACCGCATCTGCCAATATTTTGGTCATGCCACCCGGATAACACTGTTTGCCCACATACGCCGCAAAGCCTTCTTGCTAAAATCCGTGTCATGGTGAAAATGTGTGCATCACCACAGCATAGAGGCCGGAATGCCTACCCTATGACCACATTGATGATTGGGCCACTGTCGCTGTGCGGAAGGGCCGTTCTGGCGCCCATGTCCGGAATTAGCGACTGGCCGTTCCGACGCATTGCCGCCCGATACGGCGCCCCCCTCGTCATCAGCGAGATGGTGGCGTCGGACCGGCTGATCGCCCGCGAGGAGGAAAGCCGCCTGAAGCTGGAAGGCGAGGGGCTCGACATCCATGCCGTGCAGCTTGCCGGCTGCCGCGCCGAGGATCTCGCCGAAGCCGCCCGCATCGCCGAAGCGGCCGGGGCCGACCTCATCGACATCAACATGGGCTGCCCGGCCAAGCGGGTCGTCGGAGGATGGGCCGGCTCGGCCCTGATGCGCGATCTCGATCATGCGGCCAGCCTCATCCGCGCAACTGTTGCGGCGGTCAAGGTGCCTGTCAGCGTGAAAATGCGATTGGGCTACGACCAGTCCATGAAAAATGCGCCCGAGCTCGCCCGCCGCGCCGAACTGGAGGGGGCGCAGATGGTGACGGTGCACGGACGGACCCGCTGCCAACGCTACAAGGGACGGGCGGACTGGCGCGCGATCGCGCCGGTGAAGCAGGCGGTCTCGATCCCCGTCATCGCCAATGGCGATTGCGCGGGGCTTGCCGATGCGCGCGCGATGCTCGCCCAATCCGGCGCCGACGGGGTGATGATCGGGCGGGCCGCGCTCGGCGCGCCATGGCTGCCGGGGGTGGTCTCGGCCGCGCTCGCGGGCCGGCCGGCGCCCAGCGTGCCGCGCACGGCGGGCGAATATGCCAGCCTCGCCCTCGATCACCTGGAGCGCCTGTGCGACAGCGCGGGCGAGAGGCTCGGCGTGCGCCTGGCGCGCAAGCACCTTGCCGCCTATTTCGAGGCTCATCCGGTGCCCCAGGCGCTGCGCACCGCCGCGCTCACCGCGCCGACGCGGCAGGCGGCCAGCGTGGCCGTCGCCGCCGCCTTCGATGCCGCCGACCCGATGCTGGCGGTGGCCGCGTGAGCCAGATCAACCGCAAGGTCGGCGCTCCCGCGGTCCTCAACGCGCTGCCGCACGCCATCCTCGTCCTCAACGCGCACGACGAGATCACCGCCGCCAACGACGCCGCGCAGGCGTTCTTCGGCGCCAGCCTCAACCACATGCGCAAACGGCCGCTGTCGGCCTTCGTGCCGTTCGGCTCGCCGCTGCTCACGCTGCCGGCGAAGGTGCGCCAGGAAAACACGTCCCTGGTGGAATACCGCGTCGACCTGTCCTCGCCGCGCACCGGCACCGGCCATGTCGTCGACATCCACGCGGTGCCGCTGCCGGAGGACCCGGATGTGGTGGTGCTGTCGCTCGACCGTCCCTCGATGGCCGAGAAGATCGACCGTGCGCTCACCTCGCGCGGCGCCGCCCGCTCCGTCTCGGGCCTCGCCCAGATGCTGGCCCACGAGATCCGCAACCCGCTGTCGGGCATCCGCGGCGCGGCCCAGCTGATCGAGCCGGCGCTGGGGGAGGAGGACCGCCCGCTCGCCCAGCTCATCACCGCCGAGACGGACCGCATCGTGAAGCTGATCGACCGCATGGAGGTGTTCGGCGACGCGCGCCCCGTCC
>JAUIJH010000033.1 GCA_030431335.1 Alphaproteobacteria bacterium
CAATCGAGCAAAACCTACACCGGCCGAGTTCGCCGTACAAGCTGCCGGCGTCAAAAATCGTTCAGCGCAACTTCGAGGGTGGGGCCGTGCTGGCGCGATGCATCAGGGTGACCGGCACGACGAGCGGCGCGTTTTTTCCCTGCGCAGGCGGCTGGGGCGCGTCGAGGAGGATGCCGGCGGCGCGGCGGCCGATCTGGTTGAAATCCTGGCGGATCGTCGTCAGCGCGGGGATGAAGAACGCGGCCTCGGGGAGATCGTCGAAGCCGACGACGCTGACATCGTCCGGCACCCGGCGTCCGCGCGCATGGAGCGCGGCGAGAACCCCGAGCGCCATCTGGTCGCTGGTGACGAAGACGGCGCTCACCTCGGCATCGTCGGCGAGGGCGAGCCCGGCGGCATAGCCCGATTGCGCGCTCCAGTCGCCGTGCAGGACGGGCGGCGGACTGACGGCATGCGCGGCGAGCGTCTCGCGCCAGCTGCGCATGCGCACATCCGGCCCGATGTGCCCTTCCGGGCCGACGACGATGGAGACCGAGCGATGCCCCAGGGCGAGGAGGTGTTCCGTCGCGAGCCGGGCGCCGTGGGCCTCGTCGACCACCACGCGCGGGATGGCGCCGTCAGCCGGCCCCCACAGCGAGACCACGGGGATGTGCGGCGGCATGTGGGCGAAGGCATCGCCGATCGATACCGCCGGCGAAATGATGCCGATGCCGGAGACGCCCTGCTGCGCCAGACGCGTCGCGGCATCGAGGATCGCCGACTGGGTGAGCGTCTCGACGCTGACGATGTTGACGGAATAGCCTGCCGCGCGCGCGGCCTGCTCGAAGCCGATCAGCGCGGTCGCGGGCCCGTAGAGGGCCGTGTCGTAGCAGACGACGCCGAGCGTGAGCGAGCGGCCGGACGCCAGGGTGCGCGCCGCCGAGTTGGGGGCGTACCCGAGCTGCTCCATCGCTTCCAGCACGCGCCTGCGCGTGGCCGGGCGCACGTTGGGCTGGTCGTTGAGCACGCGCGAGACGGTCTGGTAGGAGACGCCGGCAAGTTCCGCCACCTCGGTGAGGCGCGGTCGCGCGCTGCTGGCGCGTCCTCCGGAGCGGGCGATATTGTTCCTGTGCATTTCCCCACCAGGCGACATCGCGGGCGAGTTTCGTCAATCGTTTAAGTTGGCACCGTACACCGATGAAGTGGCGTTCGGCGAGGTTTGGCTGGGCCGCGGCGCATCGTCCGGCGGAACAACCTCCGGATGCTTTTGCGCGGACGGTCGGCCCGGCTTAATGTCGGCCAAAATGCCAGGCCCGGCTTGATGCCGGCCGAAATGCCAGGGAGCGAACGATGAAGCTGGATCACGTCAACATCCGTACCGCGCGGCTCGATGCAATGCGCGCATGGTACGTCGAGGCGCTGGGGCTCGAGGATGGCTGGCGCCCGCCCTTCCCGTTCCCGGGCGCGTGGCTCTACACGGGCAAGGATGCCGTGGTCCACCTCGTCGGGGTCGACGCGCAGCCCGGCGCGCCCGAAGCCGGGCTGCGCCTGGAGCATTTCGCCATGAGCAACGACGGCGACATCGATGCCTTCCGCGCCCGCCTCGCCAAGGCCGACGTTGCGGTGGAGGACGCGCACGTGCCCGGCACCAACATCGTCCAGCTCAACGTGCGCGATCCGGACGGCAACCACATCCACATCGATTTTCGCGTCTGAGCCCAGGGCCTCAGCAGACCGTGGCGAAGCGCTCCTTGCAGGTGGCGAGCACTTCGTCGGCGGGGCGCTTCCACCAGTTCTTCTCGGAGAAGATTTCCACCTCCTGATGGCCGTGGAAGCCGGCCGCCTCGATCATCGCGCGGATCGCCGGCAGGTCGATCACGCCGTCGCCCATCATGCCGCGGTCGACGAGAAGGTCCTGCGTCGGCACCAGCCAGTCGCAGATGTGGTGGGCGAGAATCCGGTCGCCGGCGCGGGCCACCTGGGCTTCGAGCTCCGGATCCCACCACACGTGGTAGACATCGACGGCGACGCCGATGCCCTCGCCCAGCTCGTCGCACAGGTCGAGCGCCTGGCGCAGCGTGTTCACGCAGGCCCGGTCGGCCGCATACATCGGGTGCAGCGGCTCGATGGCGAGCGGCACCTTCATGGTGCGCGCGTGCTCCAGCAGCGCGGCGAGGCCGTCGTGCACCATGGTGCGCGCGCCCGGCAGGTCCTTGGACCCCTCGGGCAGGCCGCCGACCACCAGCACCAGGCAATCGGCGTTGAGGGCGGCCGATTCGTCCAGCGCGCGGCGGTTCTCGTCGATCGCCTTCTGGCGGCCGGCCGCGTCCGGGGCGGGGAACATGCCGCCACGGCAAAGGCCCGTGACCTTGAGATCGTTGTCACGCACCAGTTTGGCCGCTTCGCCGAGGCCGATGGCGGCCACCTGGTCGCGCCACGGCGCGATGGCGGTGATGCCGGCCGCGAGGCAGGCGTCCACCGCCTGGCGCATGTCGCACTGTTTTCGGATGGTGGCGAGATTGATCGACAGGCCGTTCACGCAATTCCTCCCATGCGGCGTTGCCCTTTGGCGCTCAGGCGAGAGCGTCGAGCACGCCTTTGACGTATCCGACGGCGCGCGCCGCGCAGGCCCGCCCATCCGGCTCGTAGATAAATGGCTCGATGGCGATGTCGCCGGCGTAACCCGCCTCGCGCAGCGCCTTCAGGATCGGGCCGAACCGCATCTCCCCCTCGCCCGGACCGCGCCGGTTGGGGTCGTTGAGCTGCACGTGGGCGATGTGGCCGGACGCCACGTAGCGCGCGATCAGTGCCGGCAAGGGCTCCGATTCGGTCTGCCCCGCGGCGCTGGTGTCCAGCATCGTCTTGAGGTGCGCGCTCCCGATGGCATCGACCAGCGCGGCCGCCTCCGCCAGCGTCTCGATGTTGTTGTTGTCGGGCGGCGCCAGCGGCTCGACGCAATAGGTGACGCCGGCCTTTTCGGCGGCGCGGGCGGCGGCGGCAAAGGCTTCGTGGGTCCAGCCGACCGCTTCCGCCTCGCGGCCCTCCGGCAGGCGGCGCTGCGCCGGCGAGCCGTGCACCAGCACCGGCGCGCCGAGATCGGCGGCGAGGTCGCACAGCCCCGCCATCACGTCGCGCGTGTGGCGGCGCACCTCGGCGTCCGTGTCGGTGATCGACAGCCCCTCGGGGGACACCAGCAGCCAATGCAGCGAGGTGATTGCGAGCCCGCAATCGGCGACGGTGGCGCGGATCTCGCGCCGTTCCGTCGCCGTCAGGTAGTGCGGTTCGGCCGAGACGGTGAACGGCGCGAGTTCGATCCCGTCATAGCCGAGCGCGGCGGCGAAGCTGCACTGATCCGCGAACGGCATCTCGCGGATCACTTCGTTGCAAAGGGCGATCCGCGCCATCACCACCCCGCGCCGTCAGCGGCCTTCACGCCGCGACGCCGTGCACGGCCATCACCTGGCGCATCCGGTCCGCCGCCATTTCAGGATCCTTCAGGATCCGTGCCTGGTCGGCGAGGCGGAAAAGCTCGGCGAGGTGCGTCAGCGAGCGGGCCGATTGCTGGCCGCCGACCATGGTGAAATGGTCCTGCAACCCGTTGAGATAGGCGACGAAGACGACGCCGGTCTTATAGAAGCGCGTCGGCGCGGCGAAGATGTGCCGCGACAAGGGCACGGTGGGCGCGAGGATGTCGAAGAAGCGGTTGTCGGAGCCTTCCGCCAGCGCGCCGAGCGCGGCCGAAGCCGCCGGGGCGATGGCGTCGAAGATGCCCAGCAGCGCGTCCGAGTAACCTTCTTCGTCGCCGGCGATCAGCTCGGCGTAGTTGAAGTCGTCGCCCGTGTACATCGTCACGCCGGCGGGCAGCTGGCGGCGCATCTTGACTTCCTTCTCCTTGGAAAGAAGCGAGACCTTGATGCCGTCCACCTTGTCCGCGTGCGCCTTGATCACCTCCAGGCACGTATCCATCGCGGCATAGTGGTCGGTGTTGCCCCAGTAGCCTTCCAGCGCCGGGTCGAACATTTCGCCGAGCCAGTGGATCACCACCGGCTGTTTCACCTGCGAGAGGATCCGGCCGTACACCTTGGCGTAGTCGTCCGGGCTCTTGGCGGCCTTGGCGAGAGCCCGGCTCGCCATCAGGATGATGCGCCCGCCCTCGCCTTCCACGAAGCCCACCTGTTCCTCGTAGGCGGCGATCACGTCGTCCAGCGTCACCGCGGGGCCGGCCTCCAGGTGGTCGGTGCCGGCGCCGCAGGCGACCAGCGCGCCCTCGCGCCCGCGCGCCGCCTCCAGCGACTTGGCGATCAGCGTCTTCGCGTCGCCCCAGCCGAGCCCCATGCCGCGCTGGGCGGTGTCCATCGCCTCGGCCACGCCGAGCCCGAGGTCCCACAGGTGGTGGCGGAACGCGATGGTGCGCTCCCAGTCGATCGCCGGCGTCAGCCAGGGGTCGTTGTCGGCCAAGGGATCGGCCACCACGTGCGCGGCGGCGAAGGCGGTGCGGTTGAATTTGGGCGCGCCGTTTTTCGTCAGCGCGGCGAAATCGAGCGGCTCGCCGGTGGTGTAGGGTTCGAGCGTGCGCTCTTTGGTGGGCAGCTTCAGCGTCGCCATCTCACACCTCCAGGGACGGGACGTCGATCCAGCGACGCTCGCGCCAGCTCTGCATGCCGAGCGTGGCGAGCTGCACGCCCTTCACGCCCTCCATGAGATCGTATTTCCACGGCGTATCGGCGACGATGTGGCGGATGAACATCTCCCACTGCGCGCGGAAGCCATTGGGGTACGGCTCGTTGTCCGGCACCTCGGCCCAGGTGTCGTAGAAGTCGATGGTCTGCGGCTCGTCCGGGTTCCAGACGGGCTTGGGCGTGTTGGCGCGGTGCTGCGACACGCACTTGGTGAGCCCGGCAACCGCCGACCCTTCCGTGCCGTCGACCTGGAAGGTCACGAGATCGTCGCGCCGCACGCGCACGGCCCAGGAGGAGTTGATGTGCGCGACGATGCCGCCATCGAGCTCGAAGGTGGCGTAGGCCGCGTCGTCCGAATCGGCGTTGTAGTGGTTGCCGTTCTCGTCCCAGCGGTCCGGAATGTGGGTGGCGCCGAGGCAGGAGACGGACTTCACGTCGCCGAACAGGTTGTCGAGCACGTAGCGCCAATGGCACAGCATATCGAGCATGATGCCGCCGCCGTCCTTGACGCGGTAGTTCCAGGACGGGCGCTGCGCGGGCAGCCAGTCGCCCTCGAACACCCAGTAGCCGAACTCGCCGCGCACCGACAGGATGCGGCCGAAGAAGCCGGCATCGATCAGCCGCTTCAGCTTGATGAGGCCGGGCAGGAACAACTTGTCCTGCACCACGCCGTTCTTGACCCCGGCATCGCGGGCGAGCTTGGCCACCTCGAGCGCGCGCGCCACGTCGTCGGCGATGGGCTTTTCGCAATAGACGTGCTTGCCGGCGCGGATCGCCTTTTCGAGCAGATCGCAGCGCATCAAGGTGGTGCCGGCGTCGAAGAACACGGTGTCGTCGGGGTTGGACAGCGCGTCGTCGATGTCGCTCGACCAGCGCTCCACGCCGTGCTTTTGCGCCAGCTCCGCCACCTTGGCGGCGTTGCGGCCGACGAGGATCGGATCGGGCATCACGCGGGTGCCGTCGGCGAGGGGAACGCCGCCGTCGGCGCGGATCGCGGCGATGGAGCGGATGAGGTGCTGGTTCATACCCATGCGCCCGGTGACGCCGTGCATGATGATGCCGAGACGGCGCGGCGCCGTGAGTTCCGCCGCGGACTGGCCCGTGTTCGCTTTTTCGTTCATTCGCTCCCCCTACCGCGCGGCATTCCTTGTCCGTTCGCGCCGGCGCATGCACTCAACCGTCTGTCGCACAGGGGCGCGGCGCGGACAATCGCGCGCGCCACACCCAGAGTAACTGTCTGGTTACTTATGCCGCTATCGGCGGCCCAACTCAAGAGGCAATCGCCTGGACGCGCCCCTCGAACAGATCGCGCCCCTTCACCAGCGCGGCGATCTTGCCGTCGGCGATGGAGCGCTTCAGCATCCAGAAGCCGCAGTCGGGGTGGACGTAGCGCACCCGGTTCGGCCCCAGCAGCGAGACGGCCCGATCGATGGAGCGGGCGATGCCCTCCGCACTCTCCACCTCGGTGCGCTTGACGTCGACGACGCCGAGGCCCAGCCCGATTTCCGGCCGCAGCCCGCGGAACACGCTGACCTCCTCGGCCGGCCGGTGGGCCATCTCCATGACGATGTGGTCGACCTTGAGCGCGTTGAGGAAGTCGATCAGCTTTTCCCACGTGCCGCTCTGCACGCTCTGGCCGCCATAGTTGCCGAAGCACAGGTGGATCGCCGGCGTCTTCTTCACCGCCGACAGCACGATGTTCACCGCCTCGGCCGCCCACTCCCACTCGTCCGGATGGCCGGGCAGGTTCGCTTCGTCGAGCTGCACCACGTCGGCATCGATGTGCTTCACCTGCGCGGCCAGCGCCTCGGCGACCGCCATCGCAAGGTCGGGCGTGGAGCGGTAGTGCGAGTTCGACAGCGTCTTGGACAGCATGTGCGGCCCGGTCAGCGTGAACTTGAAGGTGTTGGAGGCAAGTTTTTGCGCCCGCGCGCAGGCGGCCGGCAGGTCGAGCGTGCCGGTGCCGATCGGCCCCTCGACCACCCCGGCGGGACGGGTGCGAAAACCCATCTGCGGGTTGTCGCGGAAGGCCTGGATCTCCTCGAAGGTGAGCGTGCTCCTCACCCCGCCCATGGGCCGCACGAAATACTCGATCATCCCGTTGGTCTCGGGATGGTTGATGTCGAAGCGGTAGAGCTCGCCGTCGCAAACCACGTCGACGCCGGCCTTCTCCTGCGTGTCGATGACGACGCGGGTGGCGTCGATCAACGCCTGCTCGCTGGGTGCGGCGACAAGCCAGTCCGGAACGGGGTAAGAGCCCACGACGGTGGTGAGAATTGCCGGTTCGGCCATGGCGTCCTCGTGTTTATATGGGTTCCGGGTTACGGCTCGCTGCCGGCAAGGCGCCTTGACGCGGTCTGCCCGGGCCCGGAGTATCGAACTGGTTAATTGTAGGGGAAGCGGTAGAGATGACGCAACAGGTCGTGGGCGATGACACCCAATCCCGACGGGAGAAAGTGGCGGTGCCTGGCGCTCCGATGCGCGGCTATCTCTGGATCAAGCGCTACTGGGTCGCGATCGCCGCGCATCTGGCGCTGATCCTCGCCTGGCAGCTGTGGGTCACCCTGGGCGACGTGCCCTCCTACGTGCTGCCGAGCCCGCTCGAGACGCTGGCCGCCCTTTGGGAGCCCTACGACTGGTTCCACAACACCATGGTGACGGCGGGCGAGATCGTCGCCGGTTATACGCTCTCGGTGATCGTCGGCGTCACCATCGCGCTGCTCGCCTCCTGGTCGCGCCTCGTCGACCAGGCGGTGATGCCCTTGATGGTCAGCCTCAACATGATCCCCAAGGTGGCGCTGGGACCGCTCTTCATCGTGTGGTTCTCCTATGGCTTCACGCCCAACATGCTCATCGTGTTCGCCATCTCGGTGCTGCCGATCCTCCTCACCACCGCGCGCGGCCTCAAGGAGGTCGAGCCGGACCTGTTGCAGCTCGTCCAGGCGCTGAAGGGATCGAGCTGGCAGGTGTTCACCAAGATCCAGCTGCCGAGCTCCCTGCCCTACATCTTCTCCGGCATGAAGGTCGCGACGGTGCTCGCGGTGGCGGGCGCCGTGGTGGGCGAGTTCATCGCCTCGGAGGAAGGGCTCGGCTACCTCATGCAGCAGGTCCAGGTGACGCTCGACACGGCGGCGATGTTCATGGCCGTGCTCGTCATCACCCTGATCGGCGTGGTGCTCTACGGCGCCGTCATCCTCCTGGAGTACCTGACGGTGCCCAAGGACAGCCGCGTCTCCGCCGGCTGATGGACAAGCCGGCACGGCGTACGGGTTCGCGCGACCCGGAGCGCACCATGACGCTGATCCTCGCCGCCGCGCGCGACGCGTTCGCCCGCCACGGCCTCGACGGCGCGCGCATCGATGCCATCGCGGCCGCCGCGGGCGTCAACAAACGCATGATCTACTACTATTTCACCGACAAGGAGGGCCTGTTCCTGGCCACCCTCGAAGGGCTCTACCGGGAAATTTCCGAGGCCGCCGCCGATATCGTCCTCGTCCAGGATCCGCAGAAGGCGCTCAGCGAATACGTCGCCACCACCTTCAACTACTACCTCTCCCACCCCCAGACGGTGGCGATCCTCAACAACGAGAACCTCTACGAGGCGCGCCACCTGAAGCACTCCAAGGTGGTGCCGGAGCTGAAGGCCCGCTTCGTCGACAAGCTCGACGACGTTCTGCAGCGCGGCATGGCGCAGGGCGCCTTCCGGCCGGGGCTCGATACGGTGACGGTCTACATCACCATCCTCGCCCTCGTTTACCTCTACGTCGGCAACAACGCGACGCTGTCGGTCTATTTCGGCCGCGATCTGGCCAGCAAAAAAGCCCGCAACGACTGGCTCGAACACATCCAGTCGTCGGTGAGGGCGATCGTGGCGCCGAAGCCGGCTTGACGGCCGCCGCCTCTGTTGTAACCATATCGTTAAAACAGGGGAGGCACTGATGACGACCATCGCTGACGGCCCGCACGCGGCCGACAACCCTCTCGCCGGCATCGGCGCGATGCCGGAGATCCTCGCCACCTACCGGGCGGACGGCCATGTGACCGTGCCGGGCGTCTTCTCACCCGCGCGCATGGACGGCGCGATCGCCGATGCGATCGGGTGGGGCGAGGAGGCGCTGGCGGCCATGCCGCCGGAAAAGCGCGCCTGGTACGCGGAAAATGCCGGCGCCGTCACGGTGCTGCGCAAGCTGGACAACCCGCACAAATTCCGCCCCTTCTTCACCGAGATCGCCAAGGATCCGGCGCTCGTGGCGCTGGTGGAGGGGCTGATCGGGCGCGGCGTGACGGTCTATTTCAGCCAGATCTTCTTCAAGCCGCCACACGGGGGCGGGCCGAAGCCGGCGCACCAGGACAACTACTATTTCGGCGCCAGCGACCCGGACGGGCTGGTGACGGCGTGGGTCGCCATGGAGGACGCGGACGAGGAGAACGGGTGCCTGCGCTACGGCCACGCCACCCACAAGGGTCCGATCCTGCCGCACACCGCCCCCGAGGGGCGCCCGTTCGACCTGCAGCTGTCCGACGCCGACGTCGCGGCGATGGACATGCGCCCGGCCCCGGTGCCCAAGGGCGGCGTTTCCTTCCACCACGGCGGCACGGTGCACCGCTCGGCCGACAACCAGTCCGACCGCTGGCGCCGCGCCTGCGCCTTCCACTACGTGCGCAACGACGTGGTGTTCGAGAACCCGGCCCTGCCCTATGATCACTCCATCAAACTGGTAGTGACCACGGCCTAGGATCGAATGGACATTAAAGCCGACTGGCCGTCGACGTTCCAAGACGTCGACGACCTCGAAGACGTGATGACGCGCCCGGACGCGGCGCTGGTGGACGACCTCGCCGCCGTCGAGGGCGACATCGTCGTGCTGGGCGCCGGCGGCAAGATGGGGCCGACGCTGTGCCGTCTCGCCAAGCGCGCGGCACCGGACAAGCGGATCATCGCCGTCGCGCGGTTCTCCAGCGAGGGCCTCGCCGACACGCTGGCGGGCCACGGGATCGAGCCCGTGCGGAGCGACCTCCTGGACCGGGCCGCGCTGGCGGACCTGCCGGACGTGGCCAACGTCGTCTACATGGCCGGCGCCAAGTTCGGCCTCGCCGGCAACGAATCCATGATGTGGGCAATGAACGCGCTCGTTCCGGGCCAGGTCGCGGAGCGCTACCGCGATGCCCGCATCGTCGCGCTCTCGACCGGCTGCGTCTATCCGTTCGTGCCGGTGGATTCGGGCGGGCCCACCGAGGAGACCCCCGTCGGCCCGCCGCCGGGCGACTACGCCTGGTCCTGCCTCGCGCGCGAACGGCTGTTCGAGGACGGTTCGCGCCGCTACGGCACGGCGGGCCGCCTCATCCGCCTCAACTACTCGATCGACATGCGCTACGGCGTGCTGCACGACGTCGGCCGCCTCGTCCACGCCGGCAAGACGCTCGACGTTTCGATGGGCCACGCCAACGTCATCTGGCAGGGCGACGCCAACAGCATGATCCTGCGCGCGCTGCGCCACGTGAGCGCGCCCACCTCCCCGCTCAACGTCACCGGCCCCGAGACGGTGTCGATCCGCGCCCTCGCCGAGGCGTTCGCCCGGCGCTTCGGTGTGAAGGCCAACATCGTCGGCGAGGAAGCGCCCACGGCGTGGCTCAACAACGCGTCGGCCGCGCATGCCCTGCTCGGCAAGCCCCGCGTGTCGCTGGATCAGATGATCGACTGGCAGGCCGACTGGATCGCGAGGGGCCTGCCTTCCCTCGGCAAGCCCACCGGCTTCGAGGTCCGCGACGGCAAGTTCTGACGGGCGGGACTAGCCCGGGACGTCCCGCATCGCATCGAGGTCGGGCGTCGCGCCGCTCGCGAAGCCCGTCACGTCGAGGGAGCCGATGGCGATCCGCCCGTCAGTGATCTTCACGCGCACGGCGCCGTGGGCGCGGTGGTAGAGGTCCGGATGGGCGGCGAGGAAGGCGGCCTGCTCGGCCGCGGGCAAGGCCGCCATGCCGTTGACGTAGTGGTGGCCGTTGCGCTCCACGTGGGTGCAGCCGATCAGCGTCGCGAGCGCCAGATCCTGCTGCACGCAGATGCCCGCCTGGGTGGTGAGATCCTCCGCCGACATGAAGTAGATGTCCCTGCCCGCCTCCGCGTTCCACTTGGCGCAGCGCGACCGGTTCAACAGCGAGCGATAAAACCCTTTGCACGACTTGGACGAGACGCCCGTGTAGCCGAGCCCCTTCGCCTCCAGAAACGCGTCGATGGACGCGTCCGACTCGTCGATCTCCACGGGCTTCTTCGCGGCCAGCGCGCTGATGTCCTTCGATAGCGCGCTCGTGCGCGCGATGGGCTGCTCGATGATCGCGATGCTGGCGGCGAGCCGCGCCAGCGCCGGCGTCGCCTCGATCGCCTCCCACAGCGCCAACACGCCCTCCACGTCCTTGTATTGCTCGTTGCCGTCGAGCGTCGCGAGGTAGTCGCCGCGCCCGTCGATCACGCTGGCGATGCGCGACAGCCGGTCGATGTCCGCCGCGATGTCGCCGCCCACCTTGAGCTTGAAGTGGTCGATGCCGGTTGCCAGCACCACCTCTTCCAGCGTCTCCGGCAAACCGTCGTCCACGCGCTCGGCTTTGGGCAGGTCGGCATCGGTGATGGGATCGACGAGGCCCACCGTGTGGCGCGCCGCGATGGTGCCCGCCGGGCGCAAAGTGGCGAGGAAGGCGTCGAGGTCGAAATTGCCGAGGTCGGGCGCGGTCGCGGCGGTGAGGTCGAAGACGTTGTCGCGGGCGGCGGCGAAAATGCTGATGCCGAGGTGGTGGGTGAGCGCGTCGAGGATGGCGCGGTCGAGGAGCGCGGGACCGAAGGAGGCGACGAGCGGCGGCAGCCCCTCGGCCTCGGCGGCGGCCATCGCCTGCGGCGCGGCGGCCGCATGAAGCCCGAAGGCGGTGTGCGGCGTCGTCTCGGCCTTGTAGGCCACGGCGGCGATGGCGAGGGCGCGGCGAAGCTGGTCGAAATTGTCCTCGTTGGACAGGTCGGGCGACTTGTCGAACCATTTCGGCGCGAGGACTTCCGCCGACAGGCCCACGCTCTCGCCCCCGCCCTCCAGCGCGATGCGCGCCTTCACGAAGATCTGCGGCGCCTCGCGCAGCGTCACCACGCCGAAGCGGAAGGGCATGCGCAGGATGACGTCCCGCTCGTGGAAACTCACGTCCTTGAGGGTCAGCTTGAGACGGGTGGTCATCTCGGTCGCTCCATCAGGTTCATCCGCCGCGCCGCACGAGCCGCGCCAGAGCGCGCCGCACCGGCGGCAGCCCCCACAGGATCGTGAACAGCGTCAGCGCTGCGAGCACGGCCGAGATCGGCCGCGTCACGAAGGGCTCCACCGATCCATCCGAGATCAGCATGCTGCGGCGGAAATTCTTGTCGAGGATGTCGCCCAGCACGATGCCCAGGATGAGCGGCGCCATCGGGTAATGCATCTGCCGAAGGACGAAGCCGGCGATGCCGAAGCCGAGCATCACCCAGATGTCGAACACCCGGCTGGCGATGGCGAAGGAGCCCACGACGCACAGGACGAAGATGATCGGCATCAGATATTCGCGCCGGACGCGCAGGACCGTGAGCATCGGCCGCGTGAGCAGGAGGCCCAGCACGAGGATCGCGACCGAGGCCCAGAACAGCATCGCCGCCACCTCGAACACGAAGCCCGGGCTCTCGATCATGATAAGCGGGCCGGGCCGCACGCCGTGGATGAACATTGCTGCCAAGAGCACCGCCGCGGGCGCCGAGCCCGGCACCGCCAGCGTCAGCACCGGGATGATGGCGCCGGGGACGGCCGCGTTGTTACCGGTCTCGGCCGCGAGCAGGCCGTCGGTGTTGCCCTTGCCGAAGGTCTCCGGCTCGCGGCTCGCCCGGCGGGCCGCGGCGTAGGAGACCCAGGCCCCCATGTCCTCGCCCACGCCCGGAATGATGCCCATCACCGTGCCCAGCACGCCCGAGCGCAGGATCGTCCACCAGCGCGTCACCACATCGCGCATGCGCGGCAGGATGCGCTTGCCGACGTCGCGCACCGTCTCGTAGGCGGGATCCTTCATCACGCACAGGATTTCGGCGAAGCCGAAGGCGCCGACCAGCGCCGGCAGCAGCGAAAAGCCGCCGGCAAGATCCACCGAGCCGTAGGAAAAGCGCTGATAGGCGTGGATGCCCTCCTGGCCGACCTGCGCCACCATGAGGCCGAGGAAGCCGGCGATCCAGCCTTTGATGGGGTCGTTCATCGCCGTCAGCCGGCCGGAGATGACGACGCCGAAAACGGCGAGCCAGAAGAACTCGAACGACTGGAAGCGCAGGCCGAACTCGGCGAGCTGCGGGGCGATCAGCGCGAGCAGCACGAGCCCGACGCAGCTGCCGAAGAAGGAGCCGACGGTGGCGAGCCCCATCGCCTCACCGGCGCGGCCCGCACGCGCCAGCGGAAAACCGTCGAGGCTTGAGGCGGCGTTGGCGGGCGTGCCGGGGATGTTGAGGAGGATCGCCGTGCGGCTGCCGCCGTAGATGGCGCCGACATACATGCAGATGAGGATGAGAATGGCGTCGCCGGCTTCCATGCGGAAGGTGAGCGTGGTGAGGAGCGCGATGCCGAGCGTCGCCGTGAGCCCGGGCAGCATCCCGATGGTCATGCCGAGCAGCGTCGCCCACACCACGTTGAACAGCGCCATGGGCGTCGTGAGCGCGCCGATCGCCGAACCGAGCTGGGTGATGGCATCCATGAAGGGTTACGGCAACCGTACGAGAAAGATGCTTTGGAAGAGGTACGTGACCGCCGCCGCCGTTGCCACCGCGAGGCCGACGGCGATGGCGATCCGGCGAAGCGCCCGCGCCCGGTCCCACGTGAAGACGAGCACGAACACCGCCACGAACAGCGCCGTCGCCAACCAGAACGGCACCCGCCCCACCAGGCCGAGCGCATAGGCGAGGCAGAGCCCGAGCGTCACCGCGAACCGCCCCCAGCCCCCTTCGGCCGCCGGGCGGGCGGCGCCCACCGCCGCGAGACTGCGCACGAACAGCATCAGCCCCAGCAGCGTCAGCACACCGCCGACCAACGCCGGCGTCACCCCCGGCGCGGTGAGCGGGTCGATGCCGAGATTTTCCAGCCGCGGCATACGCCACGATTCGAACACCGCCGCCGCGCCGACGAGTGTGAGCACGACGGAGAAATAAAGATCGGCGCGGGGGCTTTGGCTCGCTGACATGAGATTGCGCGGCGGGCCCCGAAGGCCCGCCGCAAGCGCGTCAGGGCTTCGGAATGCCGAGTTCGTCCGGCGACATGGTCGTGCGGCCGGCCGCATCGAACGACCAGGCGTCGGCCTGGATCTCGGGCCACACTTTTTCGCGCGCCGCATCGCCCGACGCGGGAGTGAACAGGGCGCCCTTCTCCAGCGCATAGGAGCGCAGCGGCTCCGCGTTGGGGATCACCTCGGCCCAGATCTGGTTGAAGGTCTCGATCACCTCCGGCGGGGTGCCCTCCTTGGGGATGAAGATGCCGAAGGCGGTGGACAGGATGGGCAGGTCTTCGTCCACGAAGTCCGTCACCGGCGGCACGGTGCCGTAGCCCTCGATCTCGAGCGGCTGGTCGGCGAGCACGGCGAGCGGGCGCAGACGGCCGGCCCGCACCATCTCGGCCTGCTCGGAGGCGAGCTGCGTCGTGGCTTCCGCTTCGCCCGCGACGGTGGCGACCACGGCGGGGTTGCCGCCGTCATAGGTGAGGTGCTTGTAGCCGCCGCCGACGACGCCCTTCACCGCTTCGGCCGCCGCATGTCCGGAGGAGCCGGCACCGGCGGTGGCGATGGTCACCTTGCCTTCCTTCATGGCGGCGACGAAATCGGCCATCGTCTCGTAGGGCGAGTTGGGGTTCACCGAGACCAGAGGAACGTTGGTGACGGTGTTGTAGAGCTGCCAGTCGTCGACCCAGGTGTCCCACTGGCCGAGCAGCTTGTAGGTGCCGAGCTGCTTGGGCGCGCCGGCGGCCCAGGTGTAGCCGTCGCGCGGCGCCTCGGATGCGTTCTTCTTGCCGATGGAGCCGGACGCGCCCGGCTGGTTGACGATGACCACCTTCTGGCCCAGCGCGTCTTCCAGCACGCCGGCCGTCACGCGCGTCACCTGGTCGGTGGCGCCGCCCGCGCCCCAGGGCACGATGATGGTGATCGGCTTGTCCGGCTTCCACGAATAGTCTTGTGCGGTGGCCGGCACGGCGGCCAGGGCCGTTGCGGCAAGTGCGATCGCGATGACGCGCATGGGGCTTCCTCCTTGGGTGTATTGAACGCGAGCGATCTCCGTCACTCGACGTCGAGAAGATCGTAGATGCGCCGGGCGTAGGCGCCAAACTCGGGTGACTGGCGCATGTCGAGGCGACGTGGATAAGGCAGGTCGATGGCGAAATAGTCCGCCATCCGGGCCGGACCCGAGGTGAGCACGGCGCAGTGCGATCCCATCAGCACCGCCTCCTGAATGGAGTGGGTGACGAACAGGATCGTCTTCTGGCTCTCCTGCCAGATGCGCAGGAGCTCCAGGTTCATACGCTCGCGGGTGAGCGCGTCGAGGGCGCCGAACGGCTCGTCCATCAGCACCACCTGCGGGTCGTGCACCAGGGCGCGGGCGATGGCGGCACGTTGCTGCATGCCGCCCGACAGCTCGTAGGGGCGGCTCTCCTCGAAGCCCTCCAGCCCCACCAGCTTGAGGAGCTCGCGCGCCCGCTCGCGCGCCGGCTTCAGCGGCAGGCCCAGGATTTCTGCCGGCAGGAGCACGTTGTCGATGATGTTGCGCCACTTGAGGAGCAGCGGCTGCTGGAACACCATCCCCACGTCGCGTCCGGGGGTAAAGGGGTTGGCCGGGTCGCCGATCTCCACCGTGCCGCCGTCATGGCCGTGCAGATCCGCGAGGATCTTCAGCACCGTCGTCTTGCCGCAGCCGGACGGGCCGACCAGCGAAACCAGTTCGCCCTTCGCCACCGCCATCGTCACGTCCGAGACGGCGACGAATTCCTCCCCGCCGCTGCGATAGACCTTGCGCACGTTCTGCAGGTGAATGAAGGGGCGCAGCTCGGTGGGTGCGGCTGCCGCAGCGATCATGCAAGCCACCTTTCCAGGTTGGCACGGACGAAATCGTCGTCCGTGATATGCGGGTAGGCAGCGGTGACACGGTCGATCTCGTCCGCCTGCCCCGGGCTCAACCCCTCGTCGGGATCGATCAGCACGAGGTTGTCCAAAAGCCCCTGCCGGCGCAACACCTCATGGCACCCGGCGATGCAGCCGTGGAAGGCGTTGTGCACATCGAACAGCGCGCCATTGGCGTCGGTGAGCTGGGCATCGAGCGTCAACAGCGCGGCCGGCACGGTGTCCGCCGCGGCCGCCTCGTGCGCCCGGCGCAGGACATCGACGGCGACGCTCGTCCACACCGACCACTGGCCGAGCAGACCGCCGCGAATGCGCAAGGTCACCGGCTCGCCGCCGCGCATCACGGTGTGGGGGGTGATGAGGTCGAGCAGGTAGTGGTCGTCGTTGCCGGTGTAGAGGGTCACGCGGTCTTCGGCCCCGGCCTCGGCGACGCCGCGCACCACGTCGATGGTGCGGTAGCGGTCGAACGGGGCCATCTTGATCGCCACCACCGCCTCGATGGCGGCGAAGCGGCGCCAGAAATCGGCCGACAGTTCGCGCCCGCCCACCGCCGGCTGCAGGTAGAAGCCGACGAGGGGGATCACCGCCCCCACCGCCTCGGCGTGGGCGATGAGCGCGTCCTCGCTCGCCGAACCGAGCGCGGCGAGCGACAGCAGGCCGGCGTGGTAGCCGAGGTTGCGGGCGATTTCGGCCTCGCGCACGGCCTGGGCCGTGGGACCGCACACGCCCGCGATCATGACGAGCGGCCGGTCCGACCAGCGCTCGGCCTCCTCCGCCGCCGTCCGCAGCACCGGCTCGAACAGCCCCGTCTCGCGGATCGCGAACTGGGTGGTGTGGACCCCCACGGCCAGCCCCCCCGCGCCCGCGTCGATGTAGTAGCGCGCGAGGGCGCGCTGGCGTCGTTCGTCCAGCGTACGGGCGGGCGTGAGGGCGAGCGGATGGGCCGGGATGGCGGTGCCCCGGCGCAGGATCTCGGCAATATCGGCAGGCATGGTCACGTCGCTATGCCTCCACGACCGCGCGCCTCTCGCGCGCGTCCGCCGACCGGTTCCGTTTTGCCGCACGAGCAGGCTTTCCGCATCTTATTGTAACCATAACGTTACAATGGAGGAGGCCAGCAGGTGCGTCAACAATAAGGCGGCAACAGGGCGGCGGGGCGTGGGCCGGAACGCCCCGTCCTGTCGCGGCGGCGTCAGAAGAGGAAATCGCCCGCGTCGAGGTCGCCGGCGGCAAAGCCCAGGAGCGTGATCGTGTTGCCCTCGCCGTCATCGATCACCGCATTGCCGCCCACCTCGGACAGGTGATTGTCGAGGAGGTCGGCAAAGCTCGTGATCGAGGCGACGCTTTTCAGATTGATCTTCTCGGCATTGTCGCCGCTGAAGCCGTTGATCTGGTCGTGGCCGAAACTGCCCGCGAACACGTAGCGATCGTTCCCGTCCTGGCCGACCAGGGTGTCGTTCCCCTCGTCGCCCACCAGCCGGTCGTCGCCGTCGCCGCCAGCGAGGATGTCGTCGCCCGCCCCGCCGAACAGCGCGTCGCGATCCTTGCCGCCGAACAGGGTATCGTTGCCGCTCTCACCCTTGAGGGTGTCGCTCTCATTGCCGCCGACGATCTTGTCGTCGCCGCCACCGCCCGCGAGCTTGTCGAGGCCGTCTTCGCCGCGCAGGGTGTCATCGCCCTTGCCGCCGCGCTCGGTGTCGTCGCCCGCGCCGCCCTTGGCCGTGTCGGCCCCCGCCCCGCCCTGGATCAGGTCGGCGCCTCCACCGCCGGCGAGGCTGTCGTCGCCGCCATGGCCGCGGATCAGGTCGTCGCCCTCCTCGCCGTCGAGACTGTCGGAGCCGTCGGCGCCGAACATGACGTCGTCGCCGCTGCCGCCATTGGCCGAATCGTCGCCCGCGCCGCCGCCGATGGAATCGTCGCCCTCGCCGCCCTCGAGGCTGTCGTCCCCCGCGCCGCCCCTCACGAGATCGGCGCCCTCGCCTCCGGCCAGCGTATCGTCGCCACCGCCGCCGCGCATGGTGTCGGCGCCCCCGCCTCCGACCGCGCTCTCGTCCGTCGCGCCTCCGAAGAAGGCATCCTCGCCGTCGCCCATGTCGATGAGGCCGCTGACGAAGCCGCCGCCGCGCCCATCATAGATGTCCTCGCCCGCGCCCAGGAGAATCTCCCCCCATACGGAACCGCTGTTGACGAACCTGAAATCGAGGTCGACCCCGAGATCGTGGCCCTCGGGACTGCCGTCGCTCGCGGATGCGTTCAACACCGCGATGCGGCGGTTGTTGTCGGGATTGAACTCGCCGACGATCTCCCCCTCGTTGAGAAGAACGGTGCCTGGCGCACTCGACGCGACGGCGGCGGAAAACGCGCCGGAATCGGCGCCGTCGCTGTTCGATCCGCCCACGACAGAGCCCGTCTCCGTCACCGTGAGGAGGAGATCGGACGCCGAGCTCATGGCATAGATGCCCGCATCGGAGGCCCGGACTGTGCCGGAGACGGTGACGCGGTTGCCCGCCCCCGCGATCCGCACCCCGTCCGCGCCGATGCCGTCGGCGCCGCTCACCACGCCGGTCGGGTCGATGACGAGTTCGTCGTCGCCGTCGAGCGCGGCACCCGCGAACGTGCCGGTCGCCATCCCGGCGACGATCACATGACCCGGCTCCGAGCCCGCCACGAAATTGATTGCCGTCGACCCGCTCACGACGCCGGTCTGCGTGATGAGGCGTAGCTCGGTCGAGTTAACAGTAAGAGCGCCTTGCGAGGCGTTTATCGTTATCGTCAACGGTCCTCTCCAGCCATATATCTACGATTTCCATGATTAAATGAGATATTATTATATATTTTGTTACTCGATAACTTCAAATATCCGGCTCTTTCCGATCCTTAATCGGCTCACAAAGTTGTTGCTGCCATTTGGATTTTCGACATGCCGATGCCGGCAAGTTTCGGCGCGCAAGGCATCTTGCGCGCGCCGCCGGCCGCCAGACGCTAGGCGGCGGGCCGCACCCTGGTGTAACCATATCGTTCCAATGAATGAGGCTGCCGCGCGTCGACGAGGACGCCGCGGCGCCCGCGAGGAGGACAACGAATGACGAAAACGGCGATTCGCGCGGCTCTGGCTGCGCTGCTTCTGGCCCCGGTCGGCGGCGCCGCGCAGGCGGAAACCGACATCAACTTCATTCTCAACTGGATCGCCGGCGGCGACCACGCGCCGTACTACTACGCGCAGCAGGAGGGCTGGTACGAAGACGCCGGCATCGACCTCAACATCGAGCAGGGCAAGGGCTCGGCGCTCGCCACCCAGCGCACCGGCCTCGGCGCGTCCGATATCGGCCTCGCCGACCTCGGCACCGCGCTGATCGCCAAGGGCAAGGGCGCGGACTTCACCGCGGTGATGAACATCTATGCCAACTCGCCCTACGGCATGTACTGGCTGAAATCGTCGGGCATCGAGGGCATCAAGGACTTCCAGGGCAGAGCGATCGGCAACCCGCCGTCCGATGCCGCGCGCGCCATGTGGCCGGCCCTCGCCAAGGCCAACGACGTCGACGCGGACGGTGTGCGCTGGGTCAACGTGCAGCCCAACGCCAAGCTGGCCGGCCTCAAGTCGGGCGCGTTCGACATCACCACGTCGTTCTACAACATCCACCACATCTTCCAGCGTGAGCTGGGCGACGACATGGGCTTCTTCGCCTGGAAGGATCTCGGCATCAATCCGTACGGCAACTCGATCATCGTCAACAACGAGTTCCTGGCCGAGAACGAAGAGGCCGTGAAGGCGTTCGTGGCGGTGACGCAGAAGGCGTTCGCGCAGTGCGTCGAGACGCCCGAGCCGTGCGTCGAAGCGCTGGTGTCGGCCAACACCGGCCTGCAGAAGGACAACGAGCTGCAGAACTTCGCCCTCGTGGTCGAGCTGATGACCGACGAGACGTCGACCACCAAGGGCCTCGGCTACTTCGACGAAGGGCGCCTGCAGGACGACTACGAGCTGACCGAGACCTACTTCGAGCTCGAGCAGCCGTTCGACGTGATGGACGCGGTCACCAACAAGTACATCGACCCCTCCATCAAGATGCCGCAGCCCAAGAGCTGACAGGCGTCGCGGGCGGGTTCACCCCGCTCGCCTCCTTCCGCTCGGGCGGCTTGCTCCGCACGCCGTCCGGGATCGGCGCAGGCTCAGCGCTTGTCGCCACCATTGGGAAAGGGCAGCAGCGCGCCGAGGATGACACCGAGCGCGACGCCCACCACGCCCGACATCATCGGCTCGGCGCGCACCTGCTCGTCCAGCGTGCGGTGGAGGTGCCGGCCGGCGAACAGCGCGTTGTCGGCGAAATCCTGCACGCGGTCGCCCACGTCTCGGCTCTTGGCGGCTTTGACGGGCGCATCGGCGGCGAGATGGGTCTCGTCCACGTGGACGGCGCCCTGCTTTTGCGCCTCTTCCACCACCTTGTTTCGGTCGTACGTCGCGGCGATGCGCTCGCGCACGCGATAGGCGCCGGCGCGAAGCTGCTCGAGCACGTGCGCGGCGCCATGGGCGGCCTCGTCGGCGGCCATCTTCGCCTCGTCGAGCCCGCCCTCGGTGACGGCGGACGCGCCGGCCGGCAGGTCGTATGCGCCCGCGACCAGCGCCTTCACGGCATGATCGACGCCGTGCGCGGCCACGTCGGCGCGGTAGCGCACACGGTCGTAGAGGGTGAGCTCGGCGGGCTCCGGCGGGGTCGCGACAGGCGCGGCCGCGGGCTCGTCCTCCTCCGGCTTGGCCGCCCGGGGGGCGTACTGGCTGGTGAGGAGCCAGGCGAGGCCAACGCCGGTCAGCGCCACCGGCAGCGGGTTGTCGCGCACCTGGCGGGCGAGGTTGGACATCAGCTCTCCGCCCTGGCCGCCCGCGCCGGTGAAGGAGCGCGCCAGCGTGCCGAAGATCTGGCCGCTGGACAGCTTCGCCCGCAGCGCCTCCAGGGTTTCTTCCACCTGGCGCCGCTTGGCGACGACGTCGCGCTCGACGTCGGCCGAGGTGCGTTCGTTCATCGCATCTGATCCCTGGCGAGGTCCCGGTCGCGGCGCACCTGCATCGCGGTCCGGTCCGGCTTGAGGTTCATCGGGGTGATGTCGCCGGCGCCGCTGCGCACCAGGAATGCGCCGACCGCCGCGAACACGCCGCCGACGATGACCGAGGCAAGGCCCGTCTTGTCGCCGCTTGCCTGGGCGGTGCCGAGCAGCACCGCGACGGCCATCACCAACGCGTCGGCCAGCACCATCAGCGCCACCAGGAGCACCACCGCGCCGGCGGCCATCTTGCCGACGCCGGCCTGCAACTGGGTGATCTTGTCGTTGATCTCCGAGCGGATCAGCTCCGTTTCCTCGATCACGAGGTCGGAAACGTCACCGATCAGCTTCGAGATCAGCTCCGTCAGCGACAGGCGGCTTGCGTGGCGCTCGGGAATGACGACGGACTCGTCCGGATCTTTGATCATGGTGTGCTCTCGGGTGGGGGGCTGGCGGAAGCGTCCGCAGCCGGTGAAGGCGCGGGCAGTCGCGAGGGGCCCTGCCCCGCACGCTCGGACGCGGCCGCCTTGAGCAGGTAGCCGAGTGCGACGCCGGCCAGCACCGCCCCGGCCGCGAACGCCGCCGGATTGCGCCGCGCCGCGCTCTCCAGCCCGTCGGCGATGTCGTCCGCGCTTGCCTGGGCAACGCGCTCCGAAGCGCGCGACATGTGGTCGGCCGCCTCGCCCAGGAGCCGCGCGCCCAGGTCGTTGTTGCGCGCGCCGAGGGCGCCCGCGGCCTTGCTGGCGGCGTCGGCATAGTCGTCGAGCTGGCGGGCGGCGGTGCCCTTGTTGTCCTGCGCGTAGGCGTTGATGGCCCGCAGCACGTCGGACAGGGCCGCGCGCGCGTTGCGGCCGACGATTTCGGCCACCTCCTCCAAGGTGGAGCGCGGCTGGGAACCCGTTGGATCGTTGTCGGTGGGCATATGCGCCTTCCCTTCCGTGTGCCATGCGCGGCGAACGTGGTGCCGCGAACCGAGCCGCTTCCCCTCTAACGGGCCGCGCCCCGGCTTGTTCCTCGCCCCGTCCGCCCCGCGTTGCTGCCGCTCAGACCACGCCGATCAGCGTGAGGATCGCCAGGATCACGACGAGGAGGCCAACGAAGTAGATCAAGCTGTTCACGGCGCGCCTCCTTGCATTGCTCGCCGCGGGCACCTTAGCGCGGCCACGGAGCGGGGCACACCCTTTAGCCGGCGCTGGGCCAGATCGCATGGAAGTGGTGCACAGGGCCGCGCCCGCCGCCGATCTGGAGCCGGTCGGCCGCCCCCAGCGCCGCCGACAGATAGCGCTTCGCCTCCGCGACGGCCGTCTCCAGCGTCTCGCCCCTGGCAAGGAAGGCGGCGATGGCGCTCGACAGCGTGCAGCCGGTGCCGTGGGTGTTGCGCGTGGCGATGCGCGGCGCGCTCAGCGTGGACATTCCCTGCCGGGTCACGAGCACGTCGATGCTGTCGCCGTCGGCCAGATGCCCGCCCTTGAGAAGCACCGCGCTGGTCATCCGCGCCAGCCGCTCGGCCTGGGCCGGCATCGCGGCCGCCTCCGTCACCTCCGCCTCGCCCAGGAGCACGGCGGCTTCGGGCAGGTTGGGCGTGACCAGCGTGGCAAGCGGCAGAAGGCGCTCGCGCAGGGCCTTTTCGGCGCCCTCGCCCAGGAGCCGGTCGCCCGAAGCGGCGATCATCACCGGGTCGAGCACAACGGGGATCGTGACGCCCGCGAGCCCATCGGCGATGGCCTCGATCACCCGCGTCTCGGCCACCATGCCGATCTTGATCGCCCGCACGTCGAGATCGCTGAGCACCGCGTCCATCTGCGCGCGCACCATCTCGGGCGGGATCGGGTGGACGCCGCTGACGCCGCGCGTGTTCTGCGCCGTGATGGCGGTGATCACGCTGGCGCCGTAGACACCGAGGGCGGAAAAGGTCTTGAGATCCGCCTGGATGCCGGCGCCGCCGCCCGAATCGGAGCCCGCGATGGTGAGCGCGATCATGCCGCCCCGTCCAGCATCGCGCGCAGGAGTGCCGCCGCCGCCTCGCCCGGGTCCGCCGCGCAGGTGATGGCGCTCATCACCGCGATGCCGTCGGCCCCGGCCATGGCGAGCGCACGCGCCCGCTCCGCCGTGATGCCGGCGATCGCGATCACCGGCAGCCCCGGACGGCCCGCACGCAGCCGCGCCGCGATCTCGACGAAGCCGTGGATGCCGATGGGCGGCTGCGGGTTGTGCTTGCTGGTGGTCTCGAACACGCCGCCGACGGAGGCGTAGTCGATGGGCGCACCGTCCGCCGCCTCCGCTTCCGCGAGGGAGTGGACGGTGAGGCCGACGATGGCGTCCGGCCCCACGATCTGCCGCGCCTCCGCAGGGGTGAGATCGCCATGGCCGACATGGACGCCCGCCGCGCCGGCCGCGACCGCGACATCGGCGCGGTCGTTGACCAGCACCGGTACCGGCACCGCGCCCACCAGCGCCCGCACCGCCGCCACCTGATCGGCCGTGCCGGCGCTCTTGTCGCGCCACTGCACGATGCCGACGCCGCCGGCGGCGGCCGCCACCGCGAGGGCGGGCGGATCGGCGACGTCCGGTCCCATCACCAGGTAAAGTCCGTAATCAGGCATCGCGCAGGTCGACCAGGCGGGCGATCTCCTCGCCGTTCAGTTCGGCGATGGCGTCGATCAGCGCCACGGCGAAGCTGCCGGGCAACTTCGCCGTCTCGGCGGCCACTTCGCCGGCGACGGCCATCAGCGCCGCGCCGGAAACGGCGGCCACGAACGAATCGGCCTCCACCGCGCTGATGGCGGTCATCAGCATTCCGGTGGCGCAGCCCGTGGCGATGACACGGCTCAGGATCGGCGTGTCGTTGGCGACGACGACGCGCCGCCCATCGGCGACGATCTCGTCCTCGGCCCCGGTGGTCACGCACACGGCGTCGGTTTCGAAATCGCCGAGGGCCGCCATCTCGCCGATATTGCCCTTGATGATGCGCGGCCGGGCCTCGATCAGCGCCTGGGCGAAGCTGAGCCGGTCGCCGGAGCGATCCACCTTCACGGGGTCGAGCACGAACGGCAGCCCGCTCGCCACGGCCGCCATCGCCCCCTCGCGCCGCTCCCGGTCCAGCATCCCCAGATTGATCAGGAAGCCGTCGGACGAGGCGACCATCGCCCGTACGTCGGCGGCATCGATGGTCATCGAGATGTCGATGGACAGCGCCGCGGCCACGTTCGCCACCAGCGGCTGCGCCACCGGCGAGACGATGGCGTGGATACGCGGCCGTGCGGCGCGCATCGCGTTGATGGCGTCGGCGATTTGGCGGCGATCGACGCTGCCGCGGGCTGCCGCGGCTGCGATTTCGGCCCGCACGTCGATCCCGTTGTCGGGCTCCATGTTCAATTCAGCTCCATACGGCTCGATGGCTGGCCAAGATTCGTCGTCCGAATATTCCCGCCCTGCCCCGGTCGGTGCAGGCCGGCGGTCCAGAGGCCGCTTTGCACTGCCTGTCTCATGAGCCGTCATGTAGCCGTCTGCCGGGCGGGCAGCAAGGAGGCGGCGCGCGCGCACGCCTTCCCTCTTGTGAATCTCGGGCGCCTGTCACAGAAACAGGGTGTGATCCAGGGGGCGCCAGCGTCCGCCGGGTCGCGGCAGGCCGATCGGAGCACCGTGTCTCGACGATCGCGGCGCATTTGAGGGTGGCATGAGAGAGACTATTGAGCCGCGAGTCCGCCTGCGCGGCTCCTGGAGGGGGATCGGATGACGCCGTTTTTCGTGCTGATCAAGGCGCAGCTGGGCCGGGCCTATGAGGTCGCCAACGCCCTCGCCGACGCCGAGATCGCCTCCGAAATCTATTCCACGGCCGGCGACTACGATCTGCTCGTGAAATTCTACGTCGATCGGGACGACGATATCGGCCACTTCGTGAACGAGAAGGTGCACGCCGTGCCGGGCATCCTCGATACCAAGACCATCATCACCTTCAAGGCGTTCTGACGGCGCGCCCGCTCACCACGGGGGCGAGGGCGCCCGCGGGCGGACGAGCGTTTCGGCCGTTGCGCGGCGCGGCAGGGTCGCCAGACCCGTCGTCGGGGGCGGCGGCGTCAGGAATTGCAGGGCGTTGATGCTCTGATAGCCGGCGTTGCAGGAGAAGGAGACCCGCACCGTCGCGCGCTCCTTCATCGCCTGCATCATGCGGCCCGTCTCGGCGAGCCAACGGGGCCGGCCGCGCTCATAGACGTACTGGTCGGACGGGCACGGGCTCTGCGGCGAGCGGCCCATCGTCACCACCGTCGCCGTACCGCCGACGCGCACGTCGACGACCGCGGTGTCGAGGAAGATGCGCCCGGCCTTCTGCGTATCGGCCTGCGCCGGCGCCCCTTCCGCAACGGCGGAGGCGCCGAACCCGCCGGACTGCGCCTGCGCGCCGGCGCAAGCACCGAGCAGCAACGCGACCGCCGCCCTCCCGCGCAATGCCCGTGTCCGCCGCATGCCACTCCTCCGCAACGCTCTGTGACACGATCGGCCGCCGTTCCCGCCTGAAGCGATGGGGATGCCCGCGCCGCCCGCCCATGGGACAAGCGCCCAACGAAGTAGCAGCCCATCCTTGGCAAGAGCTGTGCTCCGGGCCGGGGGGCTGTTGACAAGCCTCAGCCGAGGGCGGCCGCGACTCGTGCGCGCAGGTGCGGCAACAGCTCCGCCTCGAACCAGGGATTCTTGGCGAGCCACCCGTTGTTGCGCCACGACGGATGCGGCAGCGCGATGACGGGACACGGCGCCGTGCGCTCCAGGATGGCGCGCCAGTCGCGCACGGTCTCCGTCAGCGACTGGCGGCGCGTCTCGGGCAGGTGGTAGCTGAGCGAATATTTGCCGATGCACAGCCGCAGGGAGAGCTGCGGCAGCGCCGCGAACAGGGTGTCGTGCCAGGTGCGCACGCACTCGCGCCTGGGCGGCAGGTCGCCGCCGTGCCGGTCGTAGCCGGGAAAGCAGAACCCCATCGGGACGATGGCGACCTTGGCGGCGTCGTAGAAGGTCGCCTCGTCGAGGCCGAGCCAGGCGCGCAGCCGCACTCCGGAGGGGTCGAAAAAGGGCTTGCCCGCGATGTGCGCGCGGTTGCCTGGCGCCTGGCTGCAGATCGCGAGGCGCACCGTGGGCGAGAGCTGAAACACCGGGCGCGGCTCGTGCGGCAGCGGCGGCCCCTCAGGCCGCTCGGCGCAGATGCGGCAGCGGCGGATGCGGACCGCGAGATCGTCGAGCCCGCCCGCCTGCGCCCGCCCCCCGGCCGGCCGCGGGCTCATCCCTTGCCGGCGACGCCCGCCTCCGCGAACGTCGCCATGCCGCCGTGGCACGCGGCCGCGGCCTGGACGATGCCGATGGCCAGCGCCGCGCCGGTGCCTTCGCCGAGCCGCATGTCGAGGTCGAGCAGCGGCCGCACGCCCATCGCCTCCAGCGCGCGCCGGTGCTGCGCCTCCGCCGAGCGGTGGGCGAACAGGCAATGGTCGATGGCCGCACGGTCGATGGAGGAGACCACCGCCGCCGCCGCGCTCGCCACGAAGCCGTCGACGATCACCGGCACCCCCTGCGTGCGGGCGGCCAGGATGGCGCCGACCATGGCCGCGATCTCGCGCCCGCCCAGCCGCTTGAGCACCGTGAGCGGATCGTCGATCGGGCCGACCCGCTCCAGCGCGCGCGCCACGGCCGCCACCTTGCTGTCGAACAGCGCGCCGGTCGCCCCGGCGCCCATGCCGCACCAGGCCGCCGCGCCGCCGCCATAGAGGGCGGCATAGACCGCGGCCGCGACGGCCGTGTTGCCGATCCCCATCTCGCCGATGCCGAGGCAATCGACCTCGCCCGCGATGGCTTCCAGCCCGAAGGCCATGGTGCCCGCGAGCGCCTTGTCGCTGGCGAAGGCGTCCTCGCGGGCGATGTTGCCGGAGGGCACGTCCACCGCGAGGTCGAACACCGACAGCCCGATGCCGTTCGCGCCGCACAGCTGGTTGATCGCGGCCTTGCCGTCGCGGAAGGCGGCCAGCATCTGCGCGTTGACGCTGGCGGGAAACGGCGAAACGCCTTCCTCGACGATGCCGTGGCTGGCGGCGAACACCACCACGCGCGGCCGCGTGACCTCCGGCGGCGCCTTGCCGGTCACGGCGGTGAGGAACGCGGCGATCTCCTCCAGCCGTCCCAGCGCGCCGGGCGGCTTGATGAGCTGCGCCTCGCGCGCCGCCGTCGCCGCGATGGCCTCGCTGCGGTCGGGCAAGGGCTGGGTCGCAAGGCGGCGGAAATCGTCGAGCGGGGAAGGTTCGGTCATGGATTGAGCACCAGGCGGTCGCGGCGCACTTCGTAGCCGGACAAGCGATCGAGGAAAGTCATGCCGAGCAGGCTCGTGTCGAGCTCGCCGGGCTGGGCCACCGCCGCGCGCACGTTGCTCGCCACGATGGAGCCGACGCGGATCTCGTCGACCCGCACCGGCGCGACGCGGGTCAGCCCCGCCGCCGTCATCACCGGGATGCGGTAGTCGAGCGATTCGGGGTGGAAGCCGGCCCGTTGCGCATCGGCGGCGGCAAGCACCACGATGCTCGCCCCGGTGTCGAACAGGAACGACACCGGCGCGTCGTTGACCTCGGCATCGACGACGAAATGGCCCTGATAGGCGCGGCGCACGATCACCTTGCTGCCGTTGACGATGGTCGCGCCCGGCAACAGCACCGACAGCACTTCGCGCCCGGCCGTCTCCAGCGGCGCCCGGTAGGCGTAAAGCGCCACGAGGCCGAGGAACATCGCCGCCCACACGAGCATCGACCGCAGGAAATGCGGCAGCCGCACATGGCGCATGCCGATGAGGATCACCAGGAACACCGCCAGAAGGACCACCAGCTTGACGGCCCGTGGCGCGGTGTTGTCGATTTCGATCGGCGGCACCTCCTGCGCCGCGCCGGCGGCGACGAACGCCACCACCAGCACGCCGGCCGCCAACGCCGCGAGTGCGGTGCGCAGGCCGTTCGCCTTGAGGTTCACCAGAATGTTCACAGCGTCCACATAGTGAGCACCAACAGATAAGTCATGTCCGCCACGACCACCGTCGCCCCGATGACGTCGCCCGTGTGTCCGCCGATCTTGTGGTCGGCCAAGGTGGCGCAGGCCTTGGCCGCGCCCGCTGCCGCCACGGCGGCAAGGACAAAGCCCACCGGCGCCCACCATGCGACGAGGATCGCCGTCGCCGCGGCGGCGATGACGATCGCGCGGCGGAAGGTCGCAATGGTCGGCCGACCGATGGCGACGGCGAGCCCGTCGCGCCGCGCCGGCACGAGCCCCACCCACGGGTAGAGCGCGACGGCGCGCGAGGCGGCGGCGCTCGCCAGCAGCATCAGCATCGCAAACAACGGGCTCGAAGCCACGGCGCTCGCCAGGATCGCGACCTTGAGCAGGACCGCGCCCACGAGCGCCAGCACGCCGTAGCTGCCGATGCGGCTGTCGCGCATGATCTCGAGCCGGCGCGCGGCATCGGCGCCGCCCCAGAACCCGTCCGCGCAGTCGGCGAGCCCGTCCTCGTGCAGCGCGCCGGTGAGGACGATCGTCGTCGCCGTCGCGAGCACGGCCGCCACCAGCGCCGAGGCGCCGAGCCCGTGCAGAGCGACGAGGACGAGGCCGGCCGGCAGGGCGACGGCGAGGCCCGCGAGCGGCGCCAGCGCGACGGCGCTCGCCAGCGGCGCGCGCGGCAATTCGGCCGGCACCTTGATGCGCGAATAGAAGGCGAGCGCCGTCGCGAATTGTGGCAGCAACGGGTTCATGCTGCGGCGGCCGTCTCCGGCTGCATCATCGCCGCCTCGATGGCGTCGACCGCGGCGCGCAGATAGTCGCCCGCCGCGCCGGGGGTCTGGCCGACGGCCGCCAAGGTGCGCCGCCAATCGCGCGCGCCGCGCTCGGCATGGAACAGGCCGAGCATGTGGCGGGTGACGTTGTTGAGCCGCCCGCCGCGTGCGACCCAGGCGTCGGCATAGTCGGCCATCCGCCGCGCGACGGCGAGGCGATGGGCGCGATCCGCCTCGCCCGACAGCCCCGCCAGCGCCGTGAGGATGGCCGGGCGCTGGTAGGCGGCACGGCCGATCATCACGCCGTCGAACCGCTCGCCCTCGGCCCGCGCCGCCTCCGCCGTCGCGATGCCGCCATTGAGCCCCACGAACACCGGCAGGCGCGCCTTGAGCCGCGCCACGCGCGCATAATCGAGCGGCGGCACGTCGCGGTTTTGCGCCGGCGAGAGGCCTTTGAGCCACGCCTTGCGCGCGTGCACCCAAATCGCCTCCACGCCGGCAGCGAGCGCGGCATCGGCAACCGCGTCGAGCGCCTCCTCGGGATCCTGATCGTCGACGCCGATGCGGCATTTGAGCGAGACCGGCAGCCCCCCCTCGCCCATCGCCGCCAGGCATTCGCCCACGAGCGCCGGCTCGCGCATCAGGCAGGCGCCGAAGCGGCCGCCCTGCACGCGGTCCGACGGGCAGCCGACATTGAGGTTCAATTCGCCATAGCCCCAGTCGGCGGCGATGCGGCTCGCGCGGGCAAGCTCCTCCGGATCGGCGCCGCCGAGCTGCAGCACCAGCGGGCGTTCCTCCTCGCTGAATCCGAGCAGCCGCTCGCCGTCACCGAAGATAACGGCTTTCGCGGTAACCATTTCGGTGAAAAGTTGCACATGGGGATTGAGCCGCCGGTGAAAGACACGGCAGTGACGGTCTGTCCAATCCATCATCGGCGCCACGGCGAGGCGCCGCGCGCCTGTTGGCTGTTCGCGCATACTCATGGCAGATCACATGGGCGATTGTGTGCCGCCATGGCAAGCCTTTCCCCGTCCAACCTCAAGAGGACTTCAATGACCAAGAAAACGCTCGGCGCCGCCTCGGTGCCCCTGTCGAAGGTGGTGATCGCCAACGGCTTCGTGTTCATCTCCGGCACCGTGCCCCGCACGCCCGAGGGCACCATCCCCGAAGGCATCGACGCCCAGACCCGCCTGGTGATGGACCAGATCAAGGCGCAGGTGGAAGAAGCCGGCTCGTCGATGGACAAGATCGTCAAGACGACCGTGTTCCTGACCGACAAGACCAATTTCGCCGGCATGAACGCCGCCTATGGCAGCTACTTCCCGAGCGAGCCGCCGGCCCGCTCCACCCTCGTCTGCGACCTCGTGATCGACATCCTGGTCGAGATCGAAGCCGTCGCCGTCCTCTAGGGACGGAAGGGCCGCGGCGAGGACGGGGCGAATCGCTTCGCCCTTCGACCTCGCCGCAGCCATTGACGCGGGCCGGCCCCGTCAGGCCCGCAGCGCGGCGAGGATCCGCGCCACGCAAGCCTCGGTGGACAATGCGGCGGTGTCGACGGTCGTGTCGTAGTCGCAAAAGCTGTGCACGACGTCCACGAGGCCGCGCGCGCGGCCCAGCACGCGGTCGCCGCGGTCGCGCTCGCGGCTCTCCAGCACCGCCAACGGGCAGGTGACGCCCACCGAGAAGACCGAAAGTCCCGCCGTGGCCGCGCGGAAGCTGTCGTACATCTCCCGGTCGTGCAGGACATGATCGAAGATGACGGGGTTGCCGGCCTCGATCAGTGCGCGCACGGCCGGCGCCATCGCGTTGGTCAGGTTGCGAAACACGGGGCCGAAGCGGGCGACGACGGCCGGCGGTGCGCCTGGCGGCGAGGTCGTCACCATCTCGACGCCCAGAGCCGTCCAGCGATCCGTGCTGCCCTGCCGCGCCGTGTCCGCGCCGAGATAGTAGCGCGGGGCCGACATGAAGATGAAATCGTCGAAGCCGGCGATGAGGTAGGGATGCTCGATGGCGCCCTGCAGCGCGCGGCAGAGCGTGGTCTTGCCGGCGCTCGACGGCCCGTTCACCAGTATCAGCTGCGGCCAGCGCATGGCGGGCGACCCTCCGGCCTAGGCCGCAACGCGCCGGCGCGATTCGCCGGCGGCGCGGCGGGGCGTGCTGTCGATGGCGCCGGGCCGGAGGCGCCCGTTGCCGCAACAGCCGCGCTCGCGGTCCTCGGCGCGGGTATCCGCGACGCATTCGGCAACGGGCATGGCGTTCCTTCGGGTGAGCGGGAGCGGGACTTCGCCCGGGGCATCCGGCGCCATTCGGCGCAGACGAGATGCACGAAACCGCGCTTCGGCGGGCGGCACCGACCAGACGAAAGCCGTCCAACCACCTGCCGATCGCGCGATCAAGCGGGGGCGGCCGGCGCCTTCAGCGTGCGCGCGAGCACGCTCAACCAGTTGCGATAGCAGATGGCATCGATCAGCTCGTCGCCGTAGCCCGCCGCGCGCATCGCCTCCACCAGGCGGGGCAAGCCGGCCGCGTCGCCGATGTCGCTCGGCACCACCGCGCCGTCGAAATCGGAGCCGAGCGCGACGCCGCGCGGCCCGAGCTTGTTCAGCATGTGGTCGAGATGGCGCGTCATGGTGGAGAGCGGCGTCGCGGCGGTGCGGCGGCCGTCCTCGCGCAAGAAGAAGGTCGCGAAGTTGAGGCCGACGACGCCATCGCTGTCGCGGATCGCGTCCATCTGCGCGTCGGTGAGGTTGCGCGACACCGGGCACACCGCGTGCGCGTTGGAGTGGGTGGCGACGATGGGCGCCTTGGAATGGCGCACCACGTCCCAGAACCCCTTCTCGTTGAGGTGGCTGCAATCGACCATGATGCCGAGCGCGTTGCAGGCCGTCACCAGCGCGATGCCACGGTCGGTGAGCCCGTCGCCGATATCGGGGGTGGAGGGAAATTTGAAGGGCACGCCATAGCCGAAGATGGTCGGCCGGCTCCACACCAGGCCGAGGGAGCGCAGGCCCGCCGCGTAGAGCACCTCCAGCTCGTCGAGGTGGGGGCCGATGGCGTCCGCGCCCTCCATGTGCAGCATCATGGCGAAGGTGCCGTCCGCGCCGGCCTTCTCGATGTCCGCGGCATTGCGGCAGATGCGCACGGCACCGTCGGCCTTGCGCTCGATGCGCAGGGCGATGGACAGCTGGCCGAGCGTCGCGGCAAGGGCGCGCTCCTGGCGCTGGGCGGCGACGTCGTGCGTGACGCTGGCCTCGGAGGGGGTCTCGCCGCGGTCCTGCGGCGCGGCAGGCTCGGGCACGAAGGTGGCGAAGAGGCCGCCGATCATGCCGCCGCGGCGGGCCCGGGGCAGATCCAGATGGCCCTCGCTGCCTTCTTCGAGGAAGCTGCTGCCGGTCCGGTCGCGCCGCCAAAGGCGCAGTAGCACGTCGTTGTGCCCGTCAAAGATCCGTTGCGTCACGCTGCCCCTCTCCGCCGTTGCCTGCCGTCGCGCGGCGGCGCCCGCTCAGCGCGCCGCTTCGATGTCCCCAAGTGCCTCCGTCGCCCGCGGGTCGTCCATCCCCTGCGCATAGTCGCGCGCGAAGCTGCCGAGAGCCTCGCGCCAGGGTCCCTGGTCGACCTCCTGCAATTTGGCCCCCTTTTCGATCGTGCGCGCAAGGGCTTCGGCCTGCTCGGCGGCGGCGATTTCGTTGAAATAGGCCGCGGAGGATCGCGCGGCGGCCTCGAAGGCGTGACGATCCGCCTCGTCCAGCCCGTCCCAGAAGTCGGCGTTGAAATAAACCACGCCGATCGCCCAGATGTGCGCCGTCTCCGACAGGATGGGCGCGACCTCGTAGAGCTTCAGCGCCTCGAAGCCGGATTTCGTCATGTCCATCGCCGACACGACGCCGTTGGCGAGCGCGCCATAGGCTTCGGTGATGGGCAGCGCGGTCGGGTTGGCGCCCAGCGACCGCCACAGCGCGATGTGCAGGTCGCTCTGCAGCGAACGCATGGTCAGCCCCTTGATGTCGGAGGGCACCGTGATCGGCTTCTTGGACAGGATGTGCCGCGCGCCGAACACGATGAAGGCCGGCACCACGAAGCCCTCCTCGCGGTAGGCCGCCTTCAAGGTGTCGCCGAGCGGGCCGGCGAGCGTGCGCTCGATGTGCCCCATGTCCTCGAACAAGAAGGGCAGGTCGAGCACCGCGCCGAGCGGCACCCAGGTGGTGAGGTTGGCGATGGTGGAGAGCGAGCCGGTGATGGACCCGAGCCGGATCGCCTCGGCTTCCTCTTTCTCGCCCCCCATGGCACCGCCGGTCACGATGGTGACCTCGAAGGCGCCCGGCCGCGCCGCCTCCAGTTCCTGCGCGAAGTGCTCCCAGTAGAGCGTCTGCGGCTTGCCCGGGCCGTACTGGGACGTGACGGTGATGCGTTCGGCGGCGAGCGCGGGCTGGACGGCAAGCAGTGCGGCCAGCGCCAGTAAGCGGATCATCGCGGGTGCCTTTCGAAGAAAACGAGGGGAATCAAACCAATGGTGGCACGACCAGCGGCCCGAGCGCGATGGCGGCAAGCGCGCCAAGGAGCGCGATCAGGTAGGGCAGAGCCGCGCGATAGATGCCGTCGGCGCCGCTGACGTCCTTGACCACGAGGATCAGGATCCCGACGGGCGGCGTCAAGCCTCCGATCAACAGAGCCACCGTCAAGGTGAGGGCGGCATGGATCTCGCCCACCCCCATCGCCGCCAGCGCCGGCACCATGAGGGGGAGGATGAGCAGGATCGCGGCGCCGGCGTCGAGCACCGTCCCGGCCAGGATGCAGATGCCCACCCCCGCAAGTAGAGCGAGTGCGGCGTTTTGCGTCGGCAGCAGGGCGCGTACGTCCACACCGTTGGCCGCCACGAGAAAGGCGACCGGCGCGGCCGCCGCGATCAGGAGCCCGACGCGGCCCGATTGCGCGGCGGCATCGACGATGCCGGCGAGGACGGTGCGCGCCGAACTCGTGCGCAATGCGAAGAGAGCGGCGAACAGCACCGCCACCAGCCCCGCCTCGACCGCCGTCACCAGTCCCGCCCGCAACCCGCCCAGGATCGCGAGCGCCCCCACCACCACCGGCAGGAGGCCCAGAAGCGCGCGCCGCTTCTCCGCCCCGCTGGCGGGTGTGCCGGCATCGCGGTGGGCGGCGGACGCGGGCGGCGTCAGGCGGACGGCGACGTAGAGCGCCAGCGTGAGCACGGGCGCGGCGAGCGCGCCGGCAAGCCAGAGCGCGCCGACGGACAGGTCGGTCGCCGCGGCGGCCAGGAGCAGCGCGATGGAGGGCGGCATCACGTTGGGCAGGATGGCCGAGGCCGCGCTGATCGCGGCGGCGCGGCTGCGCGTATAGCCCTCGCTCACCATGACGGGGACGAGCAGCTTGGCGCTGGTGGCCGCGTCGGCGATGCTGGAGGCCGACACCCCGCCGAACACCAGGCTCGACCACACGTTGGCCTCGCCCAGCGCCGTCGCGCGGCGCGGCGCAAGCACGCGCACCGCCGTCAGGATGCGCGATCCGAAATCGCTGGCGAGGAGAAGCGACGCGGCGAGGATGAACAAGGGCACGGCGAGCAGGACATAGCCCGAGAGCCCGCGCATAAAACTTTGCGCCAGCGCCGCGCCGCCGAGCGGCCCCTCGCAAATCGCGACGGCCGCCACCAGCGAGAGCGCCACCGGCGCCCTCACCGCGAGCGCGGCGAGAAAGCCGCACGCCGCGAGGAAGGGCGGCACCGACGCGATATCCAACGCGGCGAGCGCTCCGCCGGCCAGCGCCGCCGCCCCGTTGAGGCGGCCGGAGCAGAGCGCGGCGGCAAATGCAGCGGCGGCGAACCCCGCGCCGACCACATAGCGCGCCGCGACGGGAAGACCCAGAACCGGCTCGGTCCCGCCGATCCGTGCCGCCGCCGCCGCGAGCCCCAGCCCCAGCGCCGCCACCGCGAACCCCGATACCAGCGAGGCCAGCGCCCCGCGCAGCCCGCCCTCGCGCGGCATCATCCCCACGAGCGCGGCAAAGGCCAGCGCCGGCAGGAGCCAGGCCGCCAGAAGATTGGCGCCCACCACCCCGGCGCCAGCAAGCCGTGCGACGACATTGAAGCCGAGCGCGCCTGCGAGCGCGATCAGCACCGCCGCCGCCGCGGCACCGGAGATTTTGCCTAGAGCGCCCGCGAGGGATGCCAAGTCAGCCTTTCCGCGTCAGCCTTTCGACGCCGGCCGCGGTGCCGATCAGCACCTCGTGCGCTTCATTCAGGAAAAGGCCGTGCTCCACCACGCCCGGGATGGCGGCAAGGCGGGCAACCAGCCCGTCCGGATCCGCGATCGCGCCGAGCGGACAATCGAGGATTAAGTTGGCGTTGTCGGTGACGAAGGGATCCTCGCCCCCCCGCAGCACCGGCGCGACGCCTGTGGCATCCGCGATGCGCGCCGCCGTGACGGCCCAGCCGAACGGCACCACCTCGATGGGCAGCGCGAAGGCGCCGAGCTGCCGCACCCGCTTGGCCGCATCGGCGATGACGACGAAGCGGCCCGCCATCTGCGCCACGATCTTCTCGCGCAAGAGCGAGCCGCCGCCGCCTTTGACGAGGCGCAGCTCGGCGTCGATCTCGTCCGCCCCGTCGACGGCGATGTCGACGGCGGGCGCGGTATCGGCCGCCATCATGTCGCGCAGGCGCAGGCCCTTCGCGTCGGCGGCGGCGGCGGTCTTGTGCGAGGTCGCCACCAGGTCCGCCACTTCGAGCCCCTCGGCCACGCGCGCGGCGAGCGCTTCCACGAACAGGAGCGCGGTGCGTCCCGTGCCGAGCCCGACCGACATGCCCGGCTCCACCAGCGCCGCGGCCGCCTGTGCCGCCTGCCGCCGCTGCGCGGTCGCGACATCGTCCATGCTGGATCCCTCTCTTTGCGTCCACAACCGGGCTGGCTGGCCCGAAGCTTGCCACACCAGTCCCGTGAGAGTGACAATCAGGCCCCGATGCCTTTCGCAAGGGCGAAAGATGCTTTAACGCACACTCTCGTTATTGGTGAGTTAGGTATGCTGTTGTCGACCCGTCTGCCGCGCACGCTGCGCCGGCCCTTCCCAGCCCCGTCGAACAGGCGAGCAAACGCTTGAGCCGACGCGTCGTCCTGCACATCGGCTCGACCAAGACCGGCAGCTCCGCGCTGCAGGCGATGCTGTTCGAGCGGCGCGCGCAGCTGGCCGAGGTCGGCGCGCACTACAGCGCCCATGGGGTTACGGCCGGCGCGCACCACCTTCTGGCCGCGTCCATCCACCCGAGCGCCTGGCGCATCCACGCCAACGTGCTGCCGGAGGACCGAGACGCCTACTTCACCGACACCTCGCGCGCGATCCTCGCGGACGCGGCGGCCGCGGGTCACGAGACCATCGTCCTGTCCAGCGAGTATTTCTGGGGCTCCTTCCCCGCCCAGCTCTACAAGCGCTTCCGCGCCGGGTTCGAGGACTGCCGCTTCGAGGTGGTGGCCTATGTGCGCCGCCCGGAGGAGTGGGTTGTCTCCTCCTACCTGCAGGCGCTCAAGTACGGCGAGGCGCGCACGTTCGGCGAGTGGTTCGACAATTGGAAGGGCCGCTGGGCGAGCGGCATCCACTACTTCCGCGTCATCAACCGCTGGAACTACTTCCTCGACGCCGAGCGCGTGCATGTGATCCGCTACGCGGACGCGAAGGCCAACGTCTACAAGGCGTTCTGCGAGGCCCTCGAGGTCGCGCCGGCCAACACGGACGTGCCGGGCAAGATGGTCAACCCGTCACCCAGCTACGAAAGCGTCGAGAAAATGCTGGTGGTGAACCGCTCGGACCTGCCCGACGCGGAAAAGGCCGAGCAGCGGCGCCTCATCATGCGCGGCCAGAAACCGTCAGACCGCTCGGGCGAGCTGCTTGGCGAAGAGATGCGCCAGGAGATCCTCAAACTGACGCATGCATCTGGCCGACTTCTTGAGAAGATGTTCGTCCAGGACGGCGAACCACTCTTTCCGGCGTACGATCCTCCTTCTGCACCCCGCCTTTCGGTAGCCGATCCTGCTTGAAATACTCGCTGAGGGCGAGGGTCTCGTTGAACGAGGTGTGCGCCGGGATCTGCCATAGCGCGTTGAGATCGAGCTTGAGCAGCGCGTCGTTGAGCCCGACGGGATCTTCCATCAGCGTGCGTTCGAACAGGGCGGCGCGCTCGTATTCGCGCGCCCGCTCCGCCTGCGCGCCCAGATCGAACGTCGCGAGCGGCAGGTGCAGCGCCATCGCCACCGACACGGTGAACACGTAGGTCTCGGGCCAGATCGAGGACACCAGGCACAGGTCCGGCTCGATGGCGGTGACGCGGCGGGCCGCGTCCATGTCGCCGTTGTAACGGCCGTGCAGCGTCACGTTGGGCCCGCTGCGGATATCCTTGCTGGACGTGTAGCCGACGATGTCGAGGTGGATCGGCAGGTTGCGGCGACGGATGTCGCGGATCATCGCCGACAGCAGGAACGCGCCCTTGTGCGGGCCGATGGCGCCCAGGATCAGGATGCGCAGCAGACCGTCCTTGCGATCGGGCTTTTTCAGCGGCGTGACGTCCGCCAGGTGCGGCTCCGGATGGGGGTGCACCTTGACCTTGGCGACATCGGCGAGCCGGCGCGCCCGGAGCGCCGCCGCTTCGGACGGCGCGCTCACGACCTGCGCATGGGCGAGATAGGCCTTGAAGCGCGCGCGCCAGTCCTCGATGCGCACCCACTCGAACGAGGCACTGGTGGAGGCGAGGCAGGCCACGCAGCGGCTCGCGTCGGTCTCGCCGCAGTAGCGGTCCTCCGCGTCGAGGAAGGTGAGGCGCGGGCAGAGCGGCTGGTGATCGTGCCAGACGTGCCAATAGGGCCGGCGCGAGGAGATGAGCGCCTCCATCAGCCGCGCGATGGACGGCACGGTGAGGCCGGCGAACGAGTTCATGTGGACGAGCTCGGGGTCGAGCAGCTCGATGATCGCGCCGAGCGAATCCTTGTGGCGCTCCACGTTGAGCGCTTCCAGGTTGGGCAGATAAGGCAGCGGCCGCCCGCCGAAGGCGTGCACCTGGACGAAGCCGCGCTGCATCGTCTGGATCACGATGGCGCGGTTGACGACGTCGCGCAGGCCGTCCTCGATCAGCTTGTTGCGAATGTATTGCAGGTAGGTCTCGATGCCGCCACCCCGCGTATGGGTGAAGAACAGGATCGAGGTGCGCCCGATGGCGCTCTTGAGCCGCGCCACGTCCAGCATGATGCGCGAGGACAGCGCCGGATCGGCCTGGAGGTGGCGCGAGACGCGGGTCGGATAGTCCGGGTGCTTGGCGGCGAGCTTCTGCTGCGCCTGCTCGCTGCGCACCGACGCGCCCTCCCCGAACGAGGTGGAGCCGTAGTGGCGCACGAAGACGCCGGTGGCGAGCACGTTGCGCCAGCCCGCCTTGAGGGCGCGCATGCAGAAGTCGCCCTCCTCGCCGTAGCCGAGACCGAAGGTCGCCGCGTCGAACTCGCCGATATCGCCAAGGGCGGCGCGGCGGATCGCCAGGCAGAAGCCGATGCCGGTGGGAA
>JAUIJH010000034.1 GCA_030431335.1 Alphaproteobacteria bacterium
GGCTCGCGGCCGCCGCCGTCGGCCCATCCGCCGCAATTCCGACCGAACCGCCGCCCCGCCCCCTGCCTGTTCCGCCGACAGCGCGGCTTAAGCCTCGCCGGACCGCTTCGACTCATCAAAGCCGAGGCTCGGTCAGCCGAGCACGGCGAGCACGGCGCGCGTCACATCGCCGTTGTCGCTCTTGCCGCCGAGCTCGATCGGCAAGATCGCGCCGTCCGCGTAGGCCTGCCAGACGGCCTGGTCGACGGCCTCGCCGGCTTCCACGAGGCGCTGGTCGCCGGCCATCTCGCCCAGCCAGTC
The DNA here is from genome assembly GCA_030431335.1 of Alphaproteobacteria bacterium. GTDB lineage: Bacteria > Pseudomonadota > Alphaproteobacteria > Rhizobiales > Amorphaceae > Acuticoccus. Next base: position 301 of record JAUIJH010000034.1, read on the forward strand.
GAGCATCATCGCGGTGGAGACGAACATTGCCGTCGGATTGGAAATCCCCTTGCCGGCAATGTCCGGCGCGGTGCCGTGCGCGGGCTGGAACAGCGCGTGCTTCTTGCCGATCTCGGCGCACGGCGCCATGCCCATGCCGCCCACCAGGCCGCCGCACAGGTCCGACAGGATGTCGCCGAACATGTTCTCCATCACGAGGATGTCCGCCGTCCACGGCTTGCGGATCAGGTCGAGCGCGGCGGCGTCCACATAGGCGCGGGTGGCTTCCACGTCGGCGTTCAGCGCCGCGCGCTCGTCGAAGATCGAGCGGAAGAAGGCCATCGACACGAACACGTTCGACTTGTCGACACAGGTGACGCGCCGCTGTCCGCGCCCCTTGTCCGCCCGGCGGCGGGCGAGGTTGAAGGCGAAGTCGAACAGATCCTCGCTCGTCTCGCGCGTGATCTCCATCGTGTCGCGCGCCACGCGGCCGCCCTCGATGGTCCCGCGTCCGCGCGAGGCGAACAGCCCCTCGGTGGATTCGCGCAGCACGATGAGGTCCGTCGTCTCGGCCCGCGGGTCCGACAGGAGCGAGGGCGTGTTGGGATACTTGCGCGCCGGCCGCACACCGGCGAACAGGCGGAACTCGCGCCGCATGTCGAGATGCGGCGCCACCTCGGTGCCGTCGGGCAGGCGCACGTCCGGCAGCCCCATCGCGCCGAACAGGATCGCATCGGCGGCGCGCGCCGCCTCGAAGGCGCCGGGGGCGAGGTCCTTGCCGGTCTCGCGATAGTAGGTCGCGCCGCCGTCCCAGGCTTCTTTGCTGAGCGAAAAGCCGAAGCGGCTCTCGACCTTTTCGAGGATGGCCATCGCCGCGTCCATCACCTCGACGCCGATGCCGTCGCCGGGGAACACTGCGATTTGATAGTCTGCCATGACAGGCGCCCTTTGTTAATTTGCGAAGCCGAACAATCGCGGGACGGCGAGGACGAGCCCCGGCATCAAGGTGATCGCCAGCAGGGATGCGAGGAGCGGCACGAAGAAGGGCAGGAGCGCCCGCATCAGCCGTACGGGAGAGATCTCCGCCACCTCCGCCACCGCGAACAGGCACAGGCCGACGGGCGGCGTGATGAGCCCGATCATCAGGTTGAGCACCATCACGACGCCGACGTGGATCGGGTCGAGCCCCATGGCCGTGGTGGCCGGCAGGATGATGGGCGTCACCATGATGATGACCGGCGCCGCCGCCATGAAGCAGCCCAGCACCAGCAGCAGCACGTTGAGGAAGAGGAGGAAAACGTAAGGGTTGGGCGACAGATCGAGGATCGCGGCGGCGAGGTGCAGCGGCACCTGCTCCATCGTCAGAAGCCACGCGATGATCGCCGAGGCGGCAATGATGAACAAGATGTTGGCCGAGGCCAGGGCACTCTCATAGAGCGTGCCGACCACGTCGCGCAGCCGCAGCGTGCGATAGCCGAGCCCCAGGAGGAGCGCGTAGAGCACCGCGCAGGCGCCCGCCTCGGTGGGCGTGAAGATGCCGCTCCAGATGCCGCCGACGATGATTACCGGCATCATCAGCGGCCAGAAGGCCCCCGCGAAGGCGCACAGAAGGTCGCGCCCCGCCACCTTGGGCCCGGGCGGATAGCGGCGCCGACGCACATGCAGGTAGATCACCACCATCAGGGACAGGCCCATCAGGATGCCGGGCACGATGCCCCCGAGGAACAGGCCACCTATGGACGCGCCCGACGTGACCCCGAAGATGATGAGCGAGATGGATGGCGGCAGGATCGGCGCGATGGTGGTCGAGGCCGCGGTGACGGCGGCGGAAAAGTCGCGGTCGTAGCCGGCGGCGGTCATCGCCTTGATCTCGATGCGGCCGAGGCCCACCGCATCGGCCACCGCGGAGCCGGACATGGAGGCGAACAGCATCGAGGCGCCGACGTTCACGTAGCCCAGCCCGCCCGGCACACGCCCCAAAAGGCAGTTGGCGAGGTGGAAGATCCGGTCCGTGATGCCGGTCTTGTTCATCAACTCGGCGGCGAGAAGGAAGAAGGGGATCGCCGTGAGGGCGAAATTGTCGATGCCGGTCGCGACGCGCTGGGCGGCGATCAGCGTGTCGACGCGCCCGCCGACGGCCAGGTAGCCGAGGCCGACGCCGACCAGCCCGACCGCGATCGGCACCGACAACGCGAACAGAACGAGGAGACCACCGAACCAGGCCATCAGGTGTCGGTCCGATCGAGCGCGGCGATGGGATGGGCGGTGCCGGCGTTGAACGAAGCCCTCAGGTGCATCGCCCCGCGCACGAGGAAGCCGAGCGCCGCGAGCCCGAGGCCGATGGGCAGGCTCGCATAGATGACGGCGTAGGGAATATCGAGCGAGGGCGTGATCTGCGTCCCGGCGAGGCCCACCAGGCGCACGCCGAGGTACGCGAGCCAGCCGATGATGAAGGCCGAGGCGAATTGCGCGAGCGCCATGGTCCGATGCGCCATCACCGGCGACAGCGTCATGATGACGGCGTCGATCCCCAGAAGGCGCCCGCGGAAGGCGAGCACGCCGACGGCAAGGAAGGTCCACCACACCATCAGGAGCTTGGCGAGCTCTTCGGTCCAGCCGAGCGGGCTGTTGAAGACATAGCGGCTGACGACCTGCAGGAGGGCGGCGATCACCATGAGCCCGAAGGCCCCGGCGATCGTCGCTTTTGCCGCCGTCTCGGCGAAATGGCGCACGATCGGGCTCGAGATTATTCGCCGGCCATCGACTGGGCGGCGTCGTAGGCCTCGCGGCCGAACTGGTCCATGTACTTCTCGTGGACCGCACCGGCGCGCTCGCGGAAGCTCTCCACGTCGAAGTCCTCGACGATCGTCATGCCCGCCTCTTGCAGTTGGCCGTAGAGGCTGGCGGCGCCCTCGGCGTTCTTCTCGGCCAGGGCGGCCTGGGCCTGGAGCGCGGCCTCCTTGACGACAGCCTGCTGCTCTTCGGTCAGGCTGTCTATGAAGCGCTTGCTGGCGATGAGGTAGAAGCCGGAGCGCATGTGCTCGGTGCGCGTGAGGTACTTCGACACCTCGTGGATTTTCCAGTGGTACATGACCTCCACCGGGTTCTCCATGCCCTCGATCGTGCCCAGGCGCAGCGCGAGGTAGAAGTCGGACGCCGGCATCGGCACCGGCTCGACGCCGAACGCGCGCCAGGTGTCGGTGTAGACGTTGATGTTGGGGACGCGCACCTTCACGCCCTTGAGGTCGTCGACGGAGCGCACGGGCTTTTTCGACGTGGTGAGGATGCGCGGGTTGCGCTCCAGGAAGGCGAGCATCTCGACGCCGAGCTTGTCGGCCATGTCCGCCGACCAGTTCTGCGCGTACTCGCTGTTCACGAACTTCACGAGGTGCTCGCGGTCGCGCCACAGGAACGGCATGTCGATGATGGACCAGGCCGGATAGAAGTTCGCGACCACGGAGCCGACCAGCGCAAACTCGGTGATGCCCGCCTGCGCCTGCTCGAACAGCTCGCGCTCCTTGCCGAGGGTGGAATCGGGGAAGATGTCGATGGTGACTTCACCGCCGGTCCCCTCTTCCACCGCCTTGGCGAATTCGACCATCACCTCATGCCGCGGATCGTTCGTCGGCGCGAGATGACCGAGCTTGGCGTCGGCTGCAACGGCCCCTTGCATCGCTCCGGCCAGGACGGCCGCCGACAGCAAGACCGCGAGGGATCGATTGGATTTCATGGGATCCTCCTTGGCTTTGTTCTTCTCGCCAGCATTTCTGCCCACTAATAACGCGTACGTCAATGCATACATTGTGAGATCCACGGCCGCCGCCGCCCCCTCTGCGCTCGCCGCGGCGAGGCGGGATCCGGCCGATTTCGGCGCGGCTGCCGGGCTCAGGCCGGGTCGACGAGAGCCAGGGCGCGCACGGTCTTTTCCACCACCATGGGCGCCACCTCGGCGTCGAAGACCTTGAAGTGCGGCATGGTCATGTGCTGCTGGAAGGCGGCTTCGTCGTCGTAGATCTCGTAGAGCACCACGGCGTCCGGCACCTTGGGGTCGGTCAGCACGTCGAACCGCTGGCAGCCCGGCTCATCCGCCAGCGATGCCGCTGCGTTGGCGCAGACCAGCTCCAGAAACGCCGCCAATGCGCCGTCGGCGATGCGGAAGGTGACGATGATGGCGAACATGGGGTTCCTTGTCGTTGACCTTGCGGGCGGTGAGCGGCTGCGGTCCCGCACCGGGCGTCAGGGCGCGGGCCGTCCCTCGACCGGATATTGCGGGTCCACGAAGTGCTGGATCGCGGTCGACCCCTTCGGCACCACGGCCTCGAAAGCGGCCTCGTCGTCGGCGGTCCAGGTCACGTCCAGCGTGGCGAGGTAGCTCTCGAGCTGCTCCACCGTGCGCGGCCCGACGATGGCGCCGGCCACCATCGGATTGGCGAGCACGAACGCGAGCGCCAGCGCGCCGAGGTCCGTGCCGCGCGCCTGCGCGTAGTCGGCGAGGCGGGCGGCGGCGGCCAGCGTGTCGGGATGGAACTCGGTCTCCATGATGCGCTTGTCGAGCGTGCTGGCGCGGCTCCCCTCGGGGGCGGCGGCGCCGGGCGCGTATTTGCCCGTCAGCACGCCGCGGGCGATGGGGCTGTAGGGATAGACGGCAATGTTCATGTCCGCGCAGGCGGGCAGCAGGTCCGTCTCGATGGTGCGGTTGAGGGCATGGTAGAGCGGCTGGCACACCACCGGCCGGCCGATGCCCGCCTCCTCGCAGTAGCGCGTGAGCTGTGCCACGCGCCACGCCTTGTGGTTCGACACGCCGACGTGGACCACCATGCCCTTGCGCACCAGGAGCTCGAGCCCGCGGGCGGTCTCCTCCAGCGGCGTGTTGGGATCTTCCTTGTGCAGGTACAGGACGTCGAGCCGGTCGGTGTCGAGCCGCTTCAGGATCTGCGGCACCTCGCGCAGCATCCAGGTCGGCGACAGGCCGCGATGGTTGGGGTCGGCGCCCATCGGGTTGGCGAGCTTGCTGGCGATGACGAGCCGGTCGCGCCGGTCCTTCAAAACGCGCCCGAGGATCTCCTCCGAGCGGCCGCCATTATAGGCGTCGGCGGTGTCGATGAAATTCACGCCCGCATCGATCGCGCGATCGGTGATGCGGGCGGAAGCGGCCTCGTCGGCGCGGCCGCCGAACATCATCGTGCCGAGGCACAGGCGCGAGACCTGAAGACCGCTGCGGCCGAGGGGAACAAGGGGCATGGATGTCACGGGCGTTCTTTCGCAGATGTCGGGGTGGGCGTTGCGGCGCGGCCGCCAGGCCACAGGCGTCCGGCCAGCCGCCGTGCCGGCCCGATTTGCGCCACGACCAGGAGCACCGTGGCGGCGATGAGCACCAGGCTCACGGGCCGTTCGACGAACCCCTTGAGGCTCCCCTGCCCGACCATCAGGGCGCGGCGCAGGTTCTCGTCCGCCATCGGGCCGAGGATGACGCCGATGACCAGCGGCGCGATCGGGTATTTCATGATGGTGAGGAGGTAGGCCCCCACCCCCACGGCCAGCATGAGGTAGAGGTTCTCTACGTTGAGCCCCAGGGCGTAGGAGCCCATCACCGACAGCACCGCCACGACGGGCAGGAAGATCTCGACCGGCAGCGCCAGCACCTTCACCACCTGCCTGGCGAGGAGGAGCCCGTTGACGCACATCGCCGCCGACGCCAGCACCATGATCGCCGCCAGTTCGGCGATGAAGTTGGGGTTGTTGATGGACAGCATCGGCCCTGGCGTCATGCCGTGCAGCATCAGCGCGCCCAGGAGCATCACGGCCGGCGGGCTGCCGGGAATGCCCAGCGTGACCAGCGGGATCAGCGCCCCGCCGATGCAGGCGTTGTTGGCCGTCTCGGCCGAGATGAGGCCGGCCGGCTCGCCGGTGCCGAAGGTTTCGGGGTGGCGCGAGGTGCCTTTGGCCGTGCCGTAGGAGACCCAGCCGGCGATGTCCTCGCCCACGCCCGGCACCGCGCCGATGCCGATGCCGATGGCGGCCGAGCGCACGATGTGCTTGGCGTTCCTCATCAGCGTGCCGAGCGCGGGCACCACGCGGTCCCGCACCTGCGCGGCGGCAAGCGGCGTCTGGCTCGACAATGTCATGATGATCTGCGGGATCGCGAACGCGCCGATCAGCACCGGCACCACCTCGAGCCCCTGATCGAGCGCGGGCTGGCCGAAGGTGTAGCGCGGATAGAACATCAACGGGTCGCGCCCGACGACGGACAGCGCCATGCCGATGAAACCGGCGATCCAGCCCTTCACCACCAGATCGGGGCTCTGCAGCGTGCCGGAGATCAGGATCCCGAACAGGGCGAGGAGGAAATATTCGTAGCTGGTGAAGCCCAGCGCCAGTTCCACGATGACCGGCGACAGCACCGCGAGCGCGACCATGCCGAGCAAGGTGCCGATGAAGGAGGCCGTCGTGGTGAGGCCGAGCGCCTTGCCGCCCTCGCCCCGCATCGCCATGGGGTAGCCGTCCATGGCGGAGGCGGCGGACGCGGCGGTGCCGGGAATGTTGAGCAGGATGGCCGGGTACGAACCGCCATAGATGGCGCCGACATAAAGGGCGATGAGCGCGATCAGCGCCGTCTGGTAGCCGAGCCCGTAGGTGAGCGTGGCGAGCAGGCCGACGCCCAGCGTTGCGGTCAGCCCCGGCAATGCGCCGAAGACGATGCCGAGCAGGCTGGCGCCCATCAGGATGAGCCAGTTCTGCGGCGTCGCGAGGATCGAGACGATCTGGCCGCCGAAGGCGGCGAGCTCCTGAAAACCTCCCACGGCGCTCTACCCGAACAGCTGGGCGAGGCCGTCGGCCACCGCGTTCATCGCCGCGACCCCGAGCCCCTCCCGCGGCAAAGGCACGAGGAGCCCGTACTTGAAGACCGCCGACAGGATCACCGCCGTGCCGATGGCCGACGCTACGACCGGCACCCGGCGCTTGTGTTCCGCCCCGCGTGCAAAACCGACGAAAACGACGATGGCGAGGACGAGGACCGCGCACAGCACGGCATCGGCGTCGAGCTGGCCGGGGGAGCGCGAAGGGGGCCATGCGCCGGCCAATGCCATCGCGAATACGGCCGTCGCCGAAACGCCGAGGCAGGCGATCAGAAGCCCGCGCCCGACCGGCGACTTGATTGCGTAGACGCCCATGAAGACCACGAGATAGAGCGCCGTCGCGATCACGAAATCGACGCGCGGTACCAGCCCGACGATGAAGAACGCCAACAGCGACGCGACGAGAAGGGCATTGCCGCCCTGCCCCGCCGCGGCATGCGAGCCGCCACCGAAGAACCGGCCGGTAGGGCTGAGGCGCCGCGCCTCGCGGATGCCGTTGCCGACGAGGCCGACCGACAGGACGAACAGCATGCCGCCGACCATCAGCGGGAACAGGGCCGGCGAGACGTACCAGGCATTCTTCACGCCCGCATAGGTGCCTTCCAGCGGGAATGTCAGCGCCTGCGCGACCATCGCGGCGGCGACGATGGCCAGCACCAGCCCGGTCCACACATCGGCACGGCGCAGCCACAGCCGCATGAGCGCGCGGGCCTCGGCCTCGGAGGCGAGTTCGGGTTCAGTCATCGGGGCGGGATCCATCCTCGTGGGAACGGCGGAAGCTGGGCGGCCGGCCCCCGCGTTGCCGCGACAGGCCGGCCCCCCGTCTACGTCGTAAGCCTTATTCGGGCTTCGGAATACCGAGCGTCTCGGGGTTCACCGAGGCGGCATCGAGGTCCCACAGGGTCCACGCGAACAGCGATTCCAGCTTGGCGAACACCTCGGCTGCCTCGGGGCCGTTCTTGCCCGACAGCGAGTAGTAGTTCTTTGCGGCGAAGTCCTTCACCGCATCGCTCTGCATCGCCTCTTCGAAGGCCGCCGACAGAACCTCTTTCACGTTGTCCGGCGCATCGTTGCGCACCGCGATGCCGATGGCCTGGCTGATCGGCAGGTACTGCGTGAGGTCCGGATAGTCGTTGAACGCGGACGGGATTTCGGTGTCACCCAGCTTGAAGCTGTCCTCGGTGAGCATCGCCAGCGGACGCAGGCGCCCGGCCTGCAGGAGCTGCTGCTGCTCGGCGAGCGAGGTGACCACCACCTGGACTTCACCGGCGACCGCCGCATTCTGTGCCGGCGCGGAGCCGTCATAGGGGATGAAGTTGAACTCGGCGCCCGTGCCGTCCTGTAGGGCGAGGAGGTTGAGGTGGTGGATCGAGCCGGCGGCGCTGGCACCGGCCTGGATCGAGCCGGGGTTGGCCTTCGCCGCGTCGACCAGGTCCTGCAGCGTCTTGTACTCGGAATTCGCCGTCACCGAGACGAGATCGGGCGAGCCGCCGACGATGAACGGATACCAGACGTCGATGCGCTGGTCCCAGCCGCCCTGCACGCCGGCCGTGACGACCGATTCGGAAATGCCGGCCAGCGTGTAGCCGTCGGCCGGCTGGCTGAAGACGTAGCTCATGCCCGCCGAGCCGCCGACGCCGCCGGTGCGGTTCACGGTGTTGACGCGGGCGTTGTTCGGCAGCGTCTTCTCCATCTCGGCCATGATAAGGCGGTTCACGGTGTCGGTGCCGCCGCCGGCGGACCACACCACAACGTTGGTGATCGGGCGCGAGGGATATTCATCGGCCGCAACCGGAAGGGTCAGCGCGAGGGTTGTGGCTGCCACCGTGGCGAGCGACAGACGTCGAGTGAAGCTCATTATGTCCTCCAATGATCGTTCTTATTGATCCACCGGCGTGCCGGTTGAATATCGCACGCATCATTGTATGAATTAGCGTATGCGTAAAGAGGCTTCGACGAACGTGATCCAACTCTCCGCCATTCGCCACCTCGGCCACGGGCTCCAGCGGCCCGAGTGCGTGCTCACGCACGCGTCGGGGCACGTCTTCGCCGCGGACTGGCAGGGCGACGGCGGTGTGGCGGTGATCGCCCCGGACGGGACGGTGCACCGCGTGACGGCGCGCGGCGTAGCGGAACCGTTGCGGCCGAACGGGATCGCCCTCGAGGCCGACGGCTCCTTCCTCATCGCCCACCTCGGCGACGCGGGCGGCGGCGTGTTTCGCCTGTTTGCCGATGGGCGCGTGGAGCCGGTGGCGACCGAGATCGACGGGCGTCCGTTGCCGCCGACCAATTTCGTGCTCCTGGATCGCGCCGGCCGGCTGTGGATCACCATCAGCACCCGCACCCTCCCCCGACACGACGCGGCGCGGCCGGACGTTGCCGACGGCTACGTCATCCTCGTGCCGCCCGACGGGCCGCCGCGCATCGTCGCCGACGATCTCGGCTACACCAACGAATGCATCGTCTCCCAGGATGGGCGCTCTCTGTTCGTCAACGAGACGTTCGCCAAGCGGCTGTCCCGGTTCGAGATCACCGGCGATGCCGCGCTCGGCCCGCGCGAAACCGTGACCACCTTCGGGGCCGGCACGTTCCCCGACGGGCTCGCGCCGGATGTGGACGGCGCCTTGTGGATCACCAGCATCGTCTCCAACCGCGTGATCCGCGTGGCGCCTGACGGCAGCGTTGAAACGATCGTGGAGGATTGCGACGCGGCCGCCATGGCGCAGACCGAAGCCATGTTCCAGCGCGGCGCGCTCGACACGGCGCGGCTGAACCTGCGCCTCGGTTCCGTGCTCGCCAATGTGTCGAGCCTCGCCTTCGGCGGCGAGGATCTGCGCACCGCCTATCTCGGCTGTCTCAAGGGCGAGGCTATCGCCACCTTCCAGATGCCTGTCGCGGGCGTCCCCCCGATCCATTGGAACGCGGACCTCGGCCCGCTGGCTGAGGCGGGCGTGCTTGGTTCGCCAACGTGAAAAAATCAACGAGAGAGGAAACGCGGTGACCAACGAGTTCAGGATCGCGGTGATGCCGGGCGACGGGATCGGCCAGGAAGTGACGCCGGCCGCGCTCGCCGTGGCCGACGCCGCCCTCGCCAAGACCGGCGGGATCCGCCTGATCCGCGAAGAGGCGCCCGCCGGGGCCGCGCTCTATAAGGAGACCGGCGAGGCCTTCCCCCAAACGAGCCGCAGCATCTGCGACAAGGCCGATGCGATCTATCTCGGCGCGATGGGCCTGCCCTCGGTGCGCTACGCGGACGGCACGGAGATCGCGCCGCAGCTCGACCTGCGGTTCATGTACAACCTTTACGCCGGCGTGCGCCCCACCCGCGCGATCCCCGGCGTCAAGGTGGCGCTGGCCGACCCGCGCGCCGCCGACATCGACTTCGTGCTGGTGCGCGAATCGACCGAGGGCCTGTTCTATTCCCGCGGCAAGGGCACGGTGGAGGACGACGCCACCGCCCGCGAGACCATGCAGATCACCCGCGCGGTCTCCGAACGCGTGTTCGACTTCGCGTTCAAGGCGACCGAGCGGCGCCGGACGCAAGGCAAGGCCGGCCGGCTGACGTTGATCGACAAGGCCAACGTGTTCACCGCCTTCGCCTTCTTCCGCAAGATCTTCGACGAAGCGGCCGGCCGCTATCCCACCATCGCCGCCGATCATCTTTACGTCGATGCGGCCGCCCTCGTCATGGTCGCCCAGCCCTGGAACCTCGACGTGGCGGTGACCGAGAACATGTTCGGCGACATCCTGTCGGACCTCGCGGCCGGGCTCGTCGGCGGCATGGGCTACGCCCCGTCCGCCGATATCGGCGACGAGCATGCCGTCTTCCAGCCCGCCCACGGCAGCGCGCCCGACATCGTCGGCACCGGCAAGGCGAACCCGGTGGCCGCGATCCTGTCGGCGGCGATGATGCTGGACTGGCTGGGCGCGCGGCACGGCGAGGAACGCGTCGCCGAGGCCGGCCGGCTGATCGATGCGGCAGTGGATGCGGCGTTCGCGGACGGCGGCCTGGTCACGTGCGAGCTCGGCGGCGAAGCCGGCACGCGCGCCGTGACCGACGCCGTTCTCGCGCACCTGAACTGAGGGGCGGACATGGCCGAGGACATCAAGGTCGCAACGGTGGGCGCGGGCTACTTCGCCCGCTTCCATCACGACGCGTGGTCGCGCATGCCGGGCGTCCGGATCGTGGGCGTCTGCGATACGAACCCCGAGCGCGCCGAAGCCTACCGGCGCGAGTTCGGCGGCGGCGCGGCCTACACCGATCCCGCGAAGATGATCGCCAAGGAGCGCCCCGACCTCATCGACATCGCCGTGCCGCCCGTCGGCCATCGCGACCTGGTGGCGCTCGCGGCGGCCGAGAAGATCGACGTCATCTGCCAGAAGGCGTTCACCCGCTCCCTGGCGGAGGCGCGCGAGACGGTGGCGCTCGCGCGAGACGCCGGCATCATGCTCGTCGTGCACGAGAATTTCCGCTTCCAGCCGTGGTTCCGCGAGATCAAGCGGCTGATCGACGAGGGCACGCTGGGCGAGATCTTCTCCGCCAGCTTCCGCTTGCGGCCTGGCGACGGACAGGGCGAGCGCGCCTACCTCGACCGCCAGCCCTACTTCCAATCGATGGAGCGCTTCCTCATCCACGAGACGGGGATCCACTTCATCGACACGTTCCGCTTCCTGTTCGGCGAGTACGAGAGCGTGTACGCGGACCTGCGCCGTCTCAACCCGGTAATCGCCGGCGAGGATGCCGGCATCATGGTGCTCGGCCACGAAGGGGGCATCCGCTCGCTGTTCGACGGCAACCGCCTTTCGGACCACATCGCCGAGAATCGCCGCCTCACCATGGGCGAACTTTGGGTCGACGGATCGAAGGGCACCGTCCGGCTCGACGGCGAGGGCAATCTCTTCGTGCGCCCCTTCGGCAGCAACACCGAAAGCCCCCACCCCTTCGCCTGGGAAATGCGCGGGTTTGCCGGAGACAGCGTATACGCGCTGCAAAGCCATGTTGTGGCACACTTGCAAAATGGAACGGCGCTGGAGAATACCGGACAGGCATACCTCACGAATCTCGAGGTGGAGGACGCTGTCTATCGCTCGTCGGCCCAGGGGGGCCGCATTACCCTGTGAGGAGGATCCGGACCGGTGGTGATTGCCGATGATCAGGCCCTAGGCGAGAGCGAAGCCGACAGCCCCCGCGGGGGGCCGGCGGCAACGCGCTCGGAGCAGGCCTACACCGCGCTCAAGCGCCGTGTTCTCGACAACGAGTTTCCGGTCGGGTCGTTCTTTCTGGAGCAGGAGCTCGCGGATCTCCTGGAGATGAGCCGCACCCCGATCCGCGAGGCGCTGGTGCGCCTGGCGAACGAGGGCTTCGTGGAGATCCGCCCGCGCCACGGCATGCGCGTGCTGCCGATCTCGGCGGAGGACATGCGCGAGATCTACACCATCCTCACCGCGCTCGAATCGGAGGTCGCGGCGGAGGTGGCCGCGCGCGGCCTGTCGCCCGAGGAGATCGCCGCCCTGCGCGAGGCCGTCGACGACATGGAGGCCGCGCTCGTCGACGACGACCGCAAGGCCTGGGCGGTCGCCGACGAGCGCTTCCACCGCAGCCTCGTGTCGTCGAGCTCCAACCAGCGGCTGCGCAGCGTGATCCAGCAATTCTGGGAGCAGGCACACCGCGTGCGCATGCTGACCCTGCGCCTCAGACCCAAGCCCGAACAGTCCACCCGCGAGCATCTCGATCTCGTCCACGCCATCGAGGAACGCGATCCCGCGAAGGCGTGGAAGATCCACCGGACGCACCGCGAGACGGCGGCCGACATGCTGGCCGAAATCCTGTCCTCCAACGGCCTGACCAACCTCTGACGCACCGCACCGGAGCGCCCTGCCCGGCGCGTCGGTCAGGCGTTCCGGTCAGGCGCCGCCGGACAGGATGAAATCGGCCGCCCGGTCGCCGAGCATCATCGCCGTGGCATTGGTGTTGCCGGCGACGATGTCGGGGACGGCGGACAGGTCCGTCACCATCAGGCCCTCGGTCCCGCGCACGCGCAGGCGCGCGTCGAGCACCGCCAGCGGATCGCCGTCGGCGCCCATGCGGGCCGTGCCGGCGGGGTGGTAGTTCGTCTTCACGAAGCGCTTGCAATGGGCCACAAGCGCGGCGTCCGAGAGGTCGTCCGGGTCCGGCGTGACGATCCGCCTGAGCCGGTCCGCCAGCGGCGCGGTGCGGAAGGCCTCCACGAAGAAGCGCTGCCCCGCCACCATCTCGCGCATGTCGGCCTCATCCTTGAGGAGGTTCGGCGAGACGGCCGGCATCGCGCCGGGATCGGCCGATTTCAGCCGCACCGTGCCCCGCGAGCGCGGCTTGACGACGACGGTCGTGATGGTGACGCCGTAGTCGTCGTCGATCAGATCCTGCGCGCCACGGTCGAGGTAGACGATGGGCACGCAGAAGGCCTGGATCGTCGGCTGCGCGTCGCGATCGCCGGGATTGACGAAGGCGCCGGCCTCGAGCCCCGAGGACAGGATCGGCCCGGAGCCGAACAGCTTGAACTGCAGGCCGTTGCGGATCATGCGCCACCCCACGCCCTGCCGGAAATAGCCGTGGCGGCCGTTGGCAAGGGCCGTCATCGGCACCTCGGGGTGGTCGATGAGGTTGGCCCCGACGCCCGGATGGTCGAGGATCGGCGCGATCCCGTGCGTCTTGAGGTGATCGGCGGGACCGATGCCCGACAGCATCAGGATCTTCGGCGTGACGAGGGCGCCGGCGGCCATCACCACGGTCTGGTCCGCGTATGCGATCTCCTCGCCGTTCTTGGTGCGGTAGGCGACGCCGACGGCGCGGTTGCCCTCGAACAAGACCCGGCTCACCGGCGCGTGGAGGCGCACGGTCAGGTTCGGGTTGTTCGCCTGGGGGACGATATAGGCGTAGGCGGCGGAGCTGCGGCGGCCGGCGCGGTTCATGAACTGGTAGAAGCCGACGCCGCGCTGCGTGGGTCCGTTGAAATCGGCGCTGAAGGGTTCGCCCATCGCCTGGACGGCCTGCACGAACCAGCGCGAGAATTCGTTGATGTGGCCCGGGTCCGACACCAGCATCGGGCCGTCGGTGCCGTGGCGCTCGTTGTTCAGCCGGTTGTTGGCCTCCATGCGGCGGAAGTGCGCGAGCACGGTCTCGAAATCCCAGCGCGCGCCGTCGTTGTTGCCGCGCAGGAGAGCGTCCCACGCATCGAAATCGGTGGGACGGCCGCGGATATAGACCTGCGCGTTGACGGACGATCCCCCGCCCAGCACGTTGCCCTGCGGGATGTCGTGGGAGCGGCCGTCCAGATGTTCCTGCGGCACCGTCGTGTGGTAGCGCATGAACTTCGAGCCGTTGATCATCTTGAAGATGCCCGGCGGCATGTCGAGGAGCGGATGGCGGTGCGAGTGGCCGGCCTCGAGCAGGAGCACCTTGCCGCCGCCATCGGCCGCGAGCCGGGCTGCCGCGACGCATCCGGACGAGCCGCCACCGACGACGATGTGGTCGAAACGCTCGCTCATGAGCTGAGAGCCGGCTGGCCGAGATCGAGGCGCTGCGCCGCGATCGTGGGACGGGGCGGCGCGACGGACTGGCGCTCGACGACCTCGCACTCCAGCTTGGTGCGCGGTATCGGCCCCCTCGCCCCGTCGAGGTGCTGCTCGACCACGAACTGCCCCATTGCCCGGTGCGGCAGGATCAGCGTGGTGAGCGGCGGAAACAGGTGGCGCGAGACCTCGTCGTCATCGTAGCCGACGACGGACATGTCGCGCGGGATCTTGAGACCGGCCTCTTTCAAGGCCTCGTAGACGCCGACCGACATGCGGTCGTTCTGGCAGAAGATCGCCGTCGGTGGCCGATCCATGGCGAGCAGTGCCTCCGTCGCTTGAAAACCCGAGCTTGCCGACCAGTCTCCGGCGAGCACCAGAGCGGGGTCGAAGGGGATATTGGCGCTCGCCAGCGCGCGGCGATACCCCGTGAGGCGGTCCTGCATCGCCTCCATGTAGGTTTCGCCGGTGATCGTGGCGATGCGGGTGTGGCCGGCGTCGATCAGGAGCTGCGTCGCCCGCTGGCCGCCGGCGATCTCGCTCGGAACGACGGCGGGCCGCTGGTTGTCGTCGGTATAGCAATTGAGCAGGTAGACCGGCGTCGAGGTGCCCTGAAGCAGCGGCGGCAAGGTGACTTTGCGGGTGTGAACGCATGCGTACACGATAGCCTCGACCCCGATGCTGAGGAAATAGGCGACCGTATCGGGCTCGATCTGGCCGTCGTTCTCCGTCTCGGCGGCCAGCACGAGGGCGCCGGCGCCGTTGGCGCCCTGGCGCACGCCTTCGAGCAGCGCCGTGCCGCCCTCCCAGCCGATCGAGAAGCGGTCGACGATGAAGGCGACCGCGCGCGTGCTGTGCCGGGAGCGGATCGGGCCGGCCGGCGCCGCGTTCTGATAGCCGAGATCCTCCGCGATGCGCAGGACCCGGGCCCGCGTGGCATCGGAGATCTGCACGCCTGTGTTGTTGTTGAGGACGAAGGACACCGTCGACTGCGAGCAGTTGGCCGCCCGCGCGACGTCGGTCATCGTGACCCGGCGGCGCCCGCTCGGTCGGCCCGGCGCCGTGTTGAAGCCGCGACCGGGGCTGGCTGTCGTCTTGTCGTCCACGCGTCGTCTCTCTCGGCTTCACTGCGCCGCCGGCAGGATGACGCCTGCGCTGAAGAAAAGCCATACTAATTAATATTAGTTGACTTGGATGCGGCCAAAGCTAGGCTTCATCGCAGGTGGGGCAGACCACCGGAAGACGGCGCCAACGCCGCATACGGGAGAAAACGATGCAAGTGCACTGGGTAAGACTGTTCGCTGCCGGTGTGGCGGCGACGTTTGTGGTGACGGGCGCGATGGCGCAGGATCTTCCGTCCCTCGACAAGAAGGATCGCTACAAGGTTGGCTTCCCGCAGATGGAGAGCAACAACCCGTGGCGGATCGCCGAGACCGAAAGCTTCAAGAAGACCGCCGAGACCTGCAACTGGGACCTCATCACGACGGATGCGGCCGGCTCGGCCGCCAAGCAGGTGGCCGACGTCGATTCCATGATCGCGCAGGGCATCGACATCCTGTTCCTGCCGCCGCGCGAGGAGAAGCCCCTCATCCCGGCCGTGATGCGGGCCCGTTCGGCCGGCATTCCCACCTTCCTCGTCGACAGGTCCGTCGACCCGAACGTGGCCAAGGCCGGCGAGCACTACGTCGCCTTCCTGGGCTCGGACTTCGTGGACCAGGGCCGGCGCGTGGCCGAGTGGACGCTCGAGAATTTCGAGGGTGACAACGGCATCATCGTCGAGCTCGAGGGCACGACCGGCTCCTCGCCCGCGAACGACCGCAAGAAGGGCTTCGACGACGCGATGGCCCAGCACGACAACATGAAGATCGTGGCGTCCCAGAGCGGCGACTTCGCGCGCGACCAGGGCCGCCAGGTGATGGAGACGCTGCTCCAGGCGCACCCGGACGTGAACATCGTCTACGCCCACAACGACGAGATGGCGATCGGCGCGATCCAGGCGCTGGAACTCGCCGGCCGCAAGCCGGGCGAGGACGTGCTCGTCGTCTCCATCGACGGCACGCGCGATGCGCTGCAGGCGATCATCGACGGCAAGATGGGCGTGACGGTGGAATCCTCGCCCTTCTTCGGCCCCCTCGCCTGCGAGGTCATGGGCCGCTACGCCAACGGCGAGAAGATCGAGCCCTGGGTGAAGGTTGAGGACCGCATCTTCACCGCCGACAACGCGGCCGATCACGTCGACGAAGCCTACTGAGGATTGGTGGCGGGCGGCCGAGCGCCGCCTGCCGCGATCAAGCCGATGGCCGAGCCTCTCCTCTCGATGACAGCGATCGACAAGGCGTTCGCGGGCGTTTCGGCGCTGCGCGGCGCCCGGCTCGAAGTCGCGCCCGGCGAAGTGCACGGGCTGATCGGCCAGAACGGGGCCGGCAAGTCGAGCCTCATCAAGATCCTCACCGGCGTCTATCGGCGCGACGCCGGCGAGATCCGCTTCGCCGGCGCCCCGTCCGAGATCAAGGGCCCGCGCGAGGCGCAGGCAAGCGGCATCGCCACCATCTACCAGGAGATCAACCTGGTGCCGCTGCGCTCGGTGACCGAGAACGTGATCCTCGGGGCCGAACCGAGGCGCCTCGGCCTCTTCATCGACTGGCGCGAGGCGCATCGGCGCACGCGCGAAATCCTCGCGCGCTTCAAGATCGACATCGACGTGACGGCGCGTCTCGGCAGCTACTCCACCGCCATCCAGCAGCTGGTCGCCATCGCGCGGGCGGTCTCGCTCGACACCAAGCTCCTGATCATGGACGAACCCACCTCCTCGCTCGACGAGCGCGAGGTGAACGTCCTCTTCGATGTGGTGAAGGATCTGCGGCAATCGGGCGTTTCAGTGCTCTATGTCTCGCACTTCCTCGACGAGCTGTTCCGCATCTGCGACCGTGTGACGGTGATGCGCGACGGCGCCACCGTGACGACCAAGACGATCGCCGAGACCACCAAGATCGAGCTGATCGCCGACATGCTGGGGCGCAAGATCGAGGACATCGAGGCGGCGGGAATGACCGATCTCGGCGGCGGGGATGCCGGCGGCGAGGTCCTGCTCGAGGCGCGCGAAATCGCCACCGGGCCGCGCCTGTCGAAGTTCAACATCACCGTCCGCCGCGGCGAGATCGTCGGCCTCGGGGGGCTGCTCGGCTCGGGTCGCACGGAGGCGGCACGGGCTCTGTTCGGCGTCGATCCGGTGAAGCACGGCACCGTGCGCATGCGCGGCGAACCGTTCGCGCCGCCCAATCCGCGCGCTGCGATCCGCGCCGGCCTCGGCTACCTGTCGGAGGATCGCAAGGCCGAGGGGATCGTCCCGGACCTTTCGGTGCGCGAGAACCTCACCCTCGCCATGCTGCCGCGCCTGCAGGCCCGCGGGCAGGTGGACCGCAAGACGGAGCGGCGCATCGTCAACGAGTTCGTCGCCGCGCTCGGCATCAAGCTCGCCTCCATCGAGCAGCCGATCCGCGAGCTGTCGGGCGGCAACCAGCAGAAGGTGCTGCTCGCCCGCTGGCTCGCGACAGAGCCCAACCTCCTCATCCTCGACGAGCCGACCCGCGGCGTCGATGTCGGCGCCAAGCTCGACATCCAGTCGATCATCAGCGCCAACGTCAAGCGCGGCATCGGCGTCGTGCTGATCTCCTCCGAGTTCGAGGAGCTGGTCGAGGGCGCCGACACCATCGTCGTCATGCAGGACGGCTTCGCGGTGAGCGAACTGCACAATCCCGGCCTCACCGAGGACGCGCTCTTGAGCGCCATCGCGCACCACCACGAGCGGAGCGCGGCATGACGGTGCAGGCGGCGAACACCCCGCTCGAACGCCGGGGCCGCACGGCGGGAGCGCTCCTGAGCACCTTCGGCGGGCTCGCCGCGTTCTTCGTCCTCATCGCGATCAACATCGCCATCACGCCCAACTTCCTCGAGCTTCAGACGCTGTTCGTGAACATCAGCCAGGTGGCGACCATCGCCATTGTCGCGGTGGGCATGACGCTGGTGATCGCCACCGGCGGCATCGACCTTTCGGTGGGCGCGGTGATGGCGCTGTCGGGCGCGCTCGCGCCGCTGATCTTCAACTCCAGCCTCGGCGTGGCATATCCGGCGGTCGGCCTCGTCGCGGCGTTCGTCCTGCCGCTGGTGGCGGCGGCGCTGTGCGGCCTCTTCAACGGCGCTCTCGTCACCTTTCTCAGGGTTCAGCCGATCATCGCCACGCTGATCCTGTTCATTTCCGGCCGCGGCATCGCCCAGGTCCTCACCAACGGCAACCTGCAGACCTTCTCCAACCCCCATTTCAGCGTGCTCGGGACGGGACGGGTCCTCGGGCTGCCGTTCCAGGGGTGGCTCACGCTGATCATCGCCATCGTGATCTTCTTCCTCGTCCGGCGCACCGTCTTCGGCCGCTATCTCCTCGCGATCGGCGGCAACGAGCAGGCGGCCAAGCTCGCCGGCGCGCCGGTGCGCAAGGTGAAGATCGCCGTCTACATGATCTGTTCGGTGCTGGCGGGCATCGCCGGGATGATCGTGGTGGCGATCAACTCCGCCTCGGACGCCGCCCGCAACGGCAACCTCATGGAACTCGACGCCATCGCGGCGGCCGTGGTCGGCGGCGCTCTGCTGCAGGGCGGGCGGGCGCCGATCTTCGGTGCGATCCTCGGCGCCATGATCATCCAGCTCGTCAAGTACACCCTGCTCGCCAACGGCGTAGAGGACGAGGTGGCGCTGATCGCCAAGGCCGGCATCATCGTCGTCGCGGTGTACGTGCAGCAGCTTCGCGCGGGGACGGCCTGATGGACGCGGCAACGTTCGACCTCAGGCACATGCTGCGCGGCTCGTCGCAGAATATCGGCGTGTGGATCGCGCTGATCGCGCTGATCGCCTTCGGCGCATGGCGCTACGACAACTTCGCCAGCAGCTACAACATCTCGTCTTTCCTCAACTACAACTCGATGTTCATCGTCATCTCCGTCGGCATGTGCTTCGTCATCATGACCGGCGGCATCGACCTTTCGGTCGGCTCGGTGGCGGCGTTCACCTCCGTGTGCGCCGCCTATCTCAGTCCCTACGGGCTCGAGTTGGCGCTGCCGGGGGGCATGCTGGCCGGCGCCCTGATCGGGCTGTTGAACGGCTTCTTCGTGGTGGCGATGCGCATCCCGCCGTTCATCGCGACACTCGCCACCATGCTCGGCGCCAAGGGTGGCGCGCTGGTGCTGTCGGGCGCGCAGACGATCGCGGTGGACTGGACCAGCAACTTCACCAAGCTCGGCATGGACAAGGCGTGGGGCGTGCTCCCGTGGACGATCGTCATCACGCTCGTCGTCATCGTCGTCGCCTGGGCGATCCTCGAAAAGACGCCGCTGGGGCGCACCATCCTCGCCATCGGCGGCGGCGAGGAAGCCTCGCTCCTGATGGGCCTTTCGGTGGCCCGCACCAAGTTCTTCGTCTACGTCTTCTCCGGCAGTTGCGCGGGGCTCGCGGGGGTGTTCCTCGCGTCGGGCTTCGGCGCGGGGCAGCCGCTGGAGGGGCTCGGCTGGGAGCTGTCCGCCATCGCCTCGGTGGTGGTGGGCGGCACGCTCCTCACCGGCGGCCTCGGCTCCGTCACGGCGACCGTCGCGGGCGCGCTCCTGCTCGGGCTCGTCTTCAACATCCTCAACTTCGAAAACGGCCGCGGCACCATCAGCCTGAGCGCCTACTGGCAGCTCGTGGTGCGCGGCGCATTCTTGTTCCTGGTCATCGTGCTGCAGACCCGCCTGACCAAGAATTTGGAGGACACCTGAACGCGATGGCAAAGATCGAAAAGGTCGAGGTCCGACTGTACAAGGTGCCGCTCGACGAAGTGCTGGTCGATGCCAAGCACGGCGCGCACACGCACTTCGACCTCATCACCGCCACCGTTCGCACCGCCGACGGCCTGGAGGGCACCGGCTACACCTACACCGGCGGACGCGGCGGATACGCCGTCGCCGCGCTGGTGGAGCACGACATCGCGCCCTTTCTCGTCGGCCGCGACGCCGCCGCGGTGGAAAGCCTGCACGACGAACTGTTCTGGCACCTCCACTACGTCGGACGCGGCGGCATCGCCGCCTTCGCGATCTCGGCGGTCGACATCGCGCTCTGGGATCTGCGCGGCAAGTCGACGGGGCGGTCGCTCCTGGCGATGGCCGGCGGCGCGGGCACGACCTGCCGCGCGTACCAGGGCGGCATCGATCTCGACTACAGCCTCGGCCGTCTCGTCGAGAGTGTCCGCTCCGGACTCGACCGCGGCTTCGACGGCATCAAGATAAAGGTCGGCAAGCCGCGCCTCGAAGAGGACGTGGAGCGGGTGGCCGCCGTGCGGGAGGCGATCGGCCCCGACACCGCCTTCATGGTGGATGCGAACTATGCGCTGTCCGTGCCCCAGGCGATCGAGGCGGCGCGCGCCTTCGGCGCCCATGACATCCTGTGGTTCGAGGAGCCGATCGTGCCCGACGATTTCGAGGGCTACGCGGCGATTGCCGAGGCCACCGGCGTGCCGCTCGCGATGGGCGAGAACCTGCACATCATGGACGAGTTCGCTCGGGCGCTGCATTCCTCGCGGCTGGCGTACATCCAGCCGGACGCATCGAACTGCGGCGGCATCACGGGCTGGCTGCGGGTGGCGGAGATGGCGCGCACGGCGGGCATTCCCGTCTGCAGCCACGGAATGCAGGAACTGCACGTGAGCCTCGTCTCCGCGCAGTCCAACGCCGGCTGGCTCGAGGTCCACTCGTTCCCCATCGACCGCTACACGGTCCAGCCGCTGGCCGTCGCAAACCACCGCGCCGTCGCGCCCGACGTGCCCGGTGTCGGCGTCACGTTCCGCGAAGACATTCTGGCGCCCTTCGAAGCCAAACTCTGAAACGCGCCCAACAGCCGCCGGTCAGCGGCGGGCCCAGCTCACTCCGCCGGCACGGTTCGAAGGATACCGCGCACCTGCGAGTCCGACGCTGTAATATAGGGCACTCAGCGGAACATCTTGGCAACAAACGCGACCCGCCGGATTAACAACGTCATGCGTTAATGAAACCAACGTGCAAATATATATCTGACATAACAAGACTGACCGTCATTCGCGCCTTAAAAACACTAAGATAAACAAATACACACCTAGACAAGGAGTTATAATACTAGGAACATATTGAAAGCGAGGCCGTTCGGATTGGACCACAGGGGCGGCAGGCTCCTGCCCGGCAGCGTCGAAGCCGGACAAACGAAAGAGGCATCGCAATGGCCGTCAATCCCACCGACAATCTTTATGCCGACCAGTGGTACCTTTCGCTCCTGGGCGGCATCGAGGAGGTCTGGTCGGATTATTCCGGCAACGGCGTCCAGGTGGGCGTCTACGACGACGGCATCCAGTACACCCACCCCGACCTCGACGACAATTACGACGCCTCGCAGCACGTCGAGATCAACGGATCGGCCGTCGACCCGATGCCCGTGGACGGCCCGCACGGCACGTCCGTTGCCGGCATCATCGCGGCCGAGCTCAACGGAACCGGCACCGTGGGCGTCGCCTGGGATGCAAGCCTCACCGGCGTCAACATCTTTTCCGGCGCCGCGAGCAGCGTGAACGGCTTCCGCGCCGCGCTCGACCAGCTCGACACCTTCGACGTGACCAACCACAGCTGGGGCTACAACCAGATCTTCAACCCCGATGCGGGCATCGCGTCGGAGGCGGCCCGGTTCGAGGCCTCGCTGGAGGACGGGCGCGGCGGTCTCGGCACCATCAACGTGAAGGCGGCCGGCAACGAGGAGACCAACGCCAACTCCGAGGCGATCAACGCCAGCCGCGCCACCATCTCCGTGGGCGCCTACGACGACGAGGGCGACGCCTCCTACTACTCCAACTACGGCGCCAACCTGCTGGTCTCCGCGCCCAGCAACGGCGGCAGCCAAGGCCAGACCACCACCGACCTCAGAGGCAACGCAGGCTACTCATCGGGCAACTATACAAACGATTTCGGTGGCACCTCGGGCGCGACGCCGGTGGTGGCCGGCGTCGTGGCGCTGATGCTGGAGGCGAACGAGGGCCTCGGCTGGCGCGACGTCCACACCATCCTCGCCTACAGCGCCCACGAGGTGGGCAGCGGCGTCGGCGGGCGCCTCACGGCCGACGAGGAACACGCCTGGCAGTACAACGGCGCCGACAATTGGAACGGCGGCGGCCTGCACTTTTCCGAGGACTACGGCTTCGGCGGCGTCAACGCCCACAACGCGGTGAGGCTCGCGGAGGTGTGGCACCGGTTCGCCTCCGCCCAGACGAGCGCCAACGAGGACACCCTCACCAGGGCCACCGCCGGGCCGACCGCCCTGCCCGACTTCGCCACCACCGAGGTGGACTTCACCATCGCCACCGGCACCTTCGTGGCCGAATCGGTCGCCCTCGAGATCGACCTCGAGCACTCCTTCCTGACCGACCTCGAGATCGCGCTGACCTCGCCCGGGGGAACCAGCGTGTCACTGTATGCCGGCGAGAGCAGCACCGGCCTCGCCAACAACGGCTGGAGCTGGACCTTCGGCGCCAACGCCTTCCGGGGCGAGGATGCGCGCGGCACCTGGACGCTTTCGATCACCGACACCGTCCGCGCCGACTCGGGGGTGTTGAACGCGGCCGAACTCACCATCTACGGCCGCAACGAGGGCGGCCGGGCGAACAACGACGTCTACCATTTCACCGATGAGTTCAGCGCATCCGTCACCCGCGACAGTGCCCGCAAGACCATCACCGACACGGCCGGCAAGGACTGGATCGACGGTGCCGCCCTCACCGCGGTGGCGCGCATCGACCTGGGCGGTGGAAGCGCCACCATCGACGGGGTCCGCGCCACCATCTCCGGCATCGAGCACGCCATCACCGGCGACGGCAACGACAAGCTTCTGGGGAGCGGCGCCGCCAACCGCCTCTACGGCATGCGCGGCAACGACGAGATCAACAGCCGCGGCGGCGACGATCTGGGCTTCGGCGGGACCGGCAACGACACGCTGCGGGGTGCGGCGGGGCTCGACACGCTGCGGGGCGAGGACGGCAACGATTCGCTGGTCGGCGGCGCGGGCGAGGACAACCTGCTGGGCGGACGCGGCAACGACCGCGTCCTCGGCGGCAGCCACGACGACGAGCTGTCGGGCGGCGCGGGCGACGACAACATGTCCGGCGGCGGCGGCGCCGACAGAATGCTGGGCGGCAACGGAGCCGACAGCCTCTTCGGCAACGGCGGCGCCGATTTCCTCAACGGCGGCGGGCGCAACGACATGCTCGACGGCGGCTCCAGCAGCGACGAGCTGTTCGGCGGCGGCGGGGCCGACACGCTGCTGGGCGGCGCTGGCAACGACCGCTGCGAGGGCAGCGTCGGCCAGGATGTGATCGAGGGCGGCCGCGGCCGCGACATTCTCATCGGTGGCGGCGACGCGGACGTCTGCGTGTTCTCCAACAACTGGGGCCGCGATCTCTGGGAGGACTTCGAAGACGGCCTCGACAAGCTCGACTTCCGCAGCAACGCGGCGGTGAACTCGCTGGCGGATCTTTCCATCGGCACCAAGGGCGCGGCCGCGCTGATCACCGAGCTGGCCAACCCGGCCAACACCATCGAGATCGCCGACGCGGCGGGCATCATCGACCTCTCCGACTTCCTGTTCTGACCGGCGGGGCACCCCTGCCCCAAGCGCCCCGGACCGGCCCTAGTCTAGCTGGCCCGCTCGTAGACCGCCTGGGCGTTGCCGCGGTAGATCCGGGCGCACTCGTCCTCGCTGAGGCCGAACCCGTGCAGCAGACCGTCGAGGGTGTCGAGCCACCTCGCGTAGGTCGACATCAAGGTCATGACCGGCCAGTTGCTGGCGAAGATCAGCCGATCGGGGCCGAAGGTCTCCAGCAACGCGCCGATCCATGGCTTGAGCGTGTCGGCGGTCCACTCCACGCCCGCCCGCTCCACCAGCCCCGACAGCTTGCAGTAGGTGCGCGGCCGCTCGGCGAGGGCGGCGATGTCCTCGCGCCAGCCCGTGAGGTCTCCCGTCATCACGAAGGGGCGCCCACCGTGATTCACCACCGCGACCAGCGCGTCGTGACCGTCGAGGGCGCTCCGCAGGCGGGCGAGCTGTGTGCAGTTGGCCAATGCATCGACCGGCAGGTCGCGCTCGCACAGCACCGCGAGGCCCTGCCGCACCGCCGGCAGGTCGAGCCACTCGATGTCGAACTCGCGCCGGGGATAGGCGCGGATGCCCGACAGGCGGCCCATGCCCGCCAGCCGGTCGAGCGTTTCGCCTAGCCGGCCGGCATCGTCCTCCAGGTCCACCCAACCGATGACACCGCGGATGAAGGGATTGCGCTGTCCCGCGCGGAGGAAGTGCTCCGTCTCCGACACCGTCGCGCTCGCCTGCACCACGTGCACGCCCTCCACGTCCAGCCGCGCTCGGGTGCTCTGGGCATGGAAATCGGCGAGGCCGAAATCGCGCGACAGCGCCTCGATGCGCTCGCGGATCCAGATCTCGCGCCCGTCCTCGAGCGACCACAGGTGGATGTGCGGGTCGATGACCGTTCGGGTCAATGGGGCCTCCTGTTGCGGCGCACGGCACCGCGCACCTGATTGACCGACTGGATGACGAGGATGGCGACGGACAGTGTCATGATCGCGGCGGCGATCGGCCGATCCGCCATGGTGGCGAAGAAATCGCCCTCCCCGATGATCATCGTGCGGCGGAAATTGGCCTCAAAGATCGGGCCGAGGATGAAGCCTATCACCAGCGGCGCGAGCGGGAAGCCCATCTTGCGCATGGCATAGCCGACGAGGCCGAAGCCCATCATCATCCACAGGTCGAACACCTGCCGCTGGACGGCGTAGACGCCCAGGAGCGCGAGCAGCGTCACCCCGCCCATGAGGATGGCCTGGGGAATGCGAAGGAGGCGCACGAAGAACGGCAGCAGAAGGAAGCCCACCGGCAGGATCAGGAGCGCGCCGATGATGAACACGGCGAAGATGCCGCTCACCACCTGCGGCTCCATCAGGAACAGCATCGGCCCCGGCGTCAGCCCCTGGATCATCAACCCGCCCATCAGGACGGCGACGACCGGATCGCCGGGAATGCCGACGGCGAGCATGGGGATCATCGCCCCGCCGGTGGTGGCGGAGTTGGCCGCCTCGCTGGCGATCACCCCCTCCTCGCGCCCGGTGCCGAAGGTCTCGGGCGCGCTCGACGCGTCGCGTGCGAGCTTGTAGGCGAAGAAGGCCGACGTGATGCCGCCGATGCCCGGAATGATGCCGACGAGGACGCCCACCACGCTCGCCCGCAGGTAGGCGAAGGGGCGCGTGGCGAGCGTCTTCAGCGTCGACAGCATCGGCACGACCTTCTGCGCCACGCGCTGCGGGGCCGCCGATTGCTCGATCTGGATGGCGACCTCGGAGATGGCGAAGACGCCGATGAGGAGCGCCACCAGCGTGACGCCGCCGTCGAGGTCGGTGGTGCCGAAGGTGAAGCGCCGGACGCCGGTGATCGGATCGTTGCCGACCGCGGCGATGAGGAGGCCGAACACGCCCGAGGCGAGGCCCTTGGCCACCGAGCCGCTCTGGCTGAGCGAGGCGATGGCCGTGAGCCCCAGGAGCGCGAGGGCGAAGATCTCGGCAGGGCCGAACTTCAACGCGATGGTGGCAAGGTACGGCGCCGCGAAGATCAGCGTGAGCCCTCCGATGACGCCGCCCGCGGTGGAGGCGATGGTGGCGAGGCTGATCGCCTCGGAGGCACGCCCGGCCTTGGCCATGGGATGGGCATCGAGGAGTGTCGCCGCCGCCATCGGGGTGCCGGGGATGCCCAGAAGCGTCGCCGAGATGGCGCCGCCATAGGAGCCGCCCTGGTAGATGCCCAGGAGCAGCGCCATGCTGGACACCGCGTCCATGGAATAGGTGAACGGGATCGCGAGGGTGACGCCCAGGAACGGGCCCATCCCCGGCAGCGCGCCGACGATCACCCCGACCACGAGGCCGATGATGAGCGCGGTGAATTCGCCGAACGACACCGCGCCGGCGAGAGACGTGATCGTCTCAATCATGTTGGCAGTCCGTGAGGGTCACCAAGGCCCGCCCAGGAGCGGCATCTCGGGAAGGCTGACGAGCAGGATTTTCTCGAACGCGACGTAGAAGAGGGCGACGAGCCCCACCGCGAGGGCAAGGGCGAGGAGCCGGTTACGCAAGCCGCCCAGGAGCATGATGGCCATGATCAGTCCCGTTGCGCTGATGGCGTAGCCGAGCGGCTTGAACAGGACGAGAAAGGCGAGGATCGCCGCGAAAAGGGCGACGATCTTCACCGCCGTGGCGCGGCTGACCGGCACCGCCGCCGCGTCCGGGATGGCGTCCGCCCCCGAGGGCGGCGGCTCCAGCACGATGAGGAGCGCCAGGACCATGGCGCACACCGCCAGGATCAGCGGGTAGCGCGCCGGCCCGATGACGCCGCCGATGCGCTGCGACAGTTCCACATCGAGGTTGAGCGAGCCGGCCAGGAAGACGAGCCCGACGAGGAAGGTCGCAAGCGCCGGCACGAGCCGCCGGGCGCTCATAGCCCGGCAGCGACGGTGCACGGCGTGGCGGAGCAACGTGCCCCGCCGGTCGCGATTGTCATTTGGCGCCTTCTTTCTCGACGATCGCGGAGACGATCGGCTCGAGCGCGTCGTAGGAGCTCGCCCACAGGGCCTCGAATTCTTCCGGCGGCATCCATTCCACCGGGATCTGCCGCTCGGTCTTCATGCGGCTCACGAACTCATCCGAGGTGATCCACTTGGACAGGACCTCGATCAGCTTCTGGCGGCGATCTTCCGGCACCCCGGCCGGCACCACCAGGCCGCCCCAGCCGAGGGTCGACTTGCCGCCCCAGCCGAGGCCGTAGCCGAGTTCGTCGGCGGTCGGGACATCGGGCGCGGCGGAGACCCGCTCGGGCGTGAAGAAGGCGAGCGGGCGCACCGCGTCGCCGAAGGTGGAGGGTCCGGACGCGTCGGTGATGGTGGCATCGAGCGTGCCGTCCAGGACGCCCTTGTTGTTCTCGGTGCTGCAGCCCTGGAAGGGCACGGGCGTATAGTTCTCGACGCCTGCCTTTTGCAGGAAACCTTCCATCACGAAGCGGGGCACGGACATGGCCGCGCACACGCCGACGTCGATATTGCCGTCCTGCGCCTTCGCCCACTCCACGAATTCCTGGAGGTTCTGCGCCGGATGCTGGGCCGAGACCATGATCTGGAACGGCGAGAAGATCCAACCGCCGATGGGATCGAAATCGGAATCGTCGTAGCCGATGTCCTTGTTGACGATCCGCTGCACCACGTGGGGCGCGACCCAGTTGTTGAGGATGGTGTAGCCATCGGGCTCGGAATTCTTCACGAAGGCGGTGCCCTTCGTGCCGCCGCCCCCGGTGACGTTGGTCACCACGATGGGCTGGCCCATGTCCTCGCTCGCAAGATCGGCCAGAACGCGCAGCGCGGTGTCGGGCACCGTGCCGGCCGGCCAGGGCACCACGATGGTCACCGGCTTGTCCGGGAACGCTTGAGCGAGCGCCGGGACCGCGACCAGCGCCAAGGCCGACATGGCGGCCCCGAACAATCGATTTCCAATGCCTTGCACGATGGATCCTCCGAATTATCGTTATCGTTAAGCCCATCGTGCCGATTTGAAATAGATCGTCAATAGATCTTGTAAAGATTACGCAATCGTCCGCGCGGCGGGAGCGGCGTGCTTCATGGTACAGATTGGAAATGTCGGGTGAGGCCGGCGCCGCACCCTGGCGGCCGGGAATTGCCGGCTCCTCGAAACGAAGATTTCCGACGACATCCGGGCTGGCATCGCGCATCGGGTGAACGAGGGAGTTCGTCGTCGCCGATGGAGGGATCGCCTGTCGCGATCGTTGCCGATCCGACGCGTTGCGCTTCGGCCCCGTTCGATGAGCCCGCCGGCGAAACAAGTAAAACGCCGTCGCCCGCCACTCCTGCGGGCAAGGCTTCGTGCGATCGCCGAATTCTACCGTATGCGCTGAACCCGGTGGAGCCACCGGACGCAGCCAATCGCACCGTCGACGGGCCGCCGAATGCGCCATCGGCGACGTCGCCGCCGATGGCTCATCTCTTCGGCGGGCGACGGGCTCGGGTCGCCGCGAGGGCAGCCCGGCTCCAGCGCCGGGCCGTCCCGCGCCGCTGCCGTGCGGCGCGCGGAGATCACGCGCCGGCGGTTATTTCCGCTTGGCGTCGAGGTAAGCCCGGTAGCGCTCCTTGGTCGCCTCGTTCATCGGATAAAGGCCCGGCAGCTTCTCGCCGCGGTCCACCTCTTCGATGATCCAGCCTTCCATCTCTTCCTGCGCCGGCGCTTCGGCAACCACCTCGTCGAGGAGCGCCAGCGGGATCACCACCGCGCCGTCCCCGTCCGCCACGATGATGTCGCCGGGAATGACCGCGACGCCGCCGCAGCCGACCGTCTCGTTCCATCCCACGAAGGTGAGGCCGGCGACCGAGGGAGGCGCGGCCGCCCCGCGGCACCACACCGGCAGGTCCGTGGCGAGCACGCCGCCCAGGTCGCGCACCACGCCGTCGGTGACCAGCGCCGCCACGTTGCGCTTCTTCATGCGGGCGCAAAGGATGTCGCCGAACACGCCCGCGTCGTCGACGCCCATGGCATCGATCACCGCGATGCACCCCTCCGGCATCGCCTCGATGGCGGCGCGGGTGGAAATCGGGTTGCCCCAGGAGGCGGGCGTTGCCAAATCTTCGCGCGCGGGCACAAAGCGCAGCGTGAACGCCTCGCCCACCAGCCGCGTCTGTCCTGCCCTCAGCGGCATCACCCGGCGCATCCACACGTTCCGCAGCCCCTTCTTGAGCAAGATCGTGGTGAGCGTTGCGGTGGTCACCGCTTCGAGGGTGGCTTTCGCTTCGGGCGTGAGAGACATGGCAAGACCTTTCCGTTCCAGGACACGGCCAAGGTCAGACATGGGAGCGGTGGCCGCCGTCAAGCCAGAACTTGATGCGCCGCCCACGAGAACATCGCGGAGCGGCGCCTGGCGGGCAGCTCAGAACGAAAATTCGTAGAACAGCGCCTCGCGGCGCACGTCGGGGTGCACCACTTCGGCGTCGGTGCGCACCACGGCGCCGTCGCGGCGGGCCACCTCCTCTTCCATCGCGGCCACCAGCTCGGCGAGCGGCATCCGGTCCCAGCCGAGCTTGCGCGCGTCGGTTTCGGAAATGGTGATGGCGGCAAAGCGCAGCGCGCGCATCATGCCGAGGCCCTTGTCGCGCAGGGTGCCGTTGTGGCTGCCGTGGTGGCTGACCTTGTAGAACACCGTCCGGCCCAGCAGCGATTCGGTGGTGACGGTGCTGTCGCCGTCGGTAAAATCCGCGTCGTGCCAGGACAGGTTGTTGCCCACCTGGGCGTCGCCGGGAAAGAGCAGCACGTCGCCCGTTCTGAGCTTGATGGCAAAGGCGAGGCTGGTGTTGTTGGTGTGCTTTTCGAGGTGCAGCGCCAGGTCCTGCGCCCGCGCGAAGGCAGCCCCGTCGATGCTGCGCCACTTCACGTCCGTATCGGTCTCGTCGAGAACCGGCTCCAGCCGCCCCCCGCCGCCGCTTTCGGCCGCCGCATTGCGGTCGCGCCGGTTGCGAATTTCCGTTTTGCTGAAGCCCCTGAAGTACTGCTTCTTGAAAAAATCCATCTCTGCCCTGGCAACTTCGAGCGGGATTTTCAGCATCTCGTTGAAGGGAAAGTTGCCGGCATTCGCGTCGATGTCGGACATCGTTTCGCCGGCGGCCGCAAGCGCTTCGGCGAGGCCGAAGGTCTCGGGCACGTCGGAGCTGGGGTCGGAGCGGTTGAGCTTCGCCTCGTCCTTCGGCGGGCCGAGCACGTAGATGGTGGCCTCGACGTCGTCCGGCAGCGGGGCGAGGGTGTGGGGGTCGAGATAGTCCGGATCGCGCGGCGTGACGCTGGCGAGCGCCGCCTCCTTGGCGCTTTCGGTGCTGACCCGCACCGCGGCGAAGACGTTGTCCGCGTTGAGATCGGCCATTTCGGGGTCGCTGTCGGGCGCCGCGCCGGCCGCGGCGGAGGCCAGGCGCTGCGCTTCCTCCCCGGCGCCCGCCGCTCGCAGCGCGCCGAAGCTCTGCTCCAGCAAGGCGAACGCCTTGTCGTGCCGGTTATGGAGTTCTTTCGCGAGGGGATCGTTGAGGTTCTCGGTCCACGCCGTCCACACCGCGCTCACGGTGAGCTTGTCAAACACGTCCGGCACCAGCTGGAAGCCGGCCACATGGTCGTAGTGCTCGTGGGTGACGACAAGCACGTCGATCGCGCCGCCCGTCTCGGCCGCGATATCGTCGATGACGGCGGCGAGCTTGGCTTTCTTGTCCTTGGTCACCATCATCACGCCGCAGTCGATCAGGATGTGGAAGGGCGATCCGTCCGCGCGCGGGAGCGTGACGAGGATGCAATCGCCGATGCCCTGGCGATAGACGCGCACCTTGGCGGCGACCTTGTCGGCCGCGGTGCTGGCGCTACGCCGTCTTCGTGCGTTCATGGCCGCGCCTCGCGTGTTCGATGTCGTCGTGCAGCAGCGCGAACGGTTCCACGGCGGCCGGGTTGGCCGGATCGCGTCCGGCCAGCCCGTCGCTGCAATAGTTGCAGGCGAGGAGGCGCGCCGCCTCCTGCTTCATGAAGTTCATCTGGAATTCGACCCGCTGCGAATGGCCGACGCGCTTGCGGATGAAGTAGCGCACCTTGCCCGTCCCCGGATCGATCAGCACCGTGCAGCCGCCTTTGTACTCCACCCGCGTCGGCTCGCTCGTGATCCACGACTGCGTCATCTCCACCACGATGTCGGTGCGCACGCGCCCGTCGGAGGTGGCTCGGATCGCCGGGCGCACCGAGTGGACCTGGAGCGGCCCGATGGTGCCGGCGACGCCGTTGATCGTGCGCACGGTGCCCACCGGCAAAAAGCCGAGCATGCCGAGATATTTCTGCTCCAAAGCCCCGCCCAGCAGCCATTTCTCGACGATGTCGGCGTTGGTGTTGCTGGAGTGGAAGGCCTGGGCGCGGTCGGTGTCGCGGCTCCACGACAGCGTTAGTTCCCCAAGCAGCGCCTGGGCCGCGGCGAGCGGGATCGGATAGGGCGGCGGGCGCCACATCAGTGCGTCGACGGTGAGGTTGTTGACGTCGGCTGGAAAGATGCCGCGTTCGCGGAAGGCCGAGATCAACGCCACGCGCAGCGACTTCTCGTCCGTTGGCGTCATGTCCTTTTCGGCGGTGACGAGGGCGCGCAGATAGTCGCCGAAATTGATGTCGACCGGGGGGCAATAATCGAGCGCGCGAATGCACAGGGTGAGGAAATAGCCCGCCAGCGTCGCCGCCTCCTGCGCGAGACGCTCCACCAGGACAGGCGGCAGCGCGCCCTCCCCCAACAGGCCCGTGCCGCCGGTGGCCATCAGCACGTCGTCGCGCGTGCGCAGCTCGAACACTTCCAGGAAG
Source organism: Alphaproteobacteria bacterium (assembly GCA_030431335.1). Taxonomy (GTDB): domain Bacteria; phylum Pseudomonadota; class Alphaproteobacteria; order Rhizobiales; family Amorphaceae; genus Acuticoccus. Next base: position 32,192 of record JAUIJH010000034.1, read on the forward strand.
GCGTCGAACACGGCGCCCACCAGAACGGCCCCGCGCATGTGCGCTTCCCGCGCGTTGTCCAGATCGGAGCGGCTCGGCTCGCTGCGCTTCCACTGGAGGCTCACCTCGCCGGTGTCGGTGTTTTTGGTCTCCTTGAAGGAGCCGATATAGTCGCGCAGCGCCACCCGCCCGAGCGCCTGGCCGAACTGCACCGCGAGCTGCGCCAGAAGATTGCGGTTGCGCAGGTCGCCGCCGGTGCGGGCGATCTGGTCGCGCAGCACCTCCGGCATCGTGAAGTGCTGGAACAGGGCGACGATGTCGGCGAACGCCTCGTGGAAGGCGAGCACGTCCTTGCTGGTGGGCTCGGCGAAGGCGCTGTGCAGGCCGTCGAGCAGCGCGTGCGAGGTTTCGTGCGCAATGACGTCGTGCGACAGGCAGGTGAAGACGGTGGTGCCTTGCTCGCTCGCCGCCTCGCCGCCGGGGTTGGTGTTGCGGAAGTAGCCGAACAGCAGCGCCTTCTTCTGGATGCTGTAGTAGGCGTTGGCCTGCCGCGCGCCGTGCGGATGGATGCGCAGGCGGCGCACGAACGTGCCGCGCCGGTTGTCGGCCGAGCGGCGCGGTGCCCACAGCGCCACCCGGCCAAGCGCCTTCTCGAAGTGGTCGATGGTGCACATGGCGACCGCGTAGGCCATCTGCTGGTGGAATTGCGGGTTGGTCTCCGACGGCGCCAGCCCGTCCTGCGCCAACAGGCGGTGGTCGTTGAGGTCGACCGGGGCATAGGCCGCCCCGCTGGCCGGATCGACGTCGATCACCTCCAGATATTCGCCCACGGGCCCCGGACCGATGCCCTCCTCCCAGGGGATCGCCAGCGTCGCCTCGGTGAGGTGGAAGGTGGCGATCTGCGCCTCCATCGACGGATCGATGGCGTAGACCCTGAGGGGGCGCGCGGCGGGCTTTTCCGGCACGATGCCGGTCCTCGCGTAGGCGATCTGGTAGTCGCGCCACGCGCCGTGATCGTCCCCGCCGTCGCGCTTGGACGCCCTGCCGCCGCCCGGCACCGCGCCCAGGAAGGCGCGCAGCCTGCGCGAGGCGAGCGGGTGATCCTTCAGCCTGTCGAGGATGCCCTGTCGCAGCGTATCGCGCCGGATCTGGTCGTCCTTTGAAAGGTCCGCGTCGGGCACCTTGGCGAGCGCGCTGAACTCGGCGAACGACGCGGTCATCTGCGAGCTCATCATGAGTTGCTCGGCTTCCAGCGCCAGCATCCGCCTCGCTCCGTCCTCGCCGTCGGCAAAGAGGTTCGGCAGCAGCCGCCACAGCGAGAAGCGGGCGCTCGCGGGGGGCCGCTTGGTGAGGTTCCGCGCGGCAGGCGGGGCGACGGCAAGCGCCCGCGCCGCCTTCAGCGTGCCCTTGCCGAAATGCTTGGCCGCTTCGGCTTTGTCCTCCGGGTTGTCCGGCATGGCGGCGCTGGACAAGAGTGCGTGGCGCACCGCCTCCACCTTCTGCCAGCCCTCGCGATAGGCATCGTAGCGATCGCGGTGCTCGCGGATCCACCACGCCGCGGCGCCCGCGACTTGGGGCGTCGCGCTGGAGGTGCCGCCGCCGCCGCCGGTGACGCCCTTGGGGTCGTCCAGCGCGATCCACGGCACGTCCGGGGTGTAGGCGGCGATGGCGCTGCCCATCGCCTCGGGGGGACCGTAGTTGCCGGTCATCTCGCCGAGGCCGAGATCGTGGTAGGGCTCGCCGTTGGCCATCACGCCGGTGGCGGCGATGACGCGCTCGAAGCGGGCGGGGTAGACGAGCTCGTAGGTGGGCGCGCCGTTGATGTTGTTGCCGGCCGCCGTCACGATCACCGTGCCGTCCTCGTAGACCTGGTTGATCGCGCTGGCCCACGCATCGGAGGGCCAGCCGCCCATGCTCATGGACACCACGTGGATGGCCGTCCGACTGTCGCGGTTGAGGCGGTGCACCTCGTCGAAGGCGCGGGCGATGGAGCGTGTGCGCAGGTGATAGACGCGGTTGGCGACGCGAAAAGGCACCACCTCCGCGAACGGCGCGACGCCGACGGTCTTGCCCTTTTCCTTGTAGCTGCTGGCCAGCAGCGCCATCGTCGCGGTGCCGTGGCCGGCCTGGGTGGACAGCCCGTCACGCGTCACGTCCCGCGCGTCGGTGGGGTCTTCGCCGGAGATGGTGTTGACGGCGATGTCGGTGCGCAGGTGGCGCGGCAGCACCTCGTAGCCTTCCAGATAGCCGGTATCGAGGTGGGCGACCCGCACCGGCTTGCGCGAGGAGGAGCTGAGCCCGTCATACTCGCCGGCCTCGCGGTACCACATCTTGTCGCCGTTGGAGCCGGTGTCGCGGCTGGAGGCCTGGCCGAGATGCCGCTGGCCGATGAGGCCGGGATCGAAGGTCTGCTCCAGATCCGGCTCGGCGAACTCGATGGTGGGGTCCTTCTCCACCATCTCGTGGCACAGGTCCCACACCGCGCCGACGCCGCGCTCTTCTTCGGCGGCGCCGAAGGCCTGCGGGCGATCCTCGGCCGGCTTGAGGTCCAGCGCCCACCAGCGGACCGCACCCGCCGCCGCGAGCGCCTGCCCCGATTCGATATCCGGCAGCAGCGGCTCAGCCTGGGCGGCCAGCTCGAACTCGGTCCGCATTGCCGTGAAGCCCTGCTGCGGCGCCTCAGCGGCCCGCAACAGAATGCCGACGGGTTTCACCGAACCACCTCGGCGGCCGGCAACAATGCGCGAACGGCAGCGCCAACAATCGATGCAAGTTTACGGTCGTGCATAAGTCAACCATTAATAAAATATGAAAATATAGTACCACGATTGTTCGATCCCGCAAATAGGGCGCGATAAAACCGTGCTGCAATCGCAGCGAAAACTCAGGCGTTGCCGAAGCAAAAGTCCATCGGCCGTCCGCTCGATCCCCGTCCGGCCGCCGAGGCGAGCGAGTGGCCTTCAGCATTGATGCGACTGGCGAGGCAGGCCGGCGGCATGGATGGGGTTTCGAGCAACGAGAGGGCCGCCGCCCTCCCCGCGCAGACGCCCTCAGCCAGGGCGGCGCAACAGCCCGCGCAGCGCGAAATCCACCGCCTCGAGCTGCGCCAGCGTCGGCGGCTCCGGCAGTTCCAGGAGCTTGCGCGCGGCCATGTGATCGCCCGGCGCGTTGGCGGTCTCGACCGCGACCAGGATGCCATCCTTGAAGGACAGCACGGTCAGCTTCTGTCCGTCCGCCGACGGGCGTGCGACCGTCCGGTCGGCTCCGGCGACGAGACCCGCGATCTGCAGCTTCTGGTCGCCCTGGTCGCTCCAGAACCAGGCGACCTCGTCGTAGCGGACCTGGTGGCCGACGATGCGCCGCGCCAGGGTCTTGGCCTGGTCGACCGCGTTCTGCACCGATTCCAGCCGCACCATGGCGCCGGCCGCGCGGTGCGGGAAGCTGGCGCAATCGCCGATGGCGCTGATGGCGGGGTCGGCGGTCAGCAGCAGGTCGTCCACCACGATGCCGTCCCCCGTCGCGAGTCCCGCATCGCGCGCCAGCTCGGTGGACGGGCTGATGCCGATGGCGAGGAGAACGAGGTCGCACCCCAGCACATCGCCGTCCGAAAGCAGCACGCCCCGCGCGCGCCCCTCCTCGCCCACGATCGCCTGCGCGAGGACGCCGAGCCGCACCTCGATGCCCGCCCGCTCGTGCACGGCGAGAAAGTGAGCCGACATCGCGGGCGACAGGGCCCGGCTCATCAGCCGGTCCGCCGCTTCGAGCACCGTCACCTCGCAGCCGCGCGCTCGCGCCGTCGCCGCCACCTCCAAGCCGATGAAGCCGCCGCCCACCACCACCACGCGCCGCGCCTCGGCAAGCGCCTCGCGCAGACGGTGCGCATCGCCCAAGCTGCGCAGATCGAGGACGCCCGCCAAGGTGCCCCCCTCGATGGGCGGCGTCCGGTTGCGCGCTCCGACGGCGAGCACCAGATGGTCGTAGGCGAGCTGGCGCCCGTCGGCCAGCGCCAGCAAATGGGCCTCCCGGTCGATCCGCTCCGCGCGCGCCTCGATCAGCTCGATGGCGTTCTTCTCGTAAAAATCGCGGCCGCGCAGGACGAGACGGTCGGCATCGCCATCCTTGATGAAAGCCTTCGACAATGGCGGGCGCTGGTAGGGCAGGCCCGGCTCGTCGCCCACGAGCTGGACGGACCCGGCGAACCCCTCCGCGCGCAAGCTGGCGGCCGCCTGAAATCCGGCCTGCCCCGCTCCGACGATCACGACACGCTCGCGCGTGCCCTCCTCCTGCGACGGTGACGTCACCGATTTCCTCCGTTCACACCCACTGGTACGGGCGTTATTATGGCAAACACTGCCGCGGGGCGTGCGTTGTGTTGCCGCCCTTGCCGCGCCGCCTGCCCCGCGCGGGGCGCACGGCAGCGCGCTGTCTTCACACGATAAAGGCCAGGGTTCGCCGGTTCAGCCCAGATCGATGAGCGCCGAATCGGGCAGGAAATGGTGGTAGGAATTGATATAGAGCGCGATCTTCAGTTCCCCGGACGGCAAGCGCTGCACGATCCAGTCTTCTCCGACGACACATTTGATGATCGCGTTTTCGTCCCCGTCGACCAGTCTTCCCTGCCAATAGACCGCGCCGACGGCCCGGACGCGCTCGGGATTGTCGCACAGCGGGGTGATCTCCCACTGCTGCATCGTCTGGTGCATCTCATCGGTCAGCCGTTGATGGATCTCGTAGTTGGCCTGCATCGAGATGTCTTCGCCGTGCGGCACATAGATGCGCGGGTCGGGATGGAGGAAGAAGGCCCCCTGCTCCGCGGCAGTCCCCTTCTTGGTCATGACCGTCTCATGAAACGCGTTCATGAGGCCGATCACATCCTTCTCGGAAATCGACATGTGGCAGCTCCTTCCGGGATCGATCGCGTCGCGGGCCTATCGCGGTTTGCCCGCTCGCCCGCACCATCAGCGACCGTTCTTTAGCACCGAGGTGGGGAAAGGGTATCGAGGCGCTGCGTTCGATGTCGGCCGGCTGATCCCGGCAGCGCGGCGTCAGGCGCCGCCGTTTTTCTTCCACGCCTCGAACTCGGCCTGGGCGTCTTCGCGCAAGGGGTAGTATTTGCGCAAGTCCCCGCCCTGGGCGAGCCGCAGGCGCGAAAATTCCTCCCACTCGGCGTGGTGGCCGGCCCGCTCGGCGAGCTTTTCGGCGAGGCTGATGGGAACCGCCACCACGCCGTCCTCGTCGGCCACGATAATGTCGCCCGGCATCACCAGCGCGCCGCCGCAGCCGATCGGCACGTTGACGCCGAAGGGGAAGATCTCCGTCTGCGTGTGGTAGTTGGGGGTGACGCCCTTCATCCAGAAGCCGAGGTTCAGCTCCTTGGCCTTGGGCCAGTCGCGCACGCAGCCGTCGACGACCACGCCGAGCCCGCCGCGCCCGGCGAAGTAGGTGAGCATCATCTCGCCGAAGACGCCCGAATGCATCGAGCCGCGCGCGTCCACCACCACGATGTCGCCGGACTGCGTATGGTAGAGGCAGTGGCGGTGGAGCTGCTTTTCGGGGTCGGCGTATTCGTCGTCCTGGTACTGGTCCTCGCGCAGCGGCAGGAACTGCAGCGTCAGCGCCGGGCCGGCGATGGCCGGGCGCCCGGGCGTCCAGCACGTGGCGCCGGCGATAAAGCTGTTGCGGATGCCGAGGCGCTTGAGGTCGCCGGCGCAGGTGGCGCTGCCCGCCTCGCGCAGTGCCTCCACCAGATCGCGCGGCGGACGGACGATGTCGCTGGTATGGGTCATGGCGCGGCCTCGTAGG